>JALZAV010000037.1 GCA_030948145.1 Candidatus Dormiibacterota bacterium
GCCCCGGCCAGCCCGTTCGGAACCTGGATTCGGTCAGGAACCGCGCGTTGCATCCCTCGTGCCGGCTCCTTGGCCGCGCGCGACAGGGCCTCTCTGAGCGACTCTTCCACCGTCGAGCCTGCCTCGAGGGCCCGGGTGCCTTCGTCGGTGAGGTCCAGCACCATCGTCGTGAACGTGGCCCCCTCGACATCGCGCAGCCATACGGACAGGTCGCGCTGCAAGATCAGCCAGGTTCGCTCCTTCATGCGCGTACCACAAACACATCAGGGATCGCCAGCAGTCCCGCGGGCAGCTTGGCTCCAGGATGCAATTTGTTCAAATCCTGACTGATTTCCAGCACGCGCTCTCCAAGCTCGAGCGTCCCGACTCGGTAGGGATTCCAGCGGTCGCGACTCTTCGCCTCCATACTCGCCGCCATCGAGAACCTCCACTTGCCGCCGCGCTGGATAGGGGCCGCCAGCCGGTGAAAGTCCTCCGAGGGGATCAAGAAGGTTGGGTCGGCCAGTCCCATCGACTTCGGGTCGAGATAGGCCACGAAGTACCAGTAGAAGGGGCTGTTGACCAGCCGCTCAACCGCGATGTCGAAGAAGATGTTCATGTACCGAACGTTCTTCGACATCTTGTGCAGGCTCATCGCGCTCTTGACCTGGCAGGCGAAGCCCATCCCGTACTGGCCCCGGATGTGAATTTCGTAGTCACGCGCCTCGTCATCCGACACCGGCCTGGCGAGCTCGATCTTGCCGCCGCTGCCCACCATGAGGAACTTCGCGAACTCGTATTCGACGATCAAGCCTTGCTGCACCGAGCTGATCCGCATGGTTAAGCCGTCCGAGCCCAGATGACGCCCGGCATCTCGAGAAGCTGAGAGGCGTCGAGCGAGGCGCGCAGCTTCCGAAGGTCGTCGATGATTAGCGTGACTTTCTTACCCAACGCCAGCTGGCTGACGCGGTACGGTTCCCACTGATCATGCGAGCCTGGCGCCATGCTGGCCTGAAATGTGAACAGCCACTGGTCGCCCTTCTTCCTCGGGGTCGCGTGCTCGTGGAGAACCGCCGAGGGCACGAGAAAGGTTGGATCCTCGAACCGTATGGTGGCCGGGTTGAAATAAGCCAGGAAATACCAGAACGCCGGGTCGTTCACCAGGCGGCTGGCCCGGACTCCGAAATGGACCCGCAGATAGCGGGCGTTGGCGCTCAGCCTTGTCAGCTGCATCGCGCTCTTGACCTGCATGGCCAGGGCCGACCCGTACCGGCCGGGCACGTGCACCTCAAAGTCGCGCCGCTCCTCATCGGTCAGCGGGGCAGCCAGCTCGATCCGGCCGCGGCTGCCCATCATGACCAGCTTGGCAAACTCGTTCTGGGTAACGACCCCCTGCTGGACATCCGAGATCTTCGATGCTCGACCCTGCGAACGTCCTTGATTCCCCATTTCAGACCTCCCGGAGCTTTTTCCGAAGGGTACAGCCCCCGCCGCCAACTCGGACATACAGCTGTCAAAACGGGGTCGTAAAGTCACCCTTGGAGTAGAAGGGCACGATGCAGTTTCTTGAGGGTCGGCTGATCGTCAGCCCGTCCGATCTGACGGGCTTTTTGGAGTGCGAGCACCTCACCCAGCAGGAGCTGGCGGCCGCTCGCGGTGAGATCGGGCGGCCGGAGCGGAAGGACCCGGAACTCGAGGTTCTGGCCCGGCGAGGCCTCGAGCACGAAGCTCGCCATCTGGCCGAATTGCGAACCAGCCACCGACGAGTTGTCGAGTTCCCCTTCCCGGAGGGAACCATTGCCGGGCTAACCGAAGCGCACGCCCAGACCGTCGTCGCCATGCAGGAAGGCGTCGATGTCATCTACCAGGGCACCTTCTTTGATGGCCGCTGGCGTTGTCATCCCGACTTCCTGCTGCGGGTCGACCGCCCCAGCAAGCTGGGCGGCTATAGCTACGAGGTCGCTGACGCGAAGCTCGCCCGCAAGGCAAAAGCGGCGGCCGTCCTCCAATGCTGCGTCTACGCCGAACAGCTCGCTATGGTCCAGGGGCTCGAGCCGGAACAGATTCGGCTGATCCTTGGCGACGGCAGTCGGGAAGACTTGCGGCTCAAGGACTATGGAGCCTACTACCGGAGCGTCAAGCGCCAGTTCGAAGAGACAGTCTTTGCGCCGGCGATGACCACCTACCCAGATCCCGTCGACCATTGCCGCATCTGCCGCTGGATCGACGTCTGCGAGGCCCGCCGCCGCCAGGACGACCATCTCTGCCTGGTCGCCGGCATGCGTCGCGACCAGACCCGGCGCCTGCAATTGGCCGGCATCGCGACGATGGCGGCCCTGGCCACGAGCCCGGTAGAGCCGGTCCAAGGCATTAATAAGGATGCGCTCGCCCGGCTCCGCCGGCAGGCCAAGCTCCAGGTCGAGCGCAAGGACGCCGGCGAGCTGACCTTCGAGGTGCTGGCTTCGCTCGGCGAGCACCTCGGGTTTCAGGCGCTGCCGGCGCCGACGCCTGCGGATCTCTTCTTCGACATGGAGGGCGACCCGTTCGTCGGCGACGACGGCCTCGAATACCTCTTCGGCATCACGGAGATGGTGGAGGGGAGGCCGCAACACCATGCTTTCTGGGCGCATGACACTCAGGCCGAGAAGCGCGCCTTCGAGCAGGTGATGGACTTCCTGATCGAGCGGGTCAATCGCCATCCCGACCTGCATGTCTATCACTACGCCGCCTACGAGCCGAACGCGCTCAAGTGGCTGGCGAGCACCTACGCGACGCGCGAGCAAGAGGTCGACAGGCTGCTACGCGGGCGGGTCCTGGTCGATCTCTATCGCGTGGTCCGGCAGTCCGTCCAGGTCGGGACCGAGTCATATTCCCTCAAGGAGCTGGAAGCGCTGTACCGCGGCAAGCGCACTACGGAGATCGTGGACGCCGCGTCCAGCATCGTTGCCTACGAGGAGTGGCTGGACTCGCGCGACCAGCGGAAACTCGACGAGATCCTCGCCTACAACGCCGACGATTGCCTCTCGACGGCGCAGCTGCGCGACTGGCTCGAGGCCCGGCGATTGCAGGCTATCGTGAAGTATGGCGATATCGCGCGGCCTGGACCCGACAAGGCGGAGCCAAGCGAGAACCTACGCGATATCGATCAGCGCACCGCCGCCGTCCTCGACAAGCTGCAGGCCGGCGTGCCCGAGGACGAAGAAAAGCGGTCACACGAGCAGCGGGCGCGCTACCTCCTAGGGCACAGCCTCAACTGGCACCGGCGGGAGGCAAAGTCCGAATGGTGGGAGTACTACCGCAAGGGCACGCTCACGGACGAACAGCTGATGGCGGATCCCGAATCGATCGGTGGTCTCGAATTCCGCGGCGAGGTTCGCCAGGAGAAGCAGTCGAATGTCTTTCGCTACTACTTCGATCCGACCCAGGAGTACAAGATCGGGATCGACGATAAGCCACACGACCCGCGGCGCCTGGAGCCTGCGGGGACGGTTGTCGACATCGACGGCATTGCGGGTTGGATCGAACTCAGCCGGAGCAAGCAATCAGAGGTGCCGCACCCGACCTCGCTGATCCCGGCAAGCCCGATCCCGACCAATGATCAGCGCGACGCCCTTCTCCGACTCGGCCAGCAGGTCGTGGACCACGGCTTCAGTGGTCCTGGGCAGTTTCGGGCAGCGCGTGATCTCCTTTGCCTGGAGCCGCCGCGCATCGATGGGGTGATCGAAGGAACGCCGCTTGTTCAGGCGGGCGAACGTGCGAGAGACGTCGCCGTGTTGCTGGCGCCTCGCCTCGACAGCACCTACCTTGCCATCCAGGGTCCACCCGGATCGGGCAAGACGACCATAGGCGCCGAGATCATTCTCGAGCTAGTCAAGGGCGGCAACCGGATCGGCATAACCGCCAACAGCCACAGAGTTATCGGCAACCTCCTCGACAAGCTGATGGAGGTCGCGAGGCTCCGCGGTCAGTCTGTTCGCGCGATGCAGAAGGCTGACGAACGCGACCGGTGCGCCTCGCCGGAAGTGCAGTGCACCGGAAGCGCCTCGACCGTCGAGATGGCGCTGAGCGACGGCGACGTCGACATTGTCGCGGGAACCTCCTGGCTGTTCGCGCGGCCGACCTTTCCCGCGAAGCTGGATTACCTGGTCGTGGACGAAGCAGGCCAGATGGCGCTGGCAAATGTTCTCGCGATGGCCGGCGCTACGCTCAACTTCATCTTTCTGGGCGACCCAAACCAGCTCAGCCAGCCCAGCCATGGCATCCACCCGCCCGGCGTCAATCTTTCGGTGCTGGATCACGTCATTCAGGACGAGCCCACTATGCCGGTCGATTATGGCCTCTTCCTTGAAACCTCCTACCGGCTGCACCCGGCGGTTTGCGCCTTCATCTCAGAGGCTTTTTACGACAGCAAACTCGAACCCGACCAGTCAACGAAGCGCCAGGACCTCGCGACAAGCAACGGTAGCGGCGGAGTGGGTCTCCGTTACAGGCCTGTTGAACATGCCGGCAACCGAACGCTATCGTCCGAAGAGGCCGACCCGGTGAACGACACATTCCGGGCTTTGCTGGGCTTGCCCTGGACCGATCGCGAAGGCAAAGGACGGCCTATCGCTGTCGATGACATCCTCGTGGTTGCGCCCTACAACGCTCAGGTCCGCCGCTTGACTGAAACACTGCCAGACAATGCCAGAGTCGGAACCGTCGACAAGTTTCAGGGTCAGGAGGCCCCGGTGGTCATCTACTCGATGGCGACTTCCTCGGTCGACGACGCCCCACGCGGCATAGACTTCCTCTTCAGCCTGAACAGGCTTAACGTCGCCGCCTCCCGCGCTCAAGGTCTGGTGCTCCTTGTCTGCAGTCCCGAGCTCCTTAAAGCCCGGTGTCGGACGCCCGACCAGATGCGACTGGCTAGCGCCTTATGCCGGCTGGTTGAGATGGCCACGACGCACCACTAAACTCACACCGGCTGGCCGTACTCGTGCAAACCTGCTACTTTTTACGGCGAAATGAAAAATGAGCGGATCGGCGCCTTGAGCAAAAAGACACTCGGAATCCTTCGCACGAAGGTCCACCTGGGCCCAGCCGAGGCGCGGCGAGCCATGAAGGCCGGGTTCAAGGTTGGATTGGTAACGCACCGGCCAATCGGGGGTGAGAGGGCGTACCTCATGTACTACATGCGAACCTCGGATTTTCGGCGGTGGAAACTCGGCCAATGAACTCAAGCCCTCAAGCCGACTCTCCGCCCCAAACATGTCAAAAAACCAAGGGTTTGCGACAGGTAGCTGAGGTGCCGGCATCGGTTTTCAGATTGAACACGCCGCACCGAACTCTGTTATGGAAGAGTGCGAGTGCGTCTTACACGTTCCTGGCGGTAGCTCGGCCTTCCCGATGAACCGCGGCCCCAGGGCGTTGTTCACCTGACGGTGAAACTTCGGAATTGCACAAAGGAGGCACAGAATGGCGTCGCGAGCGGGGGCGTCAAAGACGCTCGACAGTTTGGAGGCCCAAATCCGGGAGCTGGACCAGCGGTTCCCGCACCTTTCGCGGGAAGACCGCTTTGTACTTTGGTTTCAGATTGCAGGAATAGTTGGGAGTGAGGAACCTGCATCAGGTTCCCTAACGGGTGGTGCGAAGGATAAAGGCATCGATGCCATTTTCATCGATGAGGCCGCTAAAAGCGTCTTCATCACTCAAGGCAAATATCGGGGGAAGTCCGCCAAGGCAGAATCCCGAAACGACGTATTCGCTCTTGCGAGGATTGCGCAAGTCACCCGATCCTCGGCAGGGCAATTCAAGCAGTTCACCGACTCATTGGACGAGCTTACGCGGGACAAGCTACACGCAGTTCGCGACCGGGTCCTAAAGCGGCACTATCGGCTCGTTCTGTACTTTGTCACAACCGGCAAGGTCGCGTCAGCGCTCGAAAAGGAGGCTGCTAACGAGGCCAGAAACCATGACGCCGAGCTCGAGTTCTACACGGGCAAAGCGATTGCGGTGCTCTTGAAGGACTATCTGGAGGGAATTGCACCACCAGTGCCGTCGTTGGAGTTGCCGATCCACCCGACGACGCCACTCGCACACGCCGACCGGATCAGCGGCATCGATGCCTGGGTAGTCACAGCAAGTGGGGAGGCCGTTGGGGAACTCTACGAGAAGGCGGGCCTCCGCATTTTCGCCAGGAACGTACGGGGCTATATAGGGGACGGAAAGATTAACGATGCGATTCGGGACAGCGTGAAGCATAATCCCGACCAGTTTTGGTACCTGAATAACGGCGTCACAATTGTATGCAGCGGGGTACGCCACCAAACGACCGGGGGTCGATCAAGCCTCTGGATTCGCAGTCCTCAAATAATCAATGGCCAGCAGACGACCAGAGTCCTCGCGGCGGCAGGGGCTCAGGCGAGGCAACCGAGCGTCATTGTGAAGGTAATCTCGGTCCCTAACGAGCCTGAGGAGTTGTATGACGAGCTGGTTTCCAGAATAGTTCTGGCTAGTAACTCTCAGAACCAGATCCTCAATTCCGACTTGATATCTAATGATCAACATCAGGTTCTCCTGGAGAGGGAGCTGCGGAATCTCGGGTACCTATACATCCGGAAGCGAGAGTTCAAGGGTGAGGCGAGGCGGCGCCACGCCGTGCGTTATCTACTCCCGATCAAAAAGGATGAGTTTGCTCAAGCGGCGGCGGCTACACTCTATGATCCGCGAGTCGTACGGGCAGGCAAAGAGCGGCTATTTGGCGAGCACTATGAGGAGATATTTGGCCATCGCGGTGCAATCGACCTACTTAGCCGGTACTGGCTGATGCGCCGCGTTTCGGCGGTCGGCCGAGGTTATCCGAACCGCGCGTACGCGAAGTGGCTCGTTCTCCATTTTGCCTGGAAGGAATTTGCCGCCAAGATCCAGCGCTCAGCTACGTTCCGCGAGGCATGCGAACGACCTAAGCGGCAGGCCGACCTACTGAAGCCTCTAGACAGAGCCATCGAGGCACTTTTTAAGGCTGCCCTTGACTTCTTCCGGCAAGAGCGTGGCCAGGGGGCGACAGCTCTTGACATTTCTAACTTCTTCTATCAGAAAGGTAGGCATACTTCATTCCAAAAATTCTGGGATCACCGAGGCTATGGTCATCGGCAGCGCTTCGATGAACAGCGTGACCGATTTCTGGAGCTACTTGGCACCACGACTGCAACGAAGGTCACTTAGCGATCGATCGCTGCAACAGCTTCAAGGGTCCGGTCTCCCTGCCGGGCTGACGAAAGGACCGACGCGGGTCGCGGATTGCGCTCGGAGGCGCCGATCCAGACTTTGTGGTCCGTCAAGCGCTGCAGTGAACGAGTGACCCATTGCGCGCACTCTCGTAGGTTGCAGCCCGTTCATCCGGCGAGTGATACCGGTCCCGAAAATACGACGTTGCTTGCCGTACCGGCCTATAATGCCCAGAAAAGTGGACTCGTTCCCGCATCGAAAATTGACCCCACACGCGTAATAGCTAGCCTGCTCGACTCTTATGTCGGTTTCCGGCCCAAGAGGGCATCGACGCGGATGATCGATCGCGCTAAGGCTAGGGCGCTTCTCCCAGCGCTGCAAGCAATCGGGACTAACTCAGCCTCGCGACAGACAGCTGTCATGGACAGATGCTAGCGTCGAGTACCGTGCGGCGACTTACATCAGTTGATCTCTTTGCCGGGGCGGGCGGCTTAGCCCTAGGTCTTGAAGCGGCAGGCTTTGAGCATGTGGCGTTAGTGGAGTGGGATACAGACGCTTGCCGGTCGCTGCGGGCCAACGCCGGAATTAGCACTGGCTGGAGCCCGGATGACATCCATGAGACGGATGTTGCCGAGTTCGATTTCGGGTCATTACCGAACGATATCGACCTGCTCGCAGGAGGGGTTCCGTGCCAACCCTTTTCGCTCGGAGGTGTCCATAAGGGTAGCGCTGATCAACGAAATCTGTTCCCGACATTTCTGGAAGCGGTAAGGCTCTGCGGACCCAAGGCCGTGCTTATCGAGAATGTTCCTGGTCTGGTGCGGCCGGACTTTCGACCTTACTTCGACTACGTCTGTTCCCAACTTAGTCTTCCCTACATCACGCGGCGACGTAGCGAACAGTGGACGGACCATGCTGAGCGCCTGCGTCGAACTAAGCGAGTCGTGGATGCGGTCGAGAGATATATCGTGGAATGGAGACCGCTAAACGCAGCCAACTATGGAGTCCCGCAACGACGTGAACGAGTGTTTATACGAGCGGTTCGCGAAGATGTCGCTGCTTCTTGCCCGTGGCCTGCACCGAGCCATTCCGCGTCCCTTCTCGCGCAGGCACTTATGGACGGAAGCTACGCTCGGGAGCACCGCCTCGAATCGAACCGCCTGCCCGACCTAGATGGCGACTTAGATCTCTTACCCTTTGCAAGCGTCGAAACGACGCGGTGGAGAACTGTGCGAGACGCTATTCGTGGGCTGCCTGACGCCCGGTCTCTCTTCGACGATGGGCCAGTGGCTAATCACGTTCAGTGGCCTGGCGCTCGGGTTTATCCTGGGCACACCGGCTCGACACTTGATGCTCCGGCAAAGACACTCAAAGCAGGCGTGCACGGCGTACCTGGGGGAGAGGGCATCATCGTGCTCGACGACGGGTCAGTCCGTTATCTTACGGTCAGGGAAGCTGCTCGAATCCAAACGTTCCCGGACAACTATCGCTTCGAGGGAAGCCGCTCGGAATGCATGAGGCAGATCGGAAACGCCGTCCCGGTCAAACTGGCCGAATCCTTGGGGCGGATGTTTATGCAGACCCTCGGAGTAGCCCAAAGGGAACTCGTCGCGGCTCAGTAGGCAGCGTCCGCGACCCTTCTGTCACATCTAGGATCATGGCCGCAGTCCGCGCCAAGGACACGAAACCCGAGCTAGCCTTACGTCGATATCTCCATGCAAAAGGGCTCCGTTTCCGAATCCACGACAAGCGCTTCACTGGACGCCCCGACCTAGTTTTTGTCCGAGCCAGAATTGCGGTATTCGTTGATGGCGACTTTTGGCACGGAGCTGGATGGAAAGAGCGAGGTTTGAAGGGCTACGAGGAACAGTTTCCTTCGCGCCGAGAGTGGTGGGTCGCGAAGATCGCGCGAAATATGGAAAGAGACAGCCAAGTAAACCGGGTGCTGGAAAGCCAGGGCTGGATAGTTATGAGAGTTTTTACAAGCCAGCTCTCAACCGATCTTCCGACTGTCGCGGACCGCATCCTTAATGAGGTCCATCGTCGGTCTCTTGGCGCGCGACGCCTGTCTTGAAAAAGCCTGATTGCCCGAAGTTTCTGGTCGTGGTCGAGGCTGGCGGTCGGTCAGATCTTAGCCGATCAGCTGCCCGGCTAGCTTGAGCTTCTGGGAGGTGTTCCGCCCTTACAATGGCTGCCCTTTCCTGGGTAGCGCCGAAGGTTGGCTGGTCATGCGGGTGTTCGCTAGCGAAATCACCGGACGCCTGCCGCAAGTTGCCGAACGGATTGCCGCCGTTAGGTCTCCGGTGCGCCGCGGGCGGCGGTCGGCCCCTTCGCGAAGAATTCCTTGACCTGGTCACGGATCCGCTCCGCCGTCAGTTTCCCCGGCGGCAGCTTCTTGGAGTCGGGCCGACCAGGATGGATCGTGTCCCAGGCGGAAAGAGCGCCCGTCTCCCTCTTGCCGCCCACGGCGTGGCTGCCGAAGCCCGTCACGACGTAGTTCCACAAAGGAGGCGCTCTACGGATGAGCAGATTTTCCGCGAGTGGGACCCAGAGATCATCGACCACGAGGTACCGGCACGAGAAGTCCTTGAGCTCCAGGTTCTCGGCGTCTCTGATCGACTCGGCGTGATCGCGCAGGCGGCTGAACAACTCGTTCGTCGCCTGCACGCCCAGGCCCGCGAGGCCCTTGCGCCCCCCGCGCGGGATGGCCTTCCCGACGTAGATCGGAGTCGTGCAGTCTTTGGCGGTGATCGGACGGTACAGGTCGAACGGTCCGTGGTAGTAGAGGGCGTAGACGCCGATCCCGCCGAACGGCTCGGGCGGCAGCGGCCCGCAGGGACGCGCCAAGAGGGCGTTGACCACGCTGCGGCCGACCTCAATCCGGGCCAATGGATCGTACGGTCGCTCCTGCGGCGGCGTGGGGCGCTGTCGAGCCACGGACCGAAGGATACCGGGCGCATTATGAGACGCGACGGACCCTCCTCGCGAGCGAGTCCGGGCGTACGTCCAGCACCCGGGACTCGGAACTCCCACCGACGGTTCTGTGACAGTTCAGCGAGGCCATCGACCGATGCCCCGGCCGGCCGGCCGTGGTGGGCTAAGATGGGGTCATTGCTCCCCGCCGTACGCGAAAGCGGACTGGCGGGGCCCTTTTTTTATCTGGCTAACCCAACGGGCTGGCCGACCGCCAGCCCGTTTAGGTAAACGCTGTACTTATCGGTTGTAGTCGGTGCTGTCCTTGACGGCGGCGTAGTCCTTTGAACCGATCCACCGCTCGGTCAGCGTCTTGCCGCTAACTCCGATGCGGTTTTCGCGGCCCTTCCAGGCGATGACCTCGACCGTTGGCGTGCCGCGCGTGCATTCCAGCTCAAGCAGGGCCTCCACGACCGGCGCGAGGTCCGTGTCGCAGGACGCCAGGACCGCGACATCGTAGTCGCCCCGGAGGGCCATCATGACCGCATCGATCCCCAGCTTGACGTCGATGCCCTTCTCTCGCGGCCGCTCGTTCATCCACCGCGGGGGGTAGCGCAGCGGCCGGCTGACCACCTGGGCGCCTTTCGCCTTCCAGGCGGCGATCTGCCTCGATCTGGCGCGGTGAGTCTTGGGGTCCAGCGTGGGGTCCGGCAAGCCGGTGTAGACCGCCACGTGGACCAGGTCCCGCTGCCGTCCTCCCTTGGCCGCCAAGAGTTCGGCAAGCGCGCGCGGGTGGACGTTTCCCAGCTGGCTCGGGTCATTGCTGGGGTCATGGAAGGCTTCGCGTGCTGCGCCGTAGCAGTTCTGGTAGTCCATGAAGGTCGCGACGCGCTCCCTTCCTCCGGTCGCCATCACGCCACCTCTGGAGACGAACCCGGCAGGCCGACCGTCCCGGCGAGGAGGCGCCGGGTTGGCCTGGGACGCCTGCGGCCCATTGAGGGACTGAGAACGGCGGCGACGTCCGCCTCGATGGCCAGCATTACCGCCCTCGGAGTATCCGGTCGAAGCGGCAGGAAATACACCTGGACCCATCGGCTGGCCTTGCGCGTGTCACGAAGGTGCTCGGCGATCCTTTGCGACGGAGTCGAGCGGGGCCGGCGCGTCGAGCCGACGTAGAGGGGCTTTCCGGTTGCTCCAGTCGCGATGTAGACGGCCGCGTACGCCTCAACCACCTTACGTTCGCTGCGGCTGCCGGCGGGTTCGATCGCCTGAAAGAGCGGTCCCGCAGCCCAGCTTCCAGCCATTTTAGCGAGGGCCTGCCGCAAAGCGGGCGTCATGAGGTCGGCTCCTCCGACGCGGTCGATATCCGCTCGGTGGTGTTCTTGATGTTCCATTGCATCTTCCAGCCGTAGAGCCGTTCCTTGATTTGCTCGAGCCGGCGAAGGTGCTCGTCCGCCTCGGCTGCCGGCCAGCCATGGTCATCGACCGCTGAGCCGCCATCTTGACCAGTCACGGCGCGCAGCGCCTCGATGTCCTGTTCAAGCGAGTCCAGATGCCGAGCGAAGTTCGCCCGGTGCTTCGCCATGACGGTCTCGGGCGTCTCTTCGAAAAACGTGATCGGTTCCCAGGTGACGCCATCCTCATCCTGCCAACCGCTGGGCTCGGGCACGAGATCACCACGAAGCCACTTCGCGGTCATCGGCACCGCCTGGTTGGTGGCGTCGAGCGCGGGCACGCCCGCCTCGTCGACGGTGCGCGGCTCGATCCCGCTCCGACCGTCGATGAGCGCCTGGTACAGGGCAAGAACGCCGTGTCGCGACGTGGTCATCTTCTTCAGGATCACGTCAGGCTCGCGGATGTCCCCCAGGTATTGCCGATCAGGGCGGCGCAAGACTCGGTAGCGGGTCAGGTGGTAGGCAGCCAGCAGCGCCAGCTCGGCGCCGTCGGCGCCGAACTCCCCGCGATCAACATCGGCCAGCGCAGCGTCGCGCAGCTCCTCGGGGGACCGGTGGGTCACACGCCAGCGCGGAGTTACGGTGAACCTGTCGCTCCGAAAGATGCGCTGCAGCGCCGCCCTCGACGTCGTCGCGGCCTGGGCGCTGACCAGCGACCGATACGGCCGGATGGCCAACTCGGCGCACATGTCGGCGAGCGGTCCCCACTCGTAGCGCCGTTTGTAGATCAGCCGTCGGATTCCGGCCTTGGCAGCAGAAAGGTGATCCTTTACGGCCCGAAGGATCGCGATGCCTCGCTCATCCAGCTCATCTGAGAGGCCGGCATGCTTCGCCTCTTCACGGGTGATCAGTCCGGCGAAGAAGTCGTGCTGGACGCCAGTGATCAACTCCCGGTCGAAGAGCTCTTGGAGCGCCGAGTCTGCCTGAGCGTCCAGCGTGGCTCCAGGGTCCCACTGGCGCGGGGGATCGACGTGGATCAGGCCCACCAACGACCCGATCACCCGGGCGGCGTCGGTCTCGGGGCCGTGGTTGATGCCGACGATGATCGACGCCGGGATAACCAGCGCCCTGACTCTTGCCTTTTCCGCCTCGGTCAGCGTCTCGAGCGGCCTGGTCAGCAGCGCCCGTACCGACCCGATCGCTTGCCGATAGCGCCGATCATTGCTAGGGTGCAGGTACGCGATGTCGACTGGCTCGACGGCGAGCAACTCGTGCGAGGACGCGACGCGCGAGCTGCCGTCGACGCTGCTGGCCAGCGATGTCGGCGGGGTCCCATCTGCGTGTTCGATCTCCGTAACCGCCACGATCACCGGCATGAGCACGCCCTGCAGGCCGATCGAGTCGCGGTAGTCGTTGTGCTCGAGGAGAAACGCCTCCGATTGATTCAGGCTGGCGACGAGTTGTTCGCGGTTGTCGACGGTGAGCTTCAGGGTCGGACCCGCTCCCGACCGGGGCGCCGGCAACGGGCGGTGCCGCATCGCCTGGCCGGTGATCGGATAGACGTGGCTCGCGGCCTCTCGGAAGTTGGCAGGGTACGTGCTGATCGCGGGCGCCCACACATTCACGTTGATGTACTCGATGGTCGCCTCGGGCAAGCGCATGATCGACGGCACCTGCAGTCGGCGGCGTGCATCAGACGGATCGGTGACCGCCGTAGCGATCAGGTTGGCGGCTTGGCCGGAGAAGCCGCGCTCCTTCAGCGCGCTGGACAACCGGTCGATGGCCGCCCGTTTCGCAACCTCCGGCGGCGATTCGAGCGTGGTCCCCTCGTACGGTGCCTGGCTATCGATGACGTCGACTTCGCTAACGCTCACGGTCTAACCTCCTCGCGCTTTGTGGGCGCGCGAACCCCAAACTCTCTTTGGGGGACACCGGGCCGACAAAGCCGCCGGTGGAGACCCCCCTCGCCTTCCGGGCCCTACCCGGTGTGACGAGGCGGCCGCAGGATCTGGAGAACTTCCCCGTCTCGGCCGATCCGTTCATGAACTGAACGGCGTGGGCCTCCGTGAGTCGCGGCCATGCTGGCGGCGATTCCCGGGGGGTTGATCGACATCACCTACATCGCGCACACATGGTAGCACGGTGCGTCACATCGACGACAGTGCTCGATACACTTCGACGAGATCGTGAAGTCGATCGACGGCGCCAGCGAGACTTGGGGGAGGGGAAATCGAAGAAGGCGCGATGGTCGAGCGACTCGGCTCCGAAAGTGCTTGCGGGGCGGTGCCGAGGTGGATGCGCTCTGCGGCGTCGATTTCGAGGTGGGGCGGAGCGAGATGGTGCAGCCGTCGGACCATCCGGGTCTGGCAAGGCGACTCTCCTGAATTGCCTGTCGGGGCTCGACCGGTTCGATACCGGCAGGTCTGGGTGGACGGTCGAGCCCTCGCACTATCGTGGACCGAGATCGAACCACGTACAGGATGCGGTCGATGGGTTTCGTCTAGGCCGAAATAGGCGCGGAGGCCAGCGAATGGCGCGCTGGAGACATTGGGGATGGCCGACGCGCCGGCCACCGTCCGGATCAGCTCTCCGGAGGCGAGCAGAAGCGAATCGCCGCCGCCCGAGCCCTTGTGCACAATCCGGCGGTGGTCACCAGGTCACCCGCAGCGGTCGCGCTTCGTCCCGATGCGGTTGCTGCCGCGAAGGCGGTCACGCCCAGAATTACCAGGAGCGCGGCCGCCGCGACCGCCCGTGGGACGCGCATTCCGGCCGTCGGTTACCTCGAGTGGAAGAAACCGCTGCGGCGACCAGGCCGACGACCTCCGGTGGTGCCCAGCGTGGCGGGGAAGGGCAATCGATCGGACCGACCCATGGCTGATTGTGTTGCTTACTGCGGCACGCACTAAACGAGGAGCCAACTTGCGCTATTCGTGCGGTCTCCGTGAAGACTGAGCGGCGGATTTCACACGTCTAACGCTGAGGAGACGGGCGTGACAGTGTTACGTGATGCATTACGGCGACACAGGGATTAGTCAGCTCCGCGGCTGCTTTGATACAGGGACCTGTCGCTGAGCTCGAGTTTCATAACGGCGTCGACGACCTTCACTTGTTTTTCGCGTCGCCCCGATCTTCGTGACGTTACCGGCATTCATCAGGAGGGTCATGCTATGTGGAAGAAACTCGTCGGAATCGCGGCGATAACCTTTGCGGCGACCATCGCGCCTGGCGTGCTGACCGCGGCAGCCCAGGAACCGGCTGTTTGTACGGCCCCGGGGCCAAACCAGGGTGACTTCGATCAGCAGGGTGACTGGATCGGACAGAACGTCATGCCGATTCCGTGCGGCAGCTAGACTCGACCTCCGTTCGTTGACAGAACCGGCCGGTAGCGGCCGGTTTTGTTTTGTCTGGCAGCACGTCAGCCTGCCCGGAGCGGGCGGGCGAGCTCCTCGCCACCGGCGGCGCGTGAGCGGGCCACCTCCAGCATCGCGGGCCAGCACTGGAGCAGGTCGCCGAAGCGGGCGATCAGTCGCTGCATGACCGGGAGAGCACCGCCGCCGAACCGGGCCTTAAGGTCTGGTGGCACGAGGTAGGCATCTGCGGCGAATGATGTCCGCAGGCTTTCGAGGTACCGCTGGACGTCCTGCTTCCAGGATGCCGATGTCGCGCTCGACGCCTCCAGGTCGTTGGTAAGGCGTTCCATGGCGAGCGCTTTCATTCTCCAGACCCAGAGCCGGAGGAACTCCTCGAAATCGGCCGGCGCGAGCGAGGCGATCGCACCAAGTTGACGACCGAGGGCGCGCAGGCGCTCAGCCGGACTGGTGCCCGCGAGAGCCGAGAACGACTGGACGCACCCAATCACCAGCTCGAACGATGACGGATGCCGGGCGAAGTCATTGATCGCGTCTGGCGCGATCTCCCGGAGTTCGCCAGGGCTGTGCAGGAGCGTGAAGGGGAGGTGGCCAATGGTGGCGCCCTCGACACAAGCTCCGAGCATGAACCCGAAGATGGTGTCTTCGCCCCGGAGGACCGGGAAGAAGGGCGGGAGGATGGCGCGGTTGTCGATAGCCGCCCCCGTCATCATCAGGTAGGGGTTTTTGGAAATGGTTTGTCGAATCACGCCGCGGTGCACTTGGCGACTCCGGGCAAGGGTCCGGTATGCGGCCTCGGACCCGACAAGCCGCTGCCGCGACTCGGCGTCCAGCAGCCGGATGGCGGGCGGCAAGCCGCTGCCCGCGTCGCCAAGCATCCCAGTGGAAGTGACGGCCACACGGGCGCGACCGGACTCGAGCGCCCGCAGGAAAGGGCCATCAATGTCGTCGACCCTCAGCAGATCCGGCTTGGGCGCGAACTCGAGGCACGACGCCACATCGCGCCCCAGCAAGTCCTCGTGGATGGCGAGCACGCTCCGGTCGAGGTGTCTGGTGCTCGCCAGCGCCGCCTCATGGTTTGGGAAAAACCAGAGGGACGTCGGATCATTCTGGGACGACAACGCCAGGCCGTCTCTCGCGGCTCCCGGCACCTCGGCAAGGCTGCACACGGTGTCATCGTCCGCGCATAACACCAACTGCCCTGCTGTCGCAAGCAAGACGGTATTCCGTGCCGCGCCATAGACCAAATCGCAGCCCTCAGGGTCGAAGAGCGCAAAGTCGATCGCGGGTCGTGGCAGCCCGGCCCGTTCCAGGGCATTGGCAAACCGTTGCCGCTCCTCGAGTCCCGCGTAGCGCACCGTCACATCCCGGCGTGTGCTGACCCCGCGGAGCATCGCGCGGGTCAGGTCGCGCGCCTCCGCCTGTGGGGCGGTATCGATGACGAGGTATTCCACGCGTCGGTCGGCGCGCTGACCATCGTCGATATAGCTCTCCAGGCACCGCTGAAGCGAGTCGATCCGCTCGCGGGTGATCACGGCAACGGTGGAGATGCTCGGCGCCGTAACTGGCTGCTGGACTGCGCCAAAGCATCGCTGCCGGAGGGCCGTCTCGGACGTCAGCAAGCCCTGGCGCGCCAGGGACTCGAGTTCAGCTCGCTTCGCCCGAGTGGCTTTTGCATGCCCGTCGAGCGACCGAAAGAATGTGCACGCACGCAGCAACGCAGCCTGCTGGGCCGTGAGCAGGGCGGCGGAGCCGGTGAGCGCGGACTGCACCAGGATGTGCCCCTGCCCGGCCGGCTGAGAAACAAGGTCGCCCGAGCGATACCGTTCGGCGCTGCTCAAAGGCGCTGGACCAATCGGGAGCCATTGGCCTGCAGCGCTCGAGCTCGCTCGAAGATTGCAGGCCACCACACCAGCAGGTCCGCGAAACGCCGAACGAGACGGCGCGTGAGGTTCATCCGCTCCTCGTCGTTGCGGGCGGACGGGAGGTCCTCCGGTATGAAATATGCGTCAGTTGCCATGGCCTCGCGCAGCGATTCCAGGAAACGCCGCACGTCCGCGGCCCAATAGACCGGCTGGTTGTCGTGCGCCGCCAGGTCCTCTTCGAGTGCGGCGATGAAGCTGCCCTTGATGCGCCAGACCCAGGGACGCAAGAACGTCAGGAAGTCCTGGTTCTCGAGAGATCCAAGCGCACGTAAGTGCTCACCCAGAGCCGTCATCCGAGCGGACGCATCGTGGCCGCCACCGGCAGCAATGGCAGGGACGGAGTGGATGCTGGCAAGGACGACGTCCTGGAGACGGGAGTGGCCGGCAAACCGGGTGAGCGCGTCGCCGGGGATGATGCGAGCGTCCGCCGGGGCATGCTCGAGCGTCCATGGGAGGTGGGCGATGCAGCCACCCTCGATCGTGGTCCGCAGCGTCACGCCGAAGATCCCATCGGTGTTCCGCTGGACCGGAAAGAATGGTGGGAGCAGCTCGCGGGCATCCAGGGCTATCGCCGGACCCGTCGACAGCGCGGCGTTGTCCGTGATCGTCAGCTGGGCGATGCCCCGTGCGACCTCCCGACTGCGCATGGCTTCGCGGTAGTCGGGCTCGTTCGCAACCAGCCGGGAGAAGGACTCGCCGCTGAGGTGACTCAACGCCGGCGGGTATGCGGAAGCGGCGTCGCCGACCAGGCCGGTTTGCGTGACCAGCACGCGGCCGCGTCCCGACTCAATCTGCCGCAGCAGCATCGCCCCCAGCCGGTCTACCACCAGACTTGCGGGGTCGAGTTCGCGCAGACACGCGCTCGCGGTCCGGCCGAGCAGCTGCTCATGGATGGCGATGGCGTCGTGGTCCTCGAACGTGGCCGACTCGAGCGCCCGCGCCCGGTCCGCAAAGAACCAGGTCGGTTGCGACTCGTACTCGGACGACAGCGCGATCCCCGCCTTCGCTCCAGGAGTGGCGGCGAGCCGCGCCGTCGTGTCATCGTCGACGCTGACGAAAAGCCGGCCGGCACCATAGAGCAGCTGCGCGTTGTGGTTCGCGCCGGTGGACCGGCCGCATCCCTCCGGGTCGAAGAGCGCGAACTCGATGACGTCTGGAGGGATCTCACCATCGCGTGTTAGTGCTGCGGCCAGCGCTCGCTTTTCATCAGCCCCGGCATAGGCGATTGCGACGCCGCAGTCACGAGCGAGCGTGCCGAGCATCTGCTGGGTCGCCGTTCGAGCGTCGGGCGTGCGGGCGTCGTCCATCACCCGGAACTGGACGGTGCGCTGGTGGGATCGCGCATTGTCGATGTAGCTGGATAGGCACCGCTCCAGGGACGCAACTCGATCGGCGGTCACGACACTGACTGTCGAAATCGATATGGGTCCCGCGTCCCGGTGGGGCGCGGCCAGGCAACGGGTCCGCAGGGACGCCTCTTCCACCAGGAGACCGTCGCGGGCGAACGCCTGGAGCTGGGCGCGGGTAGCCGCTATGTCGCTCGGGTGGAGCTGGCTCAAAGCCGCTCGGGCATGCTCATCAAGGGTGCGAAACGTCTGGCAGCTTGCGAGGAGCGCCGCCTGCACCCGCGGCATGACCTGGGCGGTTCGTGTTGCCCGTGTATAGACCAGTTGCTGGCCCTCACCAATGCCCAGACGGAGAATGTCCGCCGCCCGCCACCGCTGCTCTACCATCCGGGTGCCAACGATACCGGGCAGCCCGGCCTCGTGGGCGGCTTACTCAACCGTCACCCGCACGGAGTAGGCGGTCGAGCAACAACAACGTGAGAACGGCTGTCGCCTGGTCGCCGCCGTCGGGGATGGTGGCCGACACGGAGAAGCTGAAGGAAACCCACCAGTGAAAGAGGGCGGTGTAGCGCGGCCGCCAGCCGGGCGCCGCCGCCGCGACGACGGCTATAATTCGGTCGTTAGCGAAATAGCGAACATAAGCCCATGAACGGTGTGTACAAAGCCCTCTCCGACCCAACCCGCCGCCGGATCCTCGAGCTGCTGCGCAAGCGGGATATGACAGCCGGCGAGCTGGCCGACCATTTTGACCTGGCGAAGCCAACACTCTCCGGCCACTTCGCGGTGCTGAAGGAGGCTGATCTGATTCAGGCCGACAAGGTCGCGACGACCATCACCTATCGGCTCAACGTGTCCGTGCTCGAGGAGGCGCTACTCGCCCTGATGACCACCTTCAAACTTGGGAAAGGAGCTCGGAAATGAACAGGAAGCCTGGCATTATTGGGAGCGCGCTCTTGATCGCCTTCATGGGGGCGGTGTCGCTCTGGGCCTGGTCCCAGATCCCTGCTGGACGCCAGATCGCTGTCCACTGGGACGCCGCCGGCAACCCGAACGGCTATGCGAGCAAGGAGGTTGCGCTGCTCCTGTTACCGGTCGTTGGGCTGGCCATCGCCGTGCTGCTTGCCTTCATTCCGCAGCTGGAACCCCGACGCCTCAACCTGGCGCAATCGGCGAAGCCATACCTGGTTACATGGATCGGGACGCTCGTTGTTCTAGCGGGCGCCCACCTGCTGATCGTCCTCGCCGCGGTCGGCCGACCGGCCAACATCGTCACCGTGACCGCGCTCCTGGTCGGCAGCCTCCTGATCGTGATCGGCAACTACCTGGGGAAGGCCCGCAGTAACTTCTTCTTCGGTATCCGAACTCCGTGGACGCTCTCCAGCGATCTTTCATGGGACAAGACCCATCGCCTGGCCGGGCGAGTGTTCGTCGCCATCGGGGCGGCGATGGTGATCGCCGGTCTGACAAGAAGTGGGACGATCTTTGCCGTGGTGCTCGTCATCCTCCTCGCGACGATCGCCCTGGTCACCGTCTATTCCTATTTCGTCTGGCGAGGCGACCCGTTGAAGCATCCGCTCGGACGCTGAAGCGCGCCTGGCGTTGGCCAACTCCTCGGCTGTTTGCGGCCCGCGAGCGGAGAAGCGCCAAAGGA
>JALZAV010000105.1 GCA_030948145.1 Candidatus Dormiibacterota bacterium
GCCCGCGCCGCGCCGACAAAGTCGATCGAGGGCAGCGAGGCGTGGTAGCGGCGCCGGTCGACCTCGGGGATGACCACCTCGAGTCCCTTGTCCACGATCCCGTAGACCCCGTTATTGATGATGAAGAGCCGCAGGTCCAGGTTCGCTGCGTCGGCCAGCGCTCCCCCATACAGTCGCCAGCAACCGTCCCCGGAAAAGATGAACGTATGCAGACTCGGATCGGCCAGCTTCGCGCCAATGCCGAGCCCGAAGCCGCCGCCCATCGCCGACCCGTCGTGGGTCGTATGAAAGGGCATGTTTGGATGCGGGCGCTGGGTCACGTACTGCCGGTCCTTGTAGGCGATACAAACGTCATCGAACCCGATGCTGTTCGGACGCCAGGAGGCGTGCAGCCGCTCGTAGAAGGCCATGAAGTCGACCCGGCCGGGGCGCACGTCCCGCGAGATGACGCGGCTGTTGAGGCGGGCCGGGATCGCCTGCGGCGGCCGTCGCCCGACGCCGCGCTGCGCGAGCCGCGGGATGATTTCTGTAAGAAGGGCGTCGAGGTCGCCGCGAACCATCCGGTAATCCCCACGAACTCGGTGGCGGAAATCCCCGTTGATGTGGCCGTAGGGCTCCTCCCACCCGGTGAAGTGCCAGACCCGTCCGGCTGGGATCGATGCCAGGTTCAGCGAGTATTCGCCGGCGTCAAAGCCCAACGTGATGACGCAATCGTCCGGCCCGATGCCGCGCCAGAGCTTCATCGCCTCGTCGTTCCCGCCGAAGGAGATGTAGCCAAAACCGTAGGGGTTGTCCTTCGAGACGGCGTTCGCGCCGTTGACCGACCATACGGTCGGCGCCTGGAGCAACGTCGACAGCCTCGTCGTCATTGCCGGCATGCCCGGCCAGCGCGCCGCCTCGCTGCCAACATAGATGACGACCCGGCGTCCGTCGGCGATCCGTGGGAACTCCTCGAGGAATCGCTCGACATCCGCGGCGTCGAAGCCGCGCGGCGCGGCCTCGAACGGAACGTCGATGCTCGCCGGCTTCGACAGGATGTCGGGGTAGAAGCAGATCGCGACCGGCTTCGACTGCCGCAGCACGCGCTGCGCCTGCTCGAGCTTCTCTTCCATCGTGTCGATGTCGTCGATGACGACGCACCCTTCTCCAAGCTCGGCTTCGAGCTGGGGCACGATGTTCATGCCGTGGATGGACACGTCCTGAAGCGGGCCCAACCCGACCGAGAGCGTGGAGTTCAGGGCCACGAGGAAGACCGCAGGGATGTTGTGCAGCTTGGCATCGGTGATGCCGCTGCTCCCAAGCTTGGTGGCGGCGCCTGTCGTCGTGATGCAGCCGCCAACCCGGCCGGACGCCAGGTAATAGCCCAGCGGCACGAAGCCGGCCACGTACTCCCCCATGCTTAGCATTCGAGGCGACCCATCCCGGGCTTCCTCGAGGTCGATCAGAGGCTCGAGGTGCTTGGTCACATGGATCAGCCCCCCGCCGTTGACCCCGGCATAGGTGGTGATCCCCCAGCGCCGCAGCGTCTCGATGAGCCAGTAGTTTCCGCTCGATCGCTCCAGCCCGGCCGGGGTAAACGGTTCGACGTCCTCCTCGATCCGTTCGATCATCTCGGTGCTCATAACGGCCGTTACCCGCTGTACATGCGATTGATGGCTTCGGTCACCTCGTGGTCTCGTCCGAACTCGTGCGCCGGTTGGTGACGCCGGGTGACGGCGGCGGTTAGCGCCTCCGTCACGATCCCCGCAACGTCGATCTGGTGCCGGCGCTCCTGGATTTCGTGGTGCAACGGGTCGGGGATGTTGATTGTGTAGCTGGCCATCGATACCTCCTTGCAAGCTGAACTGCTTAACGGCTCTGCTGCAAGGACCAGGACTCGCCCGCCCCGGTGGTACCACCCTGCTTGCGGCCGGCGGGCCGCCGCTCTTGTCGAGTCAACCGGCTCCGGGGTTGAGTAGCCCCATCGCCGCCGGTTACCTCAGCCTGACACGCTAACAGTGCTCGTGCGCGCCGTCCATTGTGCGGATGGTATGAATCGCACTGGTTGATTGGGTGCCTCATGCACAACGGAGCTGGCTGAGCCCGCTTCGGCCCTTCACAAGCAATCGCCGATTCCGCATACTAGTCACTCCCATGGCGCTGACCGTGCGGGATGCGATGGCGCTCGGGGGCTTGAGGAAGGGGGAGGTGCTGGCCGGCGCCGGCGGCCTCGACCGCACCATCACCTGGGTGAAGGTGCTCGAGTCCCCGGAGACGATCAGCTGGCTGGCCGAAGGCGAGCTGCTGCTGACGGTCGCCTTCGCGATCAAGGACGACCCGGCGGCCCAGCGGGACCTGATGCGCAACCTGGCGGCAGCCGGCTCCTCGGGCCTCGTCATCAAGCCGGACCGTTACCTGCCGAAGATCCCGCCGGCGATGCTGCGCCAGGCGGACGAGTACAAGATCTCGCTGATCCGGATCCCTGAGGACGTCTCCTACCTCGAGATCATGAACCCGATCCTGGAGCGGATCATCAACGGCCAGAACGCCGAGCTCCGGCGGTCGATCGAGATCCACCGCCAGTTCACCGACCTCGCGCTCAACGCGCAGGGCCTGGATGAGATCGTCAAGACACTTGGAGAGCTGGTCGAGAGTTCGATCTCGCTCGAGGACGCGAGCTTCCACCTGCTCGCCAGCCACGTCGTGCCGGGTCTCACGGATCGCCACCGGCAGCAAACGCTGGCGCAGCACGGCACGCCGGTCAAGGTCCAGCAGGCGGCGGCCATCAAGACCATGCTCCAGGGGGTCGTGCAGGGTCGGGCACCCCGTCAGGTTCCCCCCATCCCCGAATTGGGGCTGACCGCCCGCCGAATCATGGCCCCGGTGCTGGCCGGGCGCGAGCACCTCGGCTACCTCTCGATCATCGATCACCCGGCCCAGCACGAGGAACTGGCGATGGTCGCCATCGAGCACGCGGCGACCGTGATCGCGCTGGAGATGATCAAGCAGCGCGAGGTGACCGAAGCCGAGGACCGCGTCCGCGGCGAGCTGGTCGACGACCTGCTCAACGGTACCTCCGGCGACGAAGCGAACGTGCACCGGCGGGCGCGCCATCTCCACTACGACCTTTCCGTCCCGCACCGGCTGCTGCTGGTTGATATCGATCATTTCCGTCTCTTCATCCGCGATCGGCGCTACGAGGAGGGCAAGGTGATCGCGCTCAAGCACCAGTTGCTGCAGCTGGTGACCGGAACGGTGCGCCGCAAGCATCCGCGCCACCTGATCACGGCGCACAGCGATAGCGTCATCGCGCTGGTCCCGCAGCCAGCGGATGGCAAGGAGGGTGAGCCGGAGGCCCTGGCTAACGCGATCCGAGAAACCGTTTCCGAGTCGGAGCTCGGCATTACCGTCTCGGTCGCGATCAGCCGCCTCTGCGTCAAGCCGGCCGACTTCCAGCCGGCGTTCATCGAGGCACAGCGCGCGCTCGAGCTGATGGTGCGCTTCGGCAAGCGCGAGCAGGTGGTGAACTACGATCGGCTCGGCGTTTACCGCCTGCTCGCACAGGTCGAGGACCGCGACGGGCTCGAGGCGTTCGCGGGCCGCCTGCTCGGGGCGCTCGTCAGCTACGACCAGGCGCGCGGGACGCCGTTGCTGCGGACGCTGGAGATGTACCTGCAACGGCACGGCAATCTCCGGCAGTCCGCGCGGGACCTGCATATTCACCTCAACACGCTCCACTACCGGCTCCGCCGGATCAGCGAGGTCACCGGCCTGGATCTCAAAGACGCCGATGCCCGGCTTGATCTCCTGCTGGCGTTGCGCGTCCGGGCCCTCGGAGAGGCGAAGTAGGTGGCGGGGAGCCCGCGGACGCTGGCATCGAAAATTTGGGACTCGCACGTCGTCGCCGCGCGCGACGGCGAGCCGGACCTGCTCTATGTCGACCTCCACCTGGTCCACGAGGTCACCTCGCCCCAGGCCTTCGAGGGCCTTCGCCTGAGCGGGAGGAAAGTCCGCAGGCCTGACCTGACGCTCGCCACCATGGATCACGATGTACCGACACGCGGCGGCCGGGCGCAGGCGGACGAGCTCGCCGAGCGCCAGATGGCCGCGCTCGAGGAGAACTGCCGGCGCGAGGGCGTTCCGCTCTACGGCATGGGGAGCGCCCGCCAGGGGATCGTGCACGTGATCGGGCCGGAGCTCGGCCTTACCCAGCCCGGCATGGTGATCGTCTGCGGCGATTCGCATACCTCGACCCATGGGGCGGTCGGCGCGCTCGCCTTCGGCATCGGGACCTCCGAGGTCGAGCACGTGCTGGCCACCCAGTGCTTGCGCATCGCGCGGCCGAAGGACATGGCGGTCACGGTCGAGGGCGACCTGCCGCTCGGTGTGACTGCCAAGGACGTGGCGCTCGGCCTCATCGCTCGGATGGGTGTCGCCGGCGGCCAGGGCCACGTGATCGAGTATCGCGGCTCGACAATTCGTGGCCTGTCGATGGAGGGTCGGCTGACGGTCTGCAACATGACGATCGAGGGTGGCGCCCGCGCCGGTATGGTCGCGCCGGACGCGACCACGGTTGCCTATCTGAAGGGACGCGCGCACGCGCCGGCGGGAGCCCGTTGGGAAGAGGCCGTCGAGCAATGGCAGGCCCTCGGCACCGATGCCGGGGCCACCTACGACCGCGAGGTCGGGATCGATGCGAACGCGCTGGAGCCCTATGTCAGCTGGGGCACCAATCCGGGCCAGTCCGTGCCGGTCACCGGCCATGTCCCGCAGCCGCGAACCGAAACCGACGAGCGGGCGCTCCGTTACATGGCGCTTGATCCGGGTACCGCGATCGAGGCGATCGCGATCGACCGCGTATTCATCGGGTCCTGCACGAACGCCCGCCTCGAGGATCTGCGCCTCGCCGCCAGCGTTGTCCGCGGGCGGGCGGTGCACCGACGGGTGCGGGCCATGGTGGTCCCGGGCTCGGCGGCGGTCAAACGGCAGGCGGAAAAGGAGGGCCTCGACGTGGTCTTTCGCGAAGCCGGATTCGATTGGCGCGACGCCGGCTGTTCCATGTGCCTCGGGATGAATCCGGACATCCTGGATCCTGGCGAGCGGTGCGCCTCGACGAGCAATAGAAATTTCGAGGGCCGCCAGGGGAGCGGCGGCCGCACCCACCTGGTCAGCCCCCCGATGGCCGCCGCCGCGGCGATCGCTGGCCACCTGGTGGATGTCCGGGCGTTCAACTGATGGAACCGTTCACTCGTGTCACCGGCGTGCTCGCGCCGCTGGATCGGGCGGATGTAGACACCGACCAGATCATCCCGAAGCAATTCCTGAAGCGGATCGAGCGCTCCGGCTATGGCCCCTTCCTCTTCTACGACTGGCGCAAGAGCGGCGACTTCATCCTCGACCGGCCCGCCTACCGCGGGGCATCGGCGCTGGTGACCGGACCGAACTTCGGCTGCGGGTCCTCGCGCGAACATGCCCCCTGGTCGCTGCTGGACGCCGGATTCCGGACGGTCATCGCGCCGTCGTTCGCCGACATCTTCAAGAGCAACAGCGTCCGCTGCGGGCTGCTGGCCATCGAGCTTCCCGAGCCGGTGACGCGCGCGCTGATCGAGCGCGCCCTTGCCGAGCCCGGCCTCTCGATCACCGTCGACCTCGTCGAATCAACAATCTCCTTTGACCCCCTCCCCCTTGCGGGGAGGGATGGGGAGGGGGTAGCGATTCCCTTCACCCCCGATCCCTTTTCTCGCGAGTGTCTTCTCAACGGCTGGGACGAAGTCGCCCTCACGCTCCGCCAGGCCGGCGTGATCACCAGGTACGAGGCGGCCCGGCCGGGCTGGCTCCCCCGAACGCGCTGATCAGCCGGTGTTCTGCAGCCCGGCGGCGATGCCGTTGATGGTTCGCAACACCGCTTCCAGGCGAGGGCGGCGCGCCGGATCGTCCGGATTCAAAGCGCGTAGCTCACGCAGCAGCCGCACCTGCAGATAGCTCATCGGGTCAAGGTACGGGTCGCGTAACCGGAGGCTGGCGAGCAGGCTCGGTTGCCGCTCGAGAATCGTCTCCTGCTCGGTGATCAGGAGCACCGCCTCGGCGGTACGTTCGAACTCCGCCTCGATGTCCCCGAAAATCCGGCGGCGCTCTGCCTCATCCGTGACCAGACCCGC
>JALZAV010000106.1 GCA_030948145.1 Candidatus Dormiibacterota bacterium
GCCTCCAGGTATCGGGGCGTCCGAACCGGGAGCAGCCTCGCAAGCGCCGTGGGCGGGTCGGGGTAGAGCAGCGGCCGGTCCGTGGATCCGCGCAGGCGCTCGGCCAACTCGCGCGGCTCGGCCGTCAGCGCCACCACGGTGTTGCCATCGCGCAGCCGGGCCCAGTTCTCCTCGACCAGTGGCGCGCCGCCGCCGACCGCGATCACCTGGCCGTCCGCCTCGAGCGCCGCGCGAAGGCAATCGGACTCACGCCGGCGGAATCCTTCCTCCCCCTCCCTCTCGAAGGTGATCGCGATCGGCTGACCTGTCGCGGTGGCGATCTCGTCATCCAGATCGCGAAACGGCCTTTTGAGCCGCTCCGCGAGCAGACGGCCGACGGTTGACTTCCCGCTTCCCATGAAGCCGATGAGAACGATGTTGTTCACCGCGGCAGCCCCGCCAGATATCCCTTGAGGTTCCGCTCTACTTCAACGATTGAGTCGCCGCCGAACTTTTCCAGGAACGCATTGGCCAGGACCAGGGCCACCATCGCTTCGCCGACGACGCCGGCGGCCGGCACGACGCAGATGTCGCTGCGCTCGTAATGCGCGTTCGCCTCCTCTCTGGTCTTGAGGTCCACCGTGCGCAGCGGCTTGAGGAGCGTCGAGATCGGCTTCATAATCCCGTGGACCACCACGGGCTCGCCGTTCGTGATCCCGCCCGTGATGCCGCCGGCTCGATTCGTTTCATGGGTAAGCCCACGCTCGCCGAAGACCGGGACATCGTGCACTTGCGAGCCGGGCCGGCCGGCCGATTCGATCCCGTCGCCGAGTGACATCGCCTTGCAGGCGGGAATGCTGACGATCGCCTGGGCGAGGAGACCGTCGAGCCGCGTATCCCACTGGCGGTAGCTGCCCAGGCCCGGCGGGACGCCGGTGGCGACAACGGTGAAGACGCCGCCAAGGGTGTCGCCGTCGGCACGCGCCCGGTCGATCGCCGCGACCATCGCCTCGCTCGCCTTCGGGTCCGGCGCGCGGACCGGCGAGTCCTCGACCAGCTCCCAGCTGACCTCGGCCGGCACGGTCGCATCGATCGGGCCGATCGAGCGCGTGTAGCTGCGGACCTCGATGCCGAAGGGCGCCAGCAGCCGCTTCGCCACGCCACCGGCGGCAACGCGCGCCGCCGTTTCCCGGGCACTGGCCCGCTCGAGCACGTCGCGGGCATCGTCGGCCCCGTACTTCAGCATCCCGGCCAGATCCGCGTGACCCGGCCGCACCCGGGTGATTGGTTTGCGCTTGAGACCCTCGGCCTCGACCGCCATCACCGCCTGCCAGTTCTTCCAATCGCGATTCGAGATCTCGAGTGTGATCGGCGAGCCCAGCGTCCGGCCGCCCCGCACCCCCGATACGATGCGGGCCTCGTCATGCTCGATCTTCATCCTCCCGCCGCGGCCGTGCCCGCCCTGGCGACGCGTCATATCAGCCTGAAGGTCAGCCGTCGTGAGGGCCAGGCCGGCGGGAACGCCATCGAGGATGACCGTCAGCCGCTCACCGTGCGACTCACCGGAGGTCAGGTACCGAAGCGTCATGCGGTCACACCATTGGCAGCCTTCATCAGGGCCTGGCGCATGGCTTCCATCGGTGCCCGACGGCCAGTCCAGATCTCGAACGCAGCCATTCCCTGGTACAGCAGCATCAAGCGACCGGTGATCGAGGACCTGGATCGGAGGTCGAACAAGAAGGATGCGTTCTCAGGCGGAAGCGTGACGTCGGTGGGTGTCGCATTCACGACCAGCACCTGACCCTTGAGCAATCGATCGAGCTGCGCCAGCGGAGCGGCGCCCCCCTCCTGCACCCCCAGTTCGGCGCAGAGCCGTTCAGCTCGCTCGACTGTCCGGTTGACAACCCACAGGCGATCGACCAGCGGCTTGAGAACGGTCACCACGGCCCGGGCCGCCCCGCCCGCGCCGATGATGACGGCGGTCTTACCGGCGGGGTCATAGCCGATCTCGGCCAGCGCGCCGAGGAACCCCTGGCCGTCGGTGTTCGAACCTAGGAGCCGTTGACCGCTCCTGCTGATGGTGTTCACGGCGCCGATCGCCCGGGCCGGCGCATCCACCTCGTCGACAAGCGGAATTACAGCTTCCTTGTGCGGGATCGTGACGTTTGCACCGAGGATGCCTTCGTTACCACGTAGCTGATCGATGAATGCCGCCAGCCGGTCGGACGAGACATCGTGCGGCTCGTACCGGCAGTCGATTGCGGCGGCGCGGAACCCCGCATTTTGCAAAGCGGCCGAGAGGCTCTGCTGGACCGAGCCGCCGATGAGGACGACGCGCTGCCTCGGATCAGCCACGGGCCACGATCGCCAGTTGCTTGAAGAAGCCTGGGTAGGAGACGCTCGCCGACTCCGCCCCGATGATCTCGGTCGGCCGGTCCCCGAGCAAGCCGGCGATCGCGAGCGCCATCGCGACCCGGTGATCGCCGTAGGCGTCAACAACCGCCGGTCGCAACACCGCGGGGCCGGTGATTCGAACGCCATCCGGGAACTCCTCGACGTCGACACCCATTCGGTGAAGCCCGTCAGCCATGGCGCGGAGCCGATCGCTTTCTTTGACGCGCAGTTCGGCGGCGCCGTCGATCGAACTCGTTCCGTCTGCCTGGGTTGCCGCCAGCATCAGGATCGGGATTTCATCGATGGCTTCGGCGACCTCCTTATCGCCGATGTGCAGGGGGCGGAGCGTCCCTCCGGTCACCGTCACGTCGCCCATCGGTTCAATCGCGATCCCAGGTATTTCCTCGATCCGGACCGCGGCCCCCATGGACTCGAGGATGCGAAGGAACCTGGTTCTCGTGGGATTCAGACCGACCTCGAGTACCCGGACGGACCAGCCCGGGCGCATGGCGGCGGCGGCAAGCCAGAAGGCGGCCGACGAGAGATCGCCCGGTATGGCGAACTGCAGGGGTTGCAGCGGCGCCGTGATCGGCTGGAGGCATACGACGCCATCGTCGTTGAGGATCTGCGCACCCATCGCCCGCATCAGGCGCTCGGTGTGGTCGCGAGTCGGAACCGGTTCCTCGACGGAGGTCGGCCCCGCCGCGGTAAGTCCTGCCAGCAGCAGGGCGCTCTTCACCTGCGCACTCGGGGTCGGCAACCGGTGATCCCGGCCGGTCAGGCGCTGTCCCTCGATCCAGAGCGGCGGCATCCCATCACGCGACCTGATGCGCGCACCCATCGCCCGAAGTGGATCGATGACGCGGGCCATCGGGCGTCGCTGGAGTGATGCGTCGCCGGTCAAGCCGGCACTGACGGAGCTGCCGGCGAGGACGCCCGAAAGCAGCCGCATGGTGGTCCCTGAATTCAGGCAATCAAGCGGCTCGGCGGGAGCTCGCAGTCCGGCAACGCCGTCGCCGGCAATTCGAGCGCGCCCACTCGCCCGGTCGACCGCGACACCCAGCGCGCGCAAACAGGCCTCGGTCGCCAGCACATCATGCCCCGCCGGCACGTTCTGGATCACACTCTCCCCGGCGGCGAGCGCGCCGAGGATCAGGGCTCGATGCGCAATCGATTTGTCACCCGGAACCCGTATGTCAAGCGCGCGCACGCGGGACCTCCGTGAACAAATCGGACAGGCGGTCCTGCGCCGCGATCCGCCGGCGATACTCGGCCAGGGTTTCCGAAAAAGCGTCGATCGCCTGGAGCAAGGGCCCATGGTTTGCCGAGGCGATGTCGCCGTACATCCGCGGATCACCGGCCGCCAGCCGCGTCATGCTTCGAAAGCCAGGCCCGGCCATGGCATCGCCCCCGTGGGCGTTGACGGTCGCGGCGTAGACGGCGCTGAGGGTGAACGCAAGGTGGCTGACGTAGGCGGCCTGCCGGTCGTGGTCTTCGGCGGCCATGACGGACGGCCGCGCCCCGATCTCGCCGATGAGCTCGAACCACCACTGAAACGGGGCCAGGTCCTGTCCATCGAAGGGGGTGAAGACCCAGGCCATCCCCTGAAAGAGCGAGGCGTCGGCGTGCGTCAGGCCACTTTCGGTCTTGCCCGCCATGGGGTGTCCGCCGAGAAATCGCGCCGGCGCGGGCAGCCGGCGGGCGGCATCGAGAATCGGTAGCTTCACACTGGCTACGTCCGTAATGAGCGCCGGCTCCGGGACGGCTTCCGCCACCTGCTCGAGCATGACGGTGATGTCTGCGATCGGGGTCGCCAGGACCACCAGCTCGCACCCGCGAAGGACTTGCAGGCTGGTGCCGGTTCGGTCGACCGCCCCGCGGGCGACCGCCGCATCGGCATTGCCGGGGCTGCGCGTGACCCCGGTCACATGGACGCGGTCATGCAGCCGCCTCAAGGCCAGCCCGAGCGACCCCCCGATCAAACCCAGGCCGACGATCCCGACCTCCCTCATGGGACCGCGACCGCCCTTCCCAGCGCCGCGGCGAGCGGGCCGAGCTGGTGGACGAGCTCCTCGAAGCCGGAGGGCGTCAGCGATTGGGCGCCATCGGAGAGCGCGGTCTCGGGTTGCGCGTGGACCTCGACGAGCAGGCCGTGCGCCCCGGCCGCGATCCCGGCCAGGGCCATGGGGGTCACCAGCGAGCGACGACCGGTGCCGTGGCTTGGGTCAACGATCACCGGAAGGTGGCTCAGCTCGCGGATCAACGGGACCGCGTTCAGGTCGAGCGTGTTGCGGGTGTAGGTCTCGAAGGTTCGGATGCCCCGCTCGCAGAGGATGACGTCGTAGTTGCCCTGGGAGAGGACGTACTCCGCGGAGAGCAACCACTCCTCGATGGTGGCCGACATGCCTCGCTTCAGGAGTACGGGCTTCCGCGCCCGACCAACCTCCGACAGAAGCGAAAAGTTCTGCATGTTCCGAGCTCCGATCTGGAGTACATCGGCGACCTCCCCGAGGACCTCGATGTCCGCAGGCGCGAGCACCTCGCACACGAGTGGGAGGCCCGTCTCATGGCGCGCGCGTTTCAGGATTTCGATGCCGTCGCCCCTGAGCCCCTGGAAGCTGTAGGGCGAGGTGCGCGGCTTAAAGACGCCGCCGCGCAGAGCATCGGCGCCCGCCCGCTTGACAGCGCGAGCGGTTTCGAGGAAGACGTCCTCGTTGTCAACCGAGCAGGGCCCGGCCACGATCCAGATGCGATCGCCACCAACCTCGTGGTCACCGACCCGCACCCTGGTGTCGCCGGCCCGGAACTCGCGGTTGGACAGCTTGAATGGCTTCGTGATCCGCACCACCTCGGCCACGCCTGGCGCTCCGGCGACCGCATCGCGCAGCGAGTACGGGTCAATGCCGATGACACCGATGACGGTGCGCTCGTCGCCACCGCTCAAATGCGCCTTGAAGCCGTGGGCATGGACCTGGGCAACCAGGTTCTGAACCTGGGCAGGGGTGGCGTCGTGCCGCATCACGATGATCACGGGGTGGCCCTCAGGTTACGGGCGGAACGGAGATAGACGAAGCGGATTGCCGCGGCCGGCCGCTCGGTGTTGATCAGCAACAGGACCCGGATGCAGTGCGGGATGCTGCGGGCGTTGGTCCCGGGCACCTGCATCTCGTGTGCGCAGAGGAGTGGCACGTGGGTCCATCCAAGCCGGCGGGCGGCCGTCGCCGGAAACTCGGCCGTGAGATCGGTGGTCGTCGTGAACCACGCGCCGGCAATATCCTGCGGATCAAGCTGGTTTTCCGCCGCGAGCTGCGTCAGCAGTTCGGTGGTCGCCTCTAGGATCGCCTCGGCCGAATCGTCTTCCGTGGTCGTCGCACCGCGAATGCCGCGAACTGCCATTCCTTGACCTCCTGGGACGCGCCAACACTCCGTTCTGGAAGGAGGCCGGGTATCGGTCGGCGGCGGGAGGAGCGGCGCTAGCTCGTCCCGAGCCGGATCCGATCCGGCCCGAGGTACGCGTAGGAAGACCCCAGCGTGACACGCCTCGTCATGGTGCCAGCCATCGTACACCGAGACCACGCCCGGCGCAAGGGTAACCCCAGCGCGTAATCACTTGCGACCGCATCCATTGACTCAGGGAGATCGACATGGGATCCAATCGTCTTCTGATCGGCAGCGCTTCAGCACTCGCGCTCTCGCTCGCGCTGGCTGCCTGCGGCGGAACGGCG
>JALZAV010000107.1 GCA_030948145.1 Candidatus Dormiibacterota bacterium
CCTGGCACGAGAAGGCGGCCGAGTTGCGGACGGCCTACCGCAACGCCTCATTCCAGCGCGACCTGGTGTTACGCGTGACGAAATGCGATTCGGCGCCGGAGTACGCGAACGGCCGGCTGGGATTCGTCCTCAACCTGGCACCGAAATCCACCTGGCACACCTGCATCGAGTGGATGCCGGTCATCGATGGCCATCGCGCCCGCGTCCTCCCCTGCCATGCCGTCGGTGACTCGCGCGAAGACATGGCCACCGGCAGGCTCCCGCCGGTGATGGTCGAGACGAGCCATCCCATCCTGCCAAAGATCTGGGGGCAGGCCGTCGGCGACATGGAGGCGCTCCGGATGTCGGACTTCGCCGTCAAGAAGAGCGTCTATGTCCCCGCCGCCGGGATCCCATGGTACGTGACGCTGTTTGGGCGCGACTCGCTGGTGGTCGCCATGGAGAGCATCAGCGCCTTTCCGGAGTTCGCGCTCGGCGCCCTGGATCGGCTGGCGAGGGTGCAGGCGCACGACGACAATGCCGAGCAGGACAAGGAGCCGGGCAAGATCCCGCACGAACTGCGCTTCGGCGAGATCGCGACCCTGGGGTTACTCCCCTTCGCCCCCTACTACGGCACGCACGATGCGACCTCCCTTTATCTGATCGTGCTGTCGTATGCCTTCCAGTGGCTGGCCGACGATTCGCTGCTCAGCAGATACCGCCCGAATGCCGAGCAAGCCCTGGAGTGGCTGATCCATTACGGCGACCGCGACGGCGACGGCTTCCAGGAATACAAGACCCGTTCCAGCCGTGGCTTCTATAACCAGGGTTGGAAGGACTCCCACGACTCTGTCCAGCATGAGGACGGCACGATCGCCTCGCTCCCGATCGCGCTCTGCGAGCTGCAGGGGTATGCCTTCGACGCTTACCTGCGGATGTCCGAGCTCTCCAAGGTGTGGGGCGACGATGAGCGCGCCGCGGCCTTGCGCAAGCGGGCAGTGGAACTCTACGACCGCTTCAACGAGACCTTCTGGTGGGAGAGCGAGGGGACATATTATCTCGCGCTAGACGGCGAGAAGAAACCGGTCAAGAGCGTGGCCTCGAACGCCGGGCACCTGCTCGCTAGCGGCATCGTGCCGCCCGATCGAGCCAACCGCGTCGTCGACCGGTTGATGCAGCCGGACATGTGGAGCGGCTGGGGCATCCGCACGCTGTCCACCGCGCACAAGAGCTACAACCCGCACTCGTACCACAATGGCTCGGTCTGGCCCCACGACAATGCGACGATCGCCGGCGGCTTCCGCCGCGCCGGACGACCGAACGAGGCGCAGATGATCGCGGAAGGCATCTTCGCCGCCGCCGAGCGCTTCGCTGACTACCGGCTGCCGGAACTGTTCGCCGGCATCACCCGCGAGAAAGGCACCTCCCCGGTCCCCTACCTCGGCACGAACGTCCCGCAGGCCTGGGCCGCCGCCGCCGTCTTCCGGTTGGTTGCGATCCTCTGCGGTATCCACACCGACGGCCGCGCAAAGAAAATTCACGTCAACCCGGCGATGCCGTGGTGGCTGCCGACCTTGACGCTGCGCAACCTGCGTGCCGGCAAGGGCGCGTTCGACCTCCATGTGCAGAACGAGCACGTCGAGGTCCTGAGCAACACCACGGGATTCGAGGTCGTGCAGGGCGAACTACCTCATGGCCCGCTCGAGTCGGCGCCGCTCGCCCGCGGCTAGTTGTTCGCGATACTCGCGCTGGCCAGCCTGACGATCTTCCTGGTTGGCGCGCTGGCAGGAGTGCCACTTCTGGCGCAAAGCTATCGACGTGGGCTCGCCGTACTGTCGATTGCGACGTCAGGCGGGTTCGTCTTCTCGTTTCTCGCCGGCTTCTCGATTGGCCGCCTCACCGCCCTTCTGCCACTGGTGCTGACGGCCTATGCTGTCACCTACCGCCGTCTCGGCATGGTCCAATTGGCCGGCCATCTCGCCGCGATCGCGATCTACGTCCTGCTCTCCTGGGTGCTCGCGGGCGAGATCTACTACTGGGGAATCCAAATCGAGCTACCGCTCTGCCTCATCGCCTACCTGGTCGCAGGAGCGTTGCCGCGATCAACCCCCCACCAAGGATGAGCACGGCGATCACAGGAACCACCGCGGCCGAGCCAGCCGGATCGCCGCGTAGGCCACAGTGGCGGTCGCGAGGACGGTCAGCGCGACCCGGTCGCTGGCCCGCAGCGCGATGGCACGCTGCCAGGTGCGCTGCTTCTTGTAGCCGAAGCCGCGCAACTCCATCGACACCGCAATCTCGTTTGAACGCCGCAGCGCGCGGAGGACAAATGGCATCATCACGGGAAGCAGCCGGATGAGCTTTCGCAGCGTGCCGCGCAGCTCCATGCCGCGCGCCTGCTGGCTATCGTAGATCTTGCCCAGCTCGCGTTCGAGCAGAGGGAACGTGCGCAAGGACAGACTGACCAGCATCGCGTAGCGGTAGTTCAAGCCGAGCTTGAGCAACAGCAACGTCAAGGTGGTGGGGTCCATCCAGATGAACGTGAGCAACGAGGCCAGCACGATGCAGTAGATCCTCAGGGCGACCTCCAGGCCAATCGGCAAACCCTCCCGGTAGAAGCGAAGGCCGCCTAGCTGCAACAGTGGATGGGGTCCCGGATGGAGGAGCAACTGGATGACGACGATCACCGCCGCCACCGAGATCATGGCGCGGGCAGTCGGCCAGAGACGCGCAAAGCTAACCCCACCCACGGCGGCCGCGGCGAGGATGACCAGGAGGTAACCCGCGAGCAGCGCCGGGCGGCTGGTGGTGACGCTCAGCAGGAGCATCACCGCCAGCCAGGCTACCTTGACGCGCGGATCAAGACGAAAGACGAACGAATCGCGATAGGCATAGGTGGTGAGAACGGGCACCGGTCAGTCGGCAACTCTTGCGCGCGCGATCGCTTGCGCGATCAGGTAGGCGAGCACGGTCGCGATCACGAAGGCGGCCACGTCGGTCAGCAGCTGGAACTTGAAGGCAAGGCCCCAGGTCAGGTGGAAGACGCTGTAGGTGGCGGGGATCATCGGCGCGTATCCGACCAGGATGGCCGGGGCGAGCAGGATCGCGTAGTGATACCACTTCCGCATGCTCAGGACGCGCGATACCGCCACAACGATTACCGGAAAGATGGCGTTGTTGATCAGGAAGGCCCAGGAGACTGGCGTGCTCCCGGTGATGACCGCGAACAGGGCGTTCGTCTCACCGGTGATCCAGCCCGCCGGAAGCCGGAAGAAGAGGCCGGAAATCACGGACAGGGTCGCGTGCGTGCCACCCGCGAGCGGGAACCAGGTTCCCCCGGTCAACGCCGTATCGACCCGTTCGAGGATGCCCGCATTGATGATCGTCATCACGACGCCGAGAATGACACCGGCAACGAGCGCCTTGGCGTCGAAGCGGAATAGGTTCAGCTGGTGACGGCTGAGCGGTTGCTCCTCCGCCACCCCCCTGAATGTGCCGGTTGTGCCGGTCTTGACAGACATCTGATTCTCCCTTTCCCTCTAATTTCTGTCGCGCCGCGGTCTGCACGCGCTCGTTTCTATCCCGGCCTCACCCCCTCGCCCTGGCGAGGACGGCATCGCCGAGGGCCGGGACCCCATCCGTGTTCGGCGGCAGGCCAAGCGCGGCCACCAGGTGCATGAACTGGGGCAGGTGGACGCCGGCCGCGGAGACCTCCTCGAAACGCTCCTGGACCCCGGTCGCCGGCAGATCGAGCCGGATCGTGCCCCGGCGCATCACCACCACGCGCTGAGCGTACTCGAAAACCAGCTCCAGGTCATGGGTGATGATGAGCACCGTTCCGCCCCCAGCTCGGAACTCCTCCAGCAGGCTCATCAGGTCAGCCGCCTCCCGATGATCGAGGCCGGTCGAGGGCTCGTCGACCAGCAGGATCGGCGGCCGGAGCACCCAGGTCGACGCCAGCGCCAGCCGTTGCCGCTGCCCGCGGCTGAGGGTGTATGGATGCTCGGTGCGGAGGTGGTCGAGGCGCAATCGGCGTAGGGCCGCCATGACCTGCTCCTCAATCTCGGCCTTCGGCAGCTTCCGGGCGCGGAGCCCGAACGCGACCTCGTCGAAGACGGAGCCGTTGAAGATCTGGTAGTCCGGGTCCTGGAAGAGGTAGCCGACCCGCCGGGATGCCTGGGCGACGGTCAGCTGCGCGATGTCCGCGCCGGCCACCAGGACCGTGCCGGGCGGCGGTGGCAAGAGCCCGATCAGGTGCTTCGCCAGGGTCGTCTTCCCGGCGCCGTTCTCGCCGATGATGGCCAGGAACTCTCCGGCGCCGCACCGCAGGCTGACGTCGTCGAGCGCCCGGGCCCCGTTCGGATAGGAATAGGCGAGGCGGGAGATGGTGATCAATGACGTTGGCGCTTGGCTGATCGACCCGGACAATTCCGCCGCCGGCGCAGCGATCCGCTCTGAAGCCCCGTTCGGCGGTGCCGGCGACCCTGAGGCCAGCCTGCTCACCACCTCCTCGACTGTCAGCGGAACCTGCCGGCCGTTCATGCCCCGGTCCTTGAGGTAGTGGTGCAGCAGCACCGTATCGGGGATACGGATCCCGAATTCCGGTAGGTCGGAGCGAGAAAAGAATTCCCGGATCGGCTGGTCGGCGACCACCCGGCCGGCGTTCATCAGGATGATGCGGCTGGCGAAGCCGGCGACGTCACTGAGCCGGTCTTCGACCACCACGATCGTCTTGCCCGCCTGGTTGAGCCGGTGCAGGTTCTCGTAAACCTGGCGGCGGCCCTGCGGATCCAGCTCCGCAGCCGGCTGGTCGAGGACCAGCAGGGGCGCCTCGAGAGCCAGGATGCAGCTCAGCACCACCCGCTGGGCCTCTCCACCCGAGAGTTGGTCGGAGGCCCGCTCGAGGTAGGTGCCCATCCCCGTGAAGTCGAGCGAGGCGGCGACCCGCCGCTGGATTTCCGGGATCGGCAGCAGAAGGTTCTCAGGGCCGAAACTAACGTCCTCGCGGACCGACAGGTTGAAGAGCTGGTTTTCCGGCGCCTGAAACACAAACCCGAGCAGGGGGGCGACCTCCGGGAGGCGGAGGTCTAAAAGCCGGTGTCCGGCCACGACGACGTCACCCTCCAGGTCGGCACTGATGGCATGCGGGATGACCCCGGTGAGGCAATAGCAGAGCGTCGATTTTCCGCTCGCGGCGGGGCCAGTGATCACGACGAACTCGCCTGCACTTACCGAGAGGCAAACGTTGCTCAGCGCCGGCTCGGGAGCGGCGTAGTACCGCGCCGAGCGGATCTCAGCCTGTAGGAGAGGCGAGACACCTGCGTCCATGGCCTCTCGAATCTTAAGGCGCTTCCGTCCGCGTGCAGAGGAAAATGTCTCGGCCCTCCTCGCTGAGGGCGATCTCGACCGAAAAGCCGGCGCCACGTAGCCAGCGGCGCCAGTCCTCGCGCCGGAAGAGGCCCTCGACATGGCGATCCAGCATCACCTTGCTGGTGCCATCGGCGGCGAGGGTCACGATCACGTAGTCGACGGCGTACGTCTGCGCACCGGGCCGAACGGGATGCGACCACTCGAGATATCGAAGCCCCCGGCCGTCCGTGGCATCGTGGCCACCGTGGTCACTCTCGGGCGCGTACGTCTCCTGTACCCAGTCCGGCGCGAACAGGGCGACACCCCCCGGCCGGCAGTGGAGCGCCGCAGTCGCGATCGCCGCCATGAGGTCGGCCTCCGTCGTCATGTAACAGACGGCGTCGTGCACGAAGACGGCATCGAAGAGCGAATTCAGGCGAAGTGTGCGCATGTCGCCCTCGACATGGACGCACTCCGGATTGAGGGCGCGGCTGACCTCGAGCATCTCGGGCGACACGTCCGTCAGGGTGACTTCCCAGGAGGCCTTGAGATACGAGGCGATGTTCCCTCCGCCGCTGCCAAGCTCGAGCAGTGTGCGCTGCGGCGGCGACCCGGCCTTCTTAAAAAGGCCTTCTAACAAGGCCGCCTCGTCGGCGTACTCGCCCGGTGACGAGAGAAGCGGCCACCACGAGGCGAGCTCCTCGTACATCTGCATCGTCATGCGAACATCTGAAGAGCCTACCGGTCTGCGTC
>JALZAV010000108.1 GCA_030948145.1 Candidatus Dormiibacterota bacterium
CAGATCAGCAGGCTCACCCTCTGCTGTGTGACCTGGCCGCCAGGGTGGCCACGAAAAACCTTAGAAGAGGTCACTCGCCGACCTTCAACGAAGGCCGTCAGCGCCCCCGCTTTTGACAACAATTTGAGTGCGTCCAGGAGCATGGAGACTTCTGGTGAATTAAGGAGGTGATGCAGTAGTACCGTAGCGACCGTGCGCAGCTCTGATCAACCAGCGGGGGAAGGTCCCGCCCGAGGAGGGATCAAGCCACCTCGGTAGCTGGGCGGCCGCCGCCAGGGGAAACCCGACCGGCGAAGCGCCGCGACAAGACCTCTTAGGGAGGTGAGCGAGTCCGCAGTCCGCAGCATTACGCAAAGCCTGCCGCGTCGTCACTGTCAGCCGGGCAACCGGAGCAAGGAGGAGCCGAGCCCCGTCAAATTGGGCGAAGGCCACGGAAGGCGCGAAGACCTTGAACATGCAAGCGCCGAAGAACCTCCCGGCGTAGAGGGCGCGGAATGTGGACAAGGTTGACCAGGGAACTGGAGAGGCCCTCCCGGGCCCGGGGTGGGACGAGCCGCGCCGGAGCAAGAGCCCGTATAAAGTCACAAGCGAAGTCGGGACTCTGCCCGAAGGGCGTCGGAGGGGGTCGTAGTACCGCTGATGGCCGTGCAAGAGAACGCGGCCGGAGGGAAGGACCCCTGCTTCGTGCAGGCGTCTCATGCAGGTAAGCGTGGGTGAATGCCGGTGACGGCTAACCACACCATGACCACGACGCGAGAACTGCAGCGGGCGCTCTATGTGGCCGCCAAGCGATCGGCGAGGCGGCGGTTCCATGCGCTCTACGACAAGGTGTACCGCAAGGACATCTTGGCGCGAGCGTGGGCGGAGGTGAAAGCCAACCACGGAGCGGCCGGCGTGGACGGCCAGACCCTGGCTGACATCGAGGCCCGTGGCGTGGACAGCTTCTTGGCGGACCTTGGGACCGAGCTCCAAGGTCGGCGCTACCGACCACAGGCTGTGCGCCGCGTCTTGATCCCGAAACCGGGGCGACCCACTGAGCGGCGCCCACTGGGGATTCCGGGGGTGAAGGACCGGGTCGTGCAGCAGGCCACCAAACTGGTCCTGGAGCCGATCTTCGAAGCGGCATTCCGGGACTGCTCCTTTGGCTTTCGGCCTCGGCGCTCCGCGCACCAAGCGCTGGAGCGGATCCGAGTGACCGCCAACCGAGGCGCGCCCTGGGTGGTGGACGCGGACGTCCAGTCGTTCTTCGATGAGATCGACCACGACGTCCTACTCCGACTGGTCGCGCGCCGGGTGAGTGATCGCCAGGTTCTGAAGCTGATCAAGGGCTGGCTGCGCGCGGGCGTGATGGAAGAAGGGCAGCTGCGCTCGACCCTTGCCGGGACGCCTCAAGGTGGGGTGATCTCTCCGCTCTTAGCCAACATCGTCCTGCACGAGCTCGACCGCGTGTGGGAGCAGCGATGCGGGCACCTGGGGGTGCTGGTGCGGTATGCGGACGATCTCGTCGTCCTGTGCCGAAGCGAAGCCGCGGCGACTGAGAGTCTGCGACGGCTGGGCCTGGTGTTGGAGCACCTGCACTTACGGGTGCATCCGACCAAGACCCGAATCGTGGATCTCCGGCAAGGCCGAGCGGGCTTCGATTTCCTGGGTTTCCATCACCGAATGAAGGAGTCCTGGCGCTGGCCGGGCCACTGGTACTTACAGAAGTGGCCGAGCCCTCGGGCGATGCGTGCAATTCGGCAGAAGGTCAAAGCGATCCTGGCGCCCCGCTATGGGTTGACCAACAGCATGGCCGACTGCGTCCGGTTCCTCAACCCGGTGCTGCGCGGCTGGGGTCAGTACTTCCGGGTGGGGAATTCCAATCGCCAGTTCCATTTGCTTGACCGTTATGTCACCTTTCGGCTGGCGCGTTTCGATCAAGACAAACGCCAGCGGTCCTACCTCGGCTGGGCGACGCCCTGGTTGATCCAGCGGCTGGCCCGTGCCGGGGTCTATCGCGTCACCGGAACCGTCCGCTATCCGTCGCGCGTGCATGCGACCACGTGAAGCACGTCGGAGAGCCGGGTGCGAGAGAACCGCATGCCCGGTTCGATGGGGGGTGGCTGGAAACGGGCCAGTGCTCGGCACCGCGCCAGCCGCCTACCCTACCAACAACGCCGGCGGACGTCTGCGGATAACGCGACACGCAGCGGACGATTTGCCGAATACAATATGCGGTGCGCCTGCATAGCTCAGTTGGTAGAGCAGCTGACTCTTAATCAGTTGGTCCCGGGTTCGAATCCTGGTGCAGGCATTTCCCCTCCGTTTTCCCCCGGTTTTCAATTCGGTTTCGGTCCGCTTTCGTCCCGCACACAGACCCCGAAACCGCGGCCAAAATGGTCGAAGTCAAGTGATCTACAAGATTGCAAAAGTGCAAAAGGGTGATCTATCCATGGCTTCGACTCCCCGCGTTACGTCCGCTTCTAGAGCCGTCGGCGCTCCTTCAACCAGGGCGGGCACGCCCCTCGAGGTTGCCTTACGCGACTGGCTTTCCGAGCTGCGGCTGAGCAACCGCAGTCAGACCACCATCGACTGGTACCGCGACCTCTTTCAAGGGCGCATCCTGCCGGCGCTGACCCGCCAAGGCATTCGCACCGTCGACCAGATCCAGCGCGAGCACGTGCGCGAGCTGCGCGAGCAGCTCCAGCGCGACGGACGCCGGCCCCGACATCGCTTCGACGGCAAGGTCAGCACCGAGCGGACCCCGCTCACTCCCGCATCCCTCCACGCCTATCACCGGGTCCTGCGTGCCTTCTATCGCTGGTGCGTGTCCGAGGGGTATTCCCCTGATCGTGGCGCTGGCCGTCTTCCATCCCCCCGCGAGCCGGTTCGGGAACCGCGAGTCTTCACCGGAGCCGAGATCGATGCAATGTTCCGCCTGGCGAGTTCACGCGACCGCCTTGTCCTCGAAGTCCTGCTCGGCACCGGGCTGCGCGTCTCGGAGTTGTCTGCCCTCGAGATTTCTGACTTCCGCGTAGACCATCCGGATGGCCCATATCTCGACGTGCGGGCAGGGAAAGGCAGTAAGCAGCGGGCCGTCCCGTTGACCACGGTCCTCGCACGCAAGCTTCGACGCTATGTGACACACGAGCGTCCGACCACTTCATGCCCAGCGCTGTTCGTCACCGAGCGGTCTGGATTCGGCCGGGACGACCGACAACCGTTGCGCCCAGCGGCCGTCCAGTTGCTGATCCGGCGCCTCGGCCAACGGGCAGGCATCAAGCCAGGCCGCGTGTCACCACACACGTTTCGGCACACGTTCGCCACGAGGGCGCTCTCGGGTGGGATGGATGTGCTCCGACTTCAACGCGTCCTGGGACACACCACCCTCAGCATGGTTTCCCGTTACGTCCACTTCGGAAAGTCCGAACTGCTACGCGGATGGGACCGCTTCTTCGACCCAGCGGCCTGAAGACCACCGGGAGAGCCGGCCAATACCTCGCCGGCTCTCCCAACTGACGCTTGCCGTCCTTCTAACGCAAGACGTTTTGCGGCCCGCACGGTCAGGTTCCGCTAGCAGGCTCGGATTCCAACAGCGGCCACCCCGGACCAATCCATATCGTCATCATCTGTGGGCAGATCGCGACGGTACTTGTCCACACGAGTGTTCGTGCTGGCAAAGCCGAGTCCGGTCCCGCGCTTTCAAGCTGCGCGTCCCGACCCACATCCTGACTTTCTCCGGGCAGATAACTACAGAACTTATGCAAACGGGCGTTCGAACCTTTGAGCACCAGGGCGCGGCACTGGAAATGCCGTAACCGGCGTACCCGGTTCGCGAGTTCGAATCTCGCCCGCTCCGCCACCATATCCGGTAGCCGCCGAGCCGCTAGCCCCTAGGCCTCGTGCTTATGTGAGCACGATAGTGGCGGTCGCAAACGAACAGGCTGCTGAGGGTCGCGGCATTTCCGAAAATCCCTCTGTCGGCTCGGAAATGCCGCGACCCGCTTGAGTAACAGGGCTGTAGGGCGCAAAACTCGATTCGACTTCAAGCGGCCCGAATGTGCACGCGGTGCAGCGCCGCCCGAGACTGATGGTGACAGCAGTCGTCCGCCGTAATTGGCGCCGCTGAGGAGTGGACTCCGCAGCCCAGGGCGATGCGGACGGCGCAGGTAGCTCGCATGTCGGCAAACCTGAGCCCGGGTAATCCATGCCTAGATTTGCAGGGGAGCGACTCGGTGCGGCCCCAGGGCTGCGGCGCGATGGAAGGCGTACGAACTCTGGTGAACTTCGGGCGGAGGTCTGCAAAACCTCCACCGCGGGTTCGAATCCCGCACTCGCCTCCAGTTTTTGAATACGATTTGGAGCCTGCCTCGCCATTCGCATCGCGGTTGACGGCAACGGTGACGGCAACGCCGGTGAACTCTGGCGAACTCTGCTGAACTCTGAGGCGAAATGGCGATAGGGCCATGTCTGCCAGCAGGCGGTGTCGGACGAGGCTCTCAAACGAGCAGTTCCAATGGCTAAGGGGGGAGAGGACCGTTCGCCAAGACCCACTAGGGAGGGCGAGAGGTGGTCCGAGGCGGCGCATCACTGGCAAGGTCGGGGGGGCCGTGAAACTTGGCGGCTATGCTGCTGACGTGTACCTAAGCCGCGTCGCCGTCAAGGGATTTCGAGCTGGTGCCACGCGGAGAAGCGAACTGCACCGTGAAGCCTGGCCCGGGTCAGCGGGTGCTGGCCGCGAGTGAGAAAGCCGTTGATCAGAGGCGGATCAAAGACCGAGGCAGCTTTGCGATCCCTCGCAATGCGGCTCTTTTATGCCAGTGGCACGGTAATGGTGGCGGCCTTGGCTCTCCGGTTTGCGTTTCGGGGCAGCGGCCCAACATGGCGTTACGTTGGGGCAATCGGGATGTTGTTTGGAGGCCTAGGACTAGGCATCGTTTCAGTGCGACGTGCCGCGAGCCGCGCCGTGGGTCGCCGTGGGTGCCATGGCCGGTTATGCCCTGCTGGCTGGAGCCTCGGCGGCGGCGTTGCGGGCAGCCGCCATGGGGATGTTGGTCGTGATCGCGGGCCGCTTGCGCCGCGACAGTCACGTGTTTCTTGCCCTGGCTCTCACGGCGGCAGTAATGCTGGGACTGAAGCCGGCCCTGGCGCGGGACGTGAGCTTCGAACTGTCATTCGCCGGAACGATTGGGATCGCGGCCTTCACGAACCCGATCGCCGCGCGGCTCGGCTGGATGCCGGCGCTGCTGCGAGATCCCTTCGCCGCCACGGTGGCGGCGGAGGTCGCGACCTGGCCGCTAATGCTGGCCAACTTTCATCAGCTCTCTGTTGTTGCGCCGGCGGCGAACGCCCTGGTGCTGCCCCTGTTGCCTGCGATCATGGTTGTCGGTGGTACTGGGGCGCTGCTCCTTGCCGCGTCAGCTGCCGCCGGCTGGCCGCTCCTGCAATCCGTGAGCGCGATCGTCAACTGGCCCGCCATGCAAGCCGCCGGGGCGCTGGCGAACTGGTTTCGGGTGGTGATCGAGGCGGCCGGCAGTCTGCCCGTCGCCGCCATCGTCGCGCCGCACTTCCCGGCGCGCTGGCTCGCCGCGGCGACCATCCTGCTTCAAGTCGATCTGCTTTATATCAAGCACCACGGGTCACTCCTTCTGTCGCCTTTTCGGCGATCTTGTTCTTAGTGGCCTGCACCAGGTTGCCGTGACTCAAGACGCCGACCAGGCGGCCATTCTCGGCGACCGGTAGCCGGCGGATCTCATCCTGCGCCATCTTTCGGCCGGCTTCCTCCATGTCGTCGTCCGGGCCGACCGTGGTCACCTGCTTGCTCATCAGGTGCTCGGCGGTCTCGCTCCTGGGGTCGTGCCCCTCGGCAATGCAGCGGATCACGATATCGCGATCGGTGATCACGCCGATCACCAGCTCGCCTTCGATGACCGGAATGAAGCCGGCGTCTTCCTGCTTCATCTTCTTTGCAATCTCGCTGACTTTGTCGGTCTTCCTTGCCGATGTGACGGTCTTGGCCATCGCCTCTCGGACTTTCATGCTGGCACCTCTCCAGGGTCGCTGTTGCAGCT
>JALZAV010000038.1 GCA_030948145.1 Candidatus Dormiibacterota bacterium
GGGATCACGCTGCTGCCCGGCAGGACACGGGCCAACCCGGGCGGCTACGTGCTGGACGGCTGGGGCGGGGTGCATCCGTTCGGCTCGGCGCCGGCGGTGTCGGGCACGGCGTTCTGGCCCAACTGGGACATCGCGCGCGGCATCGTCAGCTGGACCGGCGCGCCGGCGCAGCAGCCGGGTGGCTGGACAGTGGACGGCTGGGGCGGAGTGCACGCCTTTGGCAGCGCCCCGGCGGTGGTCTCACACGGCTACTGGCCGAACTGGGACATCGTGCGCGGCTTCAGCAGTTCAGGCGGCGGTTCCGGCGGACGACACCACTAGCGACGGCGCTCCAGTTGCGCCGGGTACTCGCTGACGCAATCGGCCGCCTGATGGCCCGACTATCATGTACGAGGGGTAGCGTATGGGCGTAAGACGTTCTAACGTTTGTATTAGGTAGGGCCGTGGGGAGCGCTGGAATCAGGCGGGGAGTAATACTCGGAGGCGTACTCGGGATCGCGTTCGCCGCCGGTGCTATGGCGCTGGCGATGCCGGGCGCGGCGTCAGCCGGCGTCGACTGGCCCAAGTACCGCTACGACCTGGTGAACACGGGCTTCAATCCCGGTGAGACGGCAGTCGGGCCATCGAATGTCAGCCAGCTGAAACTCGCCTGGGCAGCTAACCAGCACTACGGCGCGTCGCCTGTGGTCGTCAACGGCGTGATTTACCTTCAGTGCCAGGCGAGCGGGCTCACCTCACCACCGACGCCGGAGGAGTGCGCGGTCAACGCCGCCACCGGGCAGGTGATCTGGCACACGCACATCGGGACCACCAATCTTGGCTCGACCGCGACGGTCAGCGGGGGCGTTGTTTACGTTGGGGGTAGCCGTCCGACCACCATGAACGCGCTGAACGCGACCACGGGCGCGCTCCTGTGGTCGACCAAAGCCCCGGCCGGCTTTGACGTGCATACAGCGACGCCGGTGGTGGCCAACGGCATCGTCTACATGTCATTCGACGACGGGCTCTTGCATGCCTACAACGCCGTCACCGGCGCCGAGCTGTGGAGCGTCTTCTTCAATAGCGCCGATACCACGCCGGCCCTGGTCAACAACGTCCTGTACGTCGAAGGCGGCAGCCCGGGCGACGCATATGGCGGGCAGCCCAGTCTGATCGGCATTCTGTACGCAGTCGATGCGGTCAATGGGCATGTCCTCTGGAAGTCGTGGAGCCAGTACGGGTACGCATTCGCGTCGCCAGCCGTGGCCAATGGATTGGTCTACGTGGCGACCAGCAATGACAACAGCCATCTGAACACGAACCTGCTGGCGTACTCGGCCAGCGGCTGCGGTGCCGCGCTGTGCAAGCCGGTGTGGGAGGTCGGGGAGCCGTCCACGCCGTTCAGCGCGCCGGCCTACTGGAACGGAGTCGTCTACGAGGGTTTTGCGGACGGCTATCTCTACGCCGTCGACGCGAGCAATGGGAAGTTCCTCTGGAAGGGGGCGACCGGGCTCCAGGCGCCTTACGGTCAGTGGGCGGTCGAAGGGGCACCGGTGATCGCCAACGGTGTCGTCTACGGCGGCAGTAAGGATGGATACATCTACGCCTGGAACGCGTCCGGATGTGGCCAGTCCACATGCGCAGCCGTATGGAAAGCGAGCGCCGATCTGCAGGATCCCTCCGGTACTGCCGAAGTTGCCACTGAGCCGGCCATCGTCAACGGGACCCTGTACGTCACCTCGACCGACTGGTATCTGAATCTCTACGCCTTCAACCTCACCGGGCCGGCCCCGACGCCGACGCCGACGCCGACGCCGACGCCGGATAACCGGAACCAGGTGTACACCCTGGACGGCTGGGGTGGGGTGCACGCCAACGGCAACGCGCCGGTCCTGGCAAGTGGCGGCTACTGGCCCAACTGGGACATCGCCCGCGGACTGGCGCTCTTCGCTGACGGAAGCGGCGGCTACATGCTGGACGGCTGGGGCGGGGTGCATCCGGTGGGGAAGGCGCCGGCAATCCGCTCCAGTGGGTACTGGCCCAATTGGGACATCGCGCGGGCGATCGTGCTGGCGCCCTGGGCCTCGGCCGGCAAGCCGGATGGCTGGATCCTCGACGGCTGGGGCGGGCTGCATGCCTTTGGAGCCGCGCCGGCGATCAGGGGCAACAGCTACTGGCCGAACTGGGACATTGCGCGTGGAGTCGTAATCCTTCCAGACAGCAGCCCGATCTCGGTGGCGGGCTATGTCCTGGATGGCTGGGGTGGGGTGCATCCGTTTGGCGACGCGCCCTCGGTGAACGGCCCGCTCTGGCCCAACTGGGATATCGCGCGCGGGATCACGCTGCTGCCCGGCAGGACACGGGCCAACCCGGGCGGCTACGTGCTGGACGGCTGGGGCGGGGTGCATCCGTTCGGCTCGGCGCCGGCGGTGTCGGGCACGGCGTTCTGGCCCAACTGGGACATCGCGCGCGGCATCGTCAGCTGGACCGGCGCGCCGGCGCAGCAGCCGGGTGGCTGGACAGTGGACGGCTGGGGCGGAGTGCACGCCTTTGGCAGCGCCCCGGCGGTGGTCTCACACGGCTACTGGCCGAACTGGGACATCGTGCGCGGCTTCAGCAGTTCAGGCGGCGGTTCCGGCGGACGACACCACTAGCGACCCTGATCGAGCGCACGCTGGCGTCGAGCAACGGCATACTATCGAGCCGTGAGCGACATCCGCCTTCGTAAGCTCCTGGTGACCGGCGGCGCCGGGTTCATCGGCTCGGCCTTCGTCCGGCAGCGGCTTCGCGTTGATCCCGAGATCACGATCACCGTGCTGGACAAACTCACCTACGCGGGGAGCGAGGAAAATCTCGGCGAGGCGCGCACGGATCCGCGGCTGCGGTTCGTACAGGGGGACATCTGCGATCCGGCGAGAGTCGCGGAGTTGGCGGTCGACGCCGACGCCATCGTCAACTTCGCCGCTGAATCGCACGTGGACCGCTCCCTGATCAACGCCGGCGATTTCGTCCAGACAGATGTTTACGGGACGTATGTACTGCTGGAGGCGGCACGAAAATACCGCCATCAGCGGTTCCTCCAGGTGAGCACGGACGAGGTCTATGGCCACGTGAAAGACGGCCGCAGCAAGGAAACCGATGTCCTGATGCCGCGAAGCCCGTACTCGGCGACCAAGGCCGGTGGGGAGATGCTGGTGGGCGCCTACCATGCCAGCTTCGGCCTGCCGACGCTCATCACCCGCGGCGCCAATACTTATGGGCCCTACCAGTTCCCCGAGAAGATCATCCCGCTGTTCATCACGAACGCCCTGCAGGATCTCCCGCTCCCCATTTACGGCAACGGCTCGGCTGTTCGTGACTACCTTTTCGTGGACGACCATGTCAGTGCCATAGCCCGCATCCTCTGGAAGGGGGACCCGGGTCAGGTCTACAACATCGGCAGCGGGAGCGAGGTGAGCGGCGTCGAGGTGGCCGACACGGTCCTGCAGTTGTGCGGCAAGCCGAAGTCGCTGAAGCATTTCGTCAAGGACCGTGCCGGCCACGACTATCGCTACGCGCTGGACACACGCCAGCTGAAACCGCTCGGATGGGAAGCGGAGATGAAGTTCGCCGCGGGGATGAAACAGACGGTGGCCTGGTATCAGCAGAACGAGGCGTGGTGGCGCCAGCGGAAGTCGGACGAATTCTGGAAGTACTACGAGTCCAATTACAGGGGCCTGCCGGCGAACGCGCTACCGCCGAGGAGCTAGAGGTTGAGCGACGCGCCGGGGCTCGAGCCGCGGAGCGCCCGTTCCAGCAGGGCGCGATGGCCGGGCGACTCCAGGTTGATGGCGTTGCCCTTGCTTCGCGCCGAGGCGACGATCTCGAGCAGGACGGTGACACCGGCGGTGGCGCAGAACGTCTTGAGCAGCGCGCTCAGCCGAAGATTCGTCAGCTGCTCGGGCCCGGGGTTGCGATAGCTCGCCATCTGGTGGCGGATATTCGGCGACTCGCCGGTGAACGTGGCGCCGGTTATGCCGTCCTCGCCCTGAACGCGGAAGCGGAAAACGCCGGCCCTGACGTCCTGCTTGCCGAACTTAAGCTTCCCGGTGCCGTCGAGGCCGATCTCTTGCGTGGGACCCCAGGCGATCGTGAATTGACTGATAGCCCTACTCTACGCCTCTTTTCGGCTCAAAACGATTCACGCCGCATTTCGGAACAATGGCCCAGCCCGGTGGGCGGCGATCAGCTCCGCATACGCCCCGACCAGGTGGGCGGCGTGGAAGGTCATGTTGTAGAGCTGGGCCGCCTGGCGGGAGCCGGTCCGCAGGCGTTGAACCAGTTCCGGAGACCGGCGCAGCCGCTCGAGCGCGTTGGCCACCGCCTGATCGTCCCCGGGCTCGACCAGGAGGCCGTTGACGCCGTCGCGAACGATCTCGGGGACGCCACCGATCCGGCTCGCGATCACGATCGAGCCCGCCTGAAATGCCCGGTGGATCGCGAGGAGGGCGTTGATGGGCGAGCGCGCCGTCACAACGACGCAGTCGGTCACGGCGAAGGGTCTCGTGGATTCCGAGGAATCCGGCGTGGACGGCCCAGCTCCCAGGCCGTAGGCAAGCACGAGCCGGGTCGACTCGCGGAAGAACCCCTGCTCGAGGTGGCGATCGAGGGCGTACTGGCTGGGACTATGCACCAGGCCGACCGGATCCGCGATCAGCCGGTTGATCGCGCTGAAGACACGGCAGGCAAGCCGTGGCGCGCATCCGCGACCGTCGGGATGGCGAAGGTCGGTCGCGGTGCACCGCAAGCGGTAGTCGTGGAGGGTGAGGGCGACCGGCACACCACCGACCTGCCCGGCGCGGGCGCTGTCGAGCAGCCGGAACAGCGAAACGAGCGAGGACTGGTGGAGATGCAGGACGTCGGGCCGATCGCGCAGCAGCAGACCGCGTAACGCCGGCAGGCTCGAGAGCCGTGTCACCTGATGGTCGCCCGCCAGAACACCGGCCAGCTGCGCCACGTAGGCCTCGAGATCCGGCGAGCCTGCGTCCGCGGGCGGGCCGTACAGGCAGATCTTCACGCCGCCTCCTCCAGGTCATGGCGGATGATCGACTGCAGGGAGCCGAGCATCCGGCTGACGTAGGTCTCCCACGAATAGCCGGAGCCGACCAACCGGGCGGCCTTGCTCATGCGGACCTGGGTCGCCTCGTCCAAAAGAAAGCCGCGGATCTGCTCGGCCATCCGCTCGACATCGAGTTCGCAAACGAGGCCGTTCTCACCATGACGAACGATTTCCACGGCGGCGTTGTCGGGGTGCTTGACGACGAGCGCGGGCACGCCGCAGGCGTTCGCTTCCAGCACAGCGACGCCGAACCCCTCCCTGGTCGAGGGATAGGTCAGCAGCCTGGCGGCGCGAAGGCGATCGAGGGCTGCCTCGCGGGAGCCGGGCGACTCGAACGTGACCCGCTCCCCCAGTCCCAGCTCGGTCACGAGCGCCTGGAGCCGCCGGAGTTCGGGACCGCTTCCGAGGATCATCGCCGTCACCCCGGGCAGGGTGGCCAGCGCGCGCAGCAGCACGTCGACGTGGGTATGCGGCAGGAGCCGTCCGATGAAGAGGCAGTCGACCGTTTTTGATAGCGGATCGCGGGAGGGAATCGACTCGACGCCGGCCGGTGGGAGGATCAGGATCCGGCGAGGATCGACCCCGAGCCAGGTGGTCAGGCGGGCCGCGGTGAGGCCCGAATTCGCAAACACGAGCGTCGCCTGCCGGGCGGCCGCACGCTGCAGCGCAATGCCCAGCGGGGCCAGCCAGCCGGCATGGCGCCGCCAGGCGGCCGCATCCCAGACCTCGTGCCAGGTTACGGTCATCGGGCGCCGCCGCAACGTGCAGACAAGCCGGGCCGCAAAGAAGTGGGTGAAGGGAAACTGGTCGATATCGAGGACATCGAAGCTCGGGCTCCAGAGCAATCGGAACGCACTGACGCCGAAGCGGAGAGTGCGCCAGCGCGAGCGGCGCCCGCGGCTGTCGAAGAGGCTCATGGGGGCGGTGATGGCCTGGAGGACGACCCCGTCGCGAACGATCTCCGTCTCCGGCTCCGGCCACCAGTGGGCGGTGTAGATGCGAACGGCATGCCCGCGGCGAGCGAGGCGCGTCGAGCGCTGGTAATGCAGCGTCTCGCGGCCGCCCTGCGTGTAGGGATAGATGGCGTCACAGAGGACGGCGAGTTTCATGCGGCGGCAGCCTCGGTGCGCCGCACGCCGGTGAGGACACGGGCGGTCGAGGTCACCACCCGATCCCAGGAATAGGCCTGCGCGGTCTCCTGCCCGGCGGTGGCGAGGGCGGCGCGTCGCGCCGGGTTCTCGATCATGGCGCGGATCGCGGTGGCCAGGCGTTGTGGGTCGCGGATGGGGACCAGCAGGCCGTTGGCCCCGTCGCGGATCAGGTCACGGTTGCCGGGGATGTCGGTCGCGATCACGCAGACCCGGCTCGCCATCGCCTCGAGAACCGCGAGCGGCAGGCCCTCCGTCAACGAGGGACGGACCAGGATGTCAGCCTCGGCCAGGCGGGCCGCCACCTCCGACACCTGCCCGAGGAACTCGATGGCCCCGGCCGCCGGGCGGGCGCGCGCGACCAGCTCGTCGCGCATCGGCCCCTCGCCGTAGAAGCGCGCTTTGAACGGAACCTGCTGCCGGTGCAGCTCCAGCAGGGCCTCGACGAGCGTCTGCGGTCCCTTGTTCTGGATCAGCCTGCCAACGAAGGCCACCAACGGTGGTTGTGCGGGGGCGGAAGAACGGGCAAGCGTGCCGAAGCGAGTGAGGTCCACGCCATTGGGGATGACGGTGATGCGTGCCGGATCGGCGCCAAGCGTCATCAGGTGGGCGCGCACTGAGGGCGAAACGGCGATCAGGCTGTCGCTCCGGGCGATGATGAAACGACCCACGGTCTGCTCGTAGGCGCGGCCGAGGGCGCGGACCGGCTCGCGGAGGTTCTCGAGGCCGGCGATCTGGACGGTCGTGACCAAGGGCACGCCGGCGGCTCGTCGAAGCATGGCGGCGGCCAGCGCGCTCTGGAAGAAGAGGGTGTGGCCATGCACGACGTCGGGCTTGAACTCGGCCGCGATCGACTTGACCCGGACAAAGAGCGATGGGGACAGACCGGCTTGCACCCGCAGCGGCCCCGCGAAGTCGAGCGACGGCATCGCGAGGACGTCGACGCCGGGGATTTGAGGCGTCGCTTGCCCGCGGCGAAGCATGGTCGTGATCACCCGGACGGTTGTACCCTGCGTGGCGAGCCGGCTGTAGAGCTCGAGCGCGGCGCGCTCGCTCCCGCCCGATGGGTTCGTCGAAAAGTAATCACAGAGGGCGAGGATTCGCAGGCCTGCGACCGCCGACGTCACGACTACGTAACGTCGGACGCCGCAAGAGCCTGCCGCGGCAGGAAGTTCCACCCACAGGATGATCGCGGTACTGGGCGGCGGACCCGCGGGACTGACCGCGGCCTACGAGCTGAGCAAGCTTGGACTCCGTGCCATCGTCCTGGAAAAAGACCCGCGGACCGTCGGCGGGATCGCCCGCACCGTCGAGCACCACGGCTACTGCATCGATATCGGCGGGCACCGGTTCTTCAGCAAGAGCCAGGAGATCGAGGATTTCTGGACCGAGGTCTTCGGGGACCGCTTCATCACCTGCAGCCGGCTCTCCCGGATCTACTACAACGACAGGTATTTCGACTACCCGCTCAAGGCGGTCAACGCGCTCAAGGGCCTGGGACCGATCGAGGCGATTCGCTGCGTCGCCAGTTACGGGTGGGCGCAGCTCTTCCCGGTCAAGAATCCGGTGACCTACGAGGATTGGGTCCGAAACGGCTTCGGCCAGCGGCTGTTCGAGATCTTCTTCAAGACCTATACCGAGAAGGTCTGGGGGATGGGCACCAGGGAGATCACCGCCGACTGGGCCGCGCAGCGGATCCGGACCATGACCCTGGCCGCTGCCATCAAGGATTCGGTCCTGCCGCCGCGGACGCCCGGCAGCGACAAAGACCAGGCCTACCCGTTGATGAACGAGTTCCGCTACCCGCCTCGTGGGCCGGGCCAGCTTTGGGAACACGTCGCGGAGCTGCTCAAGGAGCGCGGCTCCCCGGTGCAGCTCGGCCACGAGGTGCTCCAGGTCCGTCATCGCGGCGGTCGCGTCGTCAGCGTGCTGGTCGAGAACCAGAAGGGGGAGACCCAGGAGGTCGTGGCCACCGACTTCATCTCGACGCTGCCGATTCGTGACCTGGTCAATGTGCTCGAGCCGGCCGCGCCGAAGGCCGTCCGTGACGCGGCCAACGGGCTCCGCTACCGCGATTACCTGACGGTGGTCCTGATGATCGATCGCAAAGACCTGTTTCCGGACAACTGGCTCTACATCCACGAGCCGGGGGTCAGGGTCGGACGGATCCAGAACTACAAGGCCTGGAGCGCGCAGATGGTCCCCGACCAGACAAAAAGCTCCCTCGGGCTGGAATATTTCTGCTTCGAGGGCGACGGCCTGTGGTCATCCTCGGATCAGGAATTGATCGCGCTCGCCACCCGCGAGCTGGGCGCCCTCGACATCTGCCAGGCGGACGAGGTCTTCGACGGGGTCGTGGTGCGCCAGACCAAGGCCTACCCGGTCTACGACGCCGACTACAAGGCGAACGTGGGCGTGGTGCGGGAATACGTCGAGGCGAACCTGCCCAACCTCCACCTCGTCGGCCGCAATGGGATGCACCACTACAACAACCAGGACCACTCGATGATGACCGCGCTGCTGACGGCCCGGAATATCGCCGCCGGATCGAAGCTCTACGACCCCTGGAAGGTCAACAACGATGCCGAGTACCACGAGGAGGCTCGCCCGCAGGACGAAGATCGGACCGGCCGCCTGATGCCACGGAAAGTGGCCTGATCCAGTTCCGCGAGTTTTCCGTTACCCAGCCGTCATACCGGTGATGGCCGCCGCCCCCTTCTGGCAGGACCGGCCGACCCTGGTCACCGGCGCCACCGGCCTGGTCGGCACCTGGGTGGTTCGGCGCCTCCTCGAGTTGGAGGCGAACATCGTCTGCCTGCTCCGCGACTGGGTGCCGGAGAGCGACCTTGTCCAGGCGGACCTGATCTCGAAGGTCAACCTGGTTCGCGGTGACCTGCAGGACCAGGCGGTGCTGGAGCGGATCCTGGGCGAGTACGAGGTCGACACCGTGTTCCACCTCGCCGCCCAGACGGTGGTGGGTGTCGCCAACCGCAACCCGGTCTCGACCTTCGAGTCCAACATCATGGGCACCTGGCGCTTGCTCGAGGCCTGCCGGCGCAGTCCGTTGGTGAAGCAGATCGTGCTGGCGTCGTCGGACAAGGCCTACGGCGCCCAGGAAGTCCTCCCCTACACGGAGGCGACCGCGCTCGAGGGCCGCCATCCCTACGACGTCAGCAAGGCCTGCGCCGACCTGATCGCGCAGAGCTATGCCGCGACCTACGGGACGCCGGTCGCCATCACGCGCTGCGGCAACTTCTTCGGCGGCGGCGACCTGAACTGGAGTCGCATCGTGCCCGGGACGATCCGCTCGGTCTTGCGCGGGCAGCGGCCGGTGATCCGATCGGATGGCAAGTCGCTGCGCGACTACTTCTATGTCGAAGACGGGGCCGCCGCCTACCTGTTGCTCGCCGAACGGCTCCATGCCGATGCCACGCTCAGGGGCCAGGCATTCAATTTCTCGTACCAGGTGCCGGTCAGCGTGCGCGACCTCGTGGATCGTATCCTCCGGATGATGGGGTCGCGGTTGACCCCGGAGATCCGCGACGAGGCGCCGAACGAGATCGCCGAGCAGTTCCTCGACGCGCAGAAGGCCCGCCAGGTGTTGCAGTGGCAGCCGGCGTTCACGCTCGACCAGGGCCTGCGGCGCACCGTCGACTGGTACAAGACGACGTTCGAGTCGGAGGCAGCGGCATGAGCCCGGCCCTGCCACCCTGCCGGTCATGCGGGGCCGACGGACTGAGCCTCGTGTTGTCGCTGGGGCGTACGCCGCTGGCCAACGCGCTCTTGACGCGCGAGCAGCTCACCCAGCCGGAGCCGCGCTACCCACTCGATCTCGCCTTCTGCCCGCGGTGCACGCTGGTACAGATCACCGAAACGGTGCCGCCGGGCGCGCTGTTCTCGGACTACCTGTACTTCTCGTCCTACTCGGACGGCATGCTGCGCCACGCGCAAGCGCTGGCCGACCGCCTGACCATGGAACGGCGGCTGAACCGCGACAGCCTGGTGGTGGAAGTGGCGAGCAACGACGGCTACCTCTTGCAGTACTACCAGCGTCACGGCGTCCCCGTGCTCGGGATCGAGCCGGCGGCCAACATCGCGAAAGTTGCGATCGAGCGGGGGATACCCACCCTGTCCGAGTTCTTCACGCGCCGGGTCGGTGAGCGCCTCCGCGCCGAGGGGCAGACGGCCGACGTCGTGCACGCCCACAACGTCCTGGCGCATGTCGCCGACCTGAACGACTTCGTCAGCGGGATCCATGCGCTGGTCAAGAAGACGGGCGTCGTTGTGATCGAGGCGCCCTACCTGCGCGACCTGATCGAGCGCTGCGAGTTCGACACGATTTACCACGAGCACCTCTGCTACTTCTCGCTGAGCGCGCTCGCTCCCCTGTTCCGGCGGCACGGCCTGCAGGTCCAGGACGTCGAGCGGGTCCCGATCCACGGCGGATCGCTGCGGCTCAAGGTTGGAAATCCCGACTCAGCGCAAGCGGGGATGGAGAGGGTCGCGCGGATGCTGTCCGAAGAGGCGGCGTGGGGCGTCGCGGACCTGCGGACGTACCAGGCGTTCAGCGCCCGTGTCGAGGAGATGAAGCGTACCCTGACCGGGACGCTGCGTGCGCTCAAGGCCCGCGGTGATCGGATCGCCGCCTACGGCGCGGCGGCCAAGGGTAGCACCCTCCTCAACTACTTCGGCATCGGGCTGGAGACGGTGGACTTCGTTGTCGACCGTAGCCCGCACAAGCAGGGGCGCTACATGCCTGGCGTCCACATCCCGATCGCGGCGCCGGAGCGCCTCCTCGAGGACATGCCTGACCATGTCCTGCTGCTGACCTGGAACTTCGCCGAGGAGATCCTGGAGCAGCAACAGACCTACCGGCAGCGCGGCGGGCATTTCATCATCCCTGTGAGCGAACAACGGGCGGCATGAGGTTCACCGAGCTCGGCCTGCGCGGCGCATTCATCATCGACATTGAGCGGCTCGCGGACGAGCGCGGATTTTTCGCCCGCTGCTGGAGCGAGGAGGAGTTCACCCGGCACGGGCTGCGCGCCGACCTCAAGGAGTGCGACCTCTCCTACAACAGCACGCGCGGCACGCTGCGCGGCCTTCACTACCAGGTCGCGCCCTACGAAGAAGCGAAGCTGGTGCGTTGCACGCAGGGCGCCATCTTTGACGTGATCGTCGATCTGCGGCCCGCCTCGCCGACCCACATGCGGTGGGAAGCGGCCGAGCTCACCGCCGAGAACCGGCGCCAGCTCTACGTCCCGGAAGGGTTTGCGCATGGATTCCAGTCGCTCGTCGACGGCAGCGAGGTCTTCTACCAGATGTCGCAACGGTACTCGGCCGACCACGCCCGCGTGCTCCAGTGGAACGAGCCCCGTCTCGCCATCACCTGGCCGCTCGAGCCCAGCATCATCTCGAGGAGGGACAACGACCAATGACAGAGGACAGAATTCCGGTTTTCAAGCCGTACATCGGCGTCGACACCAGCAAGGCGGCCGTCGACGCGCTCGACCTCGGCTGGCTTGGCATGGGCTCGTACGTCAGGGATTTCGAGAATGGGCTGCGGGCACGCCTGGAAACCGAGCGGCAGGTGGTGGCGGTGAACACCGGCACGTCGGCGCTGCATCTCGCGATGCTGATCCTCGGGATCGGACCCGGCGACGAGGTGATCACGCCTTCCTTCAACAACATCGGCGACTTCCAGGCGATCCGGGCGGTGGGCGCCGATCCAGTCTTTTGCGACATCCAGGACGACAGCCTCGGCATCGATGTGGACAAGGCGGAGGCCTTGATTTCACCGCGGACCAAGGCGGTGATCGGGATGGATTACGCGGGTGTCCCCTGCGCGCTCGCCGACCTCGAGGCGATGGCGCGGCGCCACGGGATCAAGATGATCCACGATGCCGCCCATTCCTTGGGCAGCCGCGCTGGCGGGCGCCAGATGGGGGAGTTCGGGGACATCACGATCTTCTCCTTCGACCCGGTGAAGATCATGACGACAATCGACGGCGGCGCCCTGGTAGTGCGCTCGGCCACCGAGGTCGAGAAGCTGCAGCAGTTGCGCCTGCTGGGAATGGACCAGAGCGCCACCCGCATGTACACGAACAACCGCGCCTGGACCTACGACGTGGCGGGCCCCGGTTATCGCTATCACCTCGCGAACCTTCATGCGAGCATCGGGCTCTCGCAGCTGGCGAGGCTCGACGAGTTCATCGAGACGCGGCGAGACGCGTGCCGTACCTATACCCGGCGGCTCGCCGGGACCCCCGGGCTGATCCTGCCCGCGACCAGCTTCGAGGACGTGGCCCCCTTCATCTACTACGTCCGGGTGACGAATGGGCGTCGCGACGAGCTGATCGCCTCGTTACGCGACGCCGGCGTCGACACCGGGATCCACTGGATCCCGGGGCACAATTTCAGCTTCCTCAAGGCCTGCCGCCACGGCGACCTCTCGGTAACGAACCGGGTCGGCGCGGAGATCCTGACCCTGCCCTTGCACTCCTACATGACGGCATCGACCATCGGCCGGGTGGCCGATGGCCTGCAGGCATCGCTTGCCGAGCGCCGCGCCGCGTGATCACGACGGAGGCGATCATCGCCCGCTACAAGCGTGACTATCGCGTGGATCCGCAGGGCTGCTCGCTGTGGATCGTGGTGGCGGGTGAGCGCATCCGGTTGCGGCCCATCCAGAGCGCGGACGCGGACATCGCCGAGCGGGACGTCGAGCTGATCACCGCCTGGCGCAATCAACATCGTGGCTCGTTTCTGACCGACTTCGAGGCCACCCCTGCGCGGACGCGGAGCTGGCTGACCGATGTCGCCGGCCCCGATCTGTCGCGGATCCTTTTCATGCTGGAGCCGGAGCGCGGCACGCCATTCGGCCACGTTGGCCTCTGCGCCATCGACCCGGCCCGACGATATGGCGAGCTGGACAACATCGTCCGCGGCGATGGCGGCCCGAAGGGAGCGATGCGGCTGGCGACAGACGCGCTGCTCCACTGGTCGCGGGAAACCCTTTTGCTGCGCCACCTGGCGGTCCGGGTGATGGCCGACAACCCGGCCCTCGCCTTCTACCTCGGCATCGGCTTCCGCGCCGTTCGGGACGTCCCCCTGCAGCTGCGCACCGAGGATCGGGGCGTTCAACGCTGGACCGAGGTGGCCGATGGCGGGCCATCCGGGCGCGCGCTCCGGTACCTGGAGCTGGCCGCATGATTCAGATCGACCTCGACGCCGGGACCGTCACCGTGGCGGGCGACGGCGGCGAGGCGGTCCATCCCCTTGGAAGTGCCGAAGCCTTTCGCATCGTCTCGCGGGCGTGGCTCCGGGCCGGCTGGGACGCGAAGCACGTCTACAGCTTCACCTGGATGGGCCGCCCCATGATCCAGCTGCCCGAGGACATGATCCGAGCCCAGGAGGTGATCTACGCGGTGAAACCGAGCGTGATCATCGAGACCGGGGTGGCCCACGGCGGGTCCCTGACCTTTTATGCGGCGCTGTTGAAGGCCATGGGCGCCGGCCGCGTGATCGGCATCGACATCGAAATCCGACCGCACAACCGCCGCGCCATCGAGGCGCACGAGCTGAGCCCGCTGATCACGCTGGTCGAGGGAAGCTCGACCGCGCCGTCCACGGTCGCCGCGGTGCGCGCGCTGCTCCAGCCGGCGGACACCGTCTTTACGATGCTCGACTCCAATCACACCCGGCACCACGTGCTCGACGAGCTTCATGCCTACGCCGATCTCGTGACGCCCGGGTCATACCTGGTCGCGGCGGATGGAATCATGGCGGACCTCGTGGGTGCTCCCCGCAGCGGGGCGGATTGGGCGTCGAACAACCCGCAAACAGCGGTCCGCGAATTCCTCGAGACCCGCTCCGACTTTACGCCGGCTCCCCCGCGGTTCGCCTTCAACGAGGGCCGGGTCACGGACCCGGTCACCTACTGGCCGGGCGGCTGGTTGCAAAAGCGAGGCAAGTAAGCCACCATGTCACGGCTGCGGCGCAACATCCTCTACAACCTCGGCGGCCAGGCCCTGCTCATGGGGCTGGGATTGCTGGCCGTGCGCTTCGTCTTCCGGCAGCTGGGACCCGATGCCTTCGGCATCGTGCTCTTCTCGCAGACGATCAACGCGGTACTGGTCGCCGTGGTCGACCTCGGGCTGTCGTCGACGACGGTTCGCGAGGTAGCGGCCCACCTCCGCGACGAGCCCACCTATGTCCGCGACCTCATCCGCACGGCGACGCTCCTCTACTGGACGGCCTACGGCCTGCTCGCCATCGGTCTCATCACCCTGGCCCCCGCGATCGTCCACCACTGGATCCACCTGCAATCGATGGATGCCCAAACCGCGACACACCTGGTCCAGGTGCTCGGCATCGGGTCGCTGCTGACGTTGCCGCGGTCGCTCTATGCCAGCCTGCTGCGCGGCGCGCAGGAAATGGGCCTGAACAACGGTATCGATGTCGGCATGCTCGTGCTGCAGCAGGTCGGGATGATCGTCATCCTGATCGCGGGTGGCGGGCCGATGGCGGTCGGGTTCTGGCTGACGGGCGGCTTCGCGCTGGCCATCGTCGGCTATCTCCTGGCCTGCGGGCGCCTGATGGGCTGGCGCGCATTGATGCCCGGCTTCTCAACGGAGGCGATTGCTCGGAACCTGCATTTTTCCGGACAGATGGCGGTGATCTCGACGACCGGGATGGTGCAGATGCAGGTCGACAAGCTGACCGTCAGCAAGCTGCTCCCGATCGGCGACCTCGGCACCTACGCCTTTGCCTCGACCCTGGCCGCCGGCCTCTCGCGGGTGACCACCTCCATCGTCCAGGCCGCCTTCCCGGCGTTCGCCGCCCTCCACGCCGACGGCGACCGGCCGACCCTGCTTCGCCAGTACCGGCGTGTCCACCTGCTTGTGACCTGCCTGACGCCGCCGTTTTTCGCGGCGCTGACCTTCGGGACGACCCCGATCTTCGCCTATGTCTTCGACGGCGCCGTCGCGCGTGCGCTCGTGGTCCCGGTGGCGCTGCTCTGCGGGGGGTGGTTTTTGAACGCGACCCTCAACGTGCCCTACGTCCTCTCGCTCGCCATGGGCCGACCCGACATCGTGGCCCGGCAGAACCTCTGGGCGATCGTCGCGGTGCTGCCGGTATCGGTGCTGGCCGTCGTGCTCTTCTCGCTCCGGGGCGCGGCGTTCGGTTGGCTCTTCTACCAGCTCTTCGCCTACGCCTATGGTGTCCCGCGGATCTGTCGCGCCTGCCTGGGCATCTCGCCGATCGCCTGGTACCGCGATGTCCTGCGGGTCACCGCCGTGCTCGCCCTCGCCTACGGGGGCGGCTACACGATCGCGCTGACGGTCGGTCGCGGTTCGCTCCTGTGGCTGATCTCGTGCTACACGCTCGGTTCGGTCGCGTACCTGATCGGCGTCTATCTTGTCGCGGGCCGGGAACTGCGGGATCTCCGGCCGTCCGCCGCCCTCCCGGCGATCAGGGCGGCCTGACGTGATCACCACCGTGATCCCCACCTACCGGCGGCCACACTTCCTCGCCCGCGCGCTTCGAAGCGTGCTGCAGCAAACGTACGCCGGCTTCCAGGTGATCGTCTACGACAACGCGTCCGGCGATGAGACGCGCGACGTGGTCGCGGACTTCCAGCGCCGGGATCCGCGAGTGCGCTACCGGGCGCATCCGCAAAACATCGGCGCGCAGGCGAACTTCATCGCCGCGCTGCGGGACATCGACACCCCCTACTTCTCGATGCTCTCCGACGACGACGTGCTATTGCCCTCCTTCTATGAACAGGCCCTGGCCATGCTCGCCGCCCATCCGACGGCCGTTTTTGCCGCCAGCCCGGTGATGATGGTCGATGAGCACGGGGCAGTGGTGACGGTCAACAATGGGGATGGCCCGTCGGGCCTCGATCCATCCTCGACGGCGATGGTCCGCATCGCCGCGGAGCACTTCGCCTGGACCGGCATCCTCTTTAAGCGCGAGGCGCTCGACGCCGGAGGCATCGATCCACAGATCGGGATGGGCTCGGACCTCGAGTTCTTGCTCCGTCTCGCGGGGCGGCACCCGATCGCGGTCACGGACGGGCCTGGCGCGATCTTTGGCTTCCACCCCGACTCCATCAGCGCCTATCCGCGGCACACCCTGTACTGGCCGACGTGGGTCCGCGTCATCGAGAAGGTGGGGAAGGATGAGGCCGTCCCGGCGGAGGTCCGGGCCAGGGTCGTGGACGTGCTCGAACGCCGCCTCGCTCGACTGCTGACCCTGGTTGCGATCTTTTCCAGCAGCCGGGGCGACTTCGAGGACGCGCAGGCGGCCGCCGCGGCGTTTGCGTCTCGCTATCGCAGCCCGGGCCGGCGGGTCGTGATGCGCCTGGTTCGGGTGGCCTGTGAACGGGTCCCCGGCTTCCGGTGGCTGCTGGATGGGGCGATCACCCGTTTGCGCTGGCGGCGCGGTCGGGTGAGGCAATGGCAGCGGATCCTCGATCAGCATGCTCGACTCCTGACGATCGAGGGCCGGCCCAAACGGAAGGATGCGGCAGCGTGAGCCGTTACATCCCGGTCAAATGATGGCGACGGGTCCGCTCGCGAACATGAAGGTGGTCATCCTTTGCGGAGGATTGGGGACACGCTTGCGCGAGGAGACGGAGTACCGGCCCAAGCCGCTCGTCCCGATCGGGAACCGCCCGATCCTCTGGCACATCATGAAGACCTACGCGGCCTTCGGCGCCACCGACTTCATCCTGGCGCTCGGCTACAAGGGCGACATGATCAAGGATTTCTTCCTCAACTACGAGGCCCTGGTCAGCGACTTCACGCTCGAGCTGGGAACGAAGGCGATCACGCGCTTGAACGGCTCCCCAGCAGAGGCCGACTGGCGGATCAGCTTTGTGGACACCGGCGACTCAACCCAGACGGGCGGACGCCTACGACGGCTGCAACGCTACCTGCGGCATGAGTCCCGCTTCCTGCTGACCTACGGCGACGGCGTCAGCGATGTCGACCTGAGCGCCCTGCTTCGCTTTCAGGAGCGCTCCAGCTGCGCGGTCGTGCTCACGGGCGTTCGACCGGTGGCGCGCTTCGGGGAGGTGACGGTCGACGGCGACCGCGTGGCCCACTTCGTCGAGAAGCCCGCGAGCAACGACGGCTGGGTCAACGGCGGCTACTTTGTCATGACGCCACGGGTTTTCGATTACCTGGAGTCCGATCAGACGATGTTGGAGCGCGAGCCCCTGGAACGGCTCGCGGCCGATGGCCAGCTGGGCATCTACAAGCACGAGGGCTACTGGCAGTGCATGGACACCTATCGCGACATGGTCCTGCTCAACGAGCAGTGGGCCAGCGGCCAGGCCCCCTGGAAGCGGTGGGATGACGCCGGCCGGACGCCCGGGACGGATGGTCGTGAAAGGCTCCGCCACAGCGCCTGACCGGGCTCGCCTCCGCTCGTCGATCGCCCTGGGCGGGCTGGCGGTGCTGGCGGTGGCCGGCCAGCTGGTGCTGAACCAGGCGGCCGTCACCATCGCCCACAGCCTGGGCGAGGTACGGGGACTGTTCACCGTCGGCCGCGATTTCTGGCCGATCTGGTACTACAACCGCTACATCATCAGCGGCCAGGGGTCGTCGCATGTCTACGGCCTCGGACGGGCCAATCCCTGGCCGCCGCCCCACGAGCTCGCGTTCGCGCCGTTGAGCTACCTGCCGTGGGAGGTGGTGCATCTCCTCTCCACGGTCGCCACGGCGGCGGTGATCCTGCTGGCCGTGCTGCTCTGGTCAAAGAAAGAAGAGTTGTTCGCCCTGCGGTCCGGCCTGTGGCCGATGCTGCTCACCGCCCCGGTGTTTGCCGTGATCTGGATCGACCAGCTGCCGGCCGCCCTCGGGCTGCTGGCGCTGAGCCTGGCAATCTGGGCGCAGCGTCGCGAGCGGTGGTGGCTGGTGGGCGTGGCGGGGGCCGTCTCGATGATCCGGGTCGCGAATGCCGTCCCGGTGTTGCTGATCCTCCTCCTCTCGTTTTGGGGAAAGCCGAAGCAACTGGGCATCGCGATCGGCTCCGCCCTGCTGGCGATGGCGCCCCTGGCCACGATCAGCTTTATCTGGGACCCACACTGGATCACCGATTACATCAATGGGATCGCCGCCTATCCATTCAACGGGACCGCGCAGGTCGCCAGCCATTCCTTTGGATACTCGGGGCTGGGCATGCTGGCGCTGGTCGGCACCCTGGTGGGCGTTTTTTTGACGCGCCGAGGCCTCGGCGGGCGTCTCGACCCCGGCCGCGCGGCGCTGGCGATCGGAATCACCGTCGTGGTGGCGCCGCTCGGCGGGCTCTACTGTGGCATCTTCGCCCTGCCGGCGCTGATCCGCCTCGGGATGCGGCCCGGCTTCTGGATGGTTCCCTGGATCGCGGCGATCGGGCCCTGGGCGATCGTGCTCGGGCTCAGCCCCTTCCTGCTGGGTCACGATCCTGGGCTGGCCTTGATCTACGTCAGCTTCATCGACTTCGGCTTGCTGCTGCTCGCCTACCCCCTCTTGCGGATGCCCCCGGAGGTGGAGGCATCGGCTATCGACATCGAGCCCGGTCCTAGCACGTCACGTTACAGTCCTGCTATAACTTAGACCGTGATCAGGGTACGAAGGCCAGGACTGCGCCTCTATTTCTGCTGCCTGCCGGTGGCCCTGATGCTGCTTGGTTTTTCCGGCTTCTGCGCGGCGCTGGTCGCCGTCCTGCTCGGGCGCTAGCCCAAGAGCGCACCTCGCGATTGGTGGTCCCCGGCAACTCCGTCAGGCTGCCTGGCAGAGGGCGCCAAGCGTCGCGCGCAACGCGATGCGACGATGTACCTCGCGCACCAGCTCGGCCGCCGCGGTGCCATCGGTGATCCGGACCAGCTGCGCCTGCTGGCCCGGGTGGGCCATGACTGCCAGGTTGCAGAGCACGATGACGTCGGGATCCGGCATCGGGCTTAGAAAGGTGTCGACGAACGAGGAG
>JALZAV010000039.1 GCA_030948145.1 Candidatus Dormiibacterota bacterium
TGGCGAGCGTGGGCGCGCGCGTCATGCAACCGCGCGCGATCGAGATTGCCGAAGCGTTCGGCATGGAGCTGCACGTGCGATCGAGCTTTCGCAGCGACGTGGGGACCGTGATTTGTTCCAATGAGGTGATCGTGGAGGAGCGGAATCGGGTACGGGGGATCGCACACGAAGAACGCGTGGCGCGCTTTTCGGTGGTGGGGGTGCCGGACCGGCCCGGGATCGCCGCCGCGGTGTTCACGCCATTGGCGGAGGCGGACATCGCTGCCGACGTCATCGTGCAGACCGCAAGCCACGAAGGGGCGACCGACATGTCCTTCACCGTCTCGACCGCGGACGGCAAGCGGGCGACCAAAATCCTGGAAGGAGTGGCGCGAACCATCGGCGCCCGGATCCTCGCCGAGGACGGATTGGCGAAGGTGTCGGTCGTTGGCAGCGGCATCCGTGGCCAACCGGGGGTCGCCGCGACCATGTTCGACACGCTGGCGCGCAACGGCATCAACATCGAGATGATCTCGACCTCGGAGATCCGGATCACCTGCATCATCAAAGCCGACCGCGTCGCCGACGCGGTGCGCGTCCTGCACGAGGCCTTCAAGTTGTAATGCCGCGCCGGGCCGGCGTCAGGGTCCCCGCATCCTCGGCGAACCTCGGCCCCGGCTTTGACGTGCTCGCGCTCGCGCTCGACCTGCATCTCGAGGTCGACGCCGAGGAAGTTGCGCGGACATCGATCCGCTGGGAGGGGGAGGGGACCGGTGAGGTGCCATTGAACTCGCGCAACCTGATCGTGCGCGCCGCGCAGGAACCGTTCACGGCCTGGGACCGGCCGTTGCGAGGACTCGACCTGGCAATCCGCAACGAAATTCCGATCGGTCGCGGCCTGGGAAGCAGCGCCGCGGCGATCGTGGCCGGCATCACGATCGGCGCCAGAATCAGAGGGCTCCCGTTGTCCAAGCAGCGGATCCTCGAACTCGGCATGCCGCTCGAGGGTCACGGCGACAACCTGGCGGCCGCCCTCTACGGTGGCTTCTGCGTCGTCTCCGTGACCGAGGGAGGAGCCCGGGTGCAACGGCTCGATTGGCCGGCCCGGTGGCGGGCGGTGCTCTTTGTCCCATCGGATGTTTCGCCGACCCACGAGGCCCGCCGCCTGGTGCCGAATCGCGTGCCGCGCGCCGATGTGGTGCACAACCTCGGCCGGGTTGCCGAGTGGGTGGTGGCCGTCACCCGCGCCGACCGATCGCTGGTCGCCGGCGCGATGGAGGACCGGTTACATCAACCGGGCCGGGCGCGAGCCTACCCCTACCTCAACGAGATGATCGCTGCTGCGCGTGAGGCCGGAGCGCTGGGCGCGAGCCTGAGCGGCGCCGGCGGCAGCGTGATCGCGATTGCCGACCGGAGATTCGCGGCGATCAGCGCGGCGATGGAACAGGTCGCGGCCGTCCATCGCGTCGCGGGCCAAACGCTGCACTTGCGCGCCTCAAGCGCTGCACTGCTCACCTGACGCTTGATCAAATGGGGGACCCAGGGCGTTGCCTTCGATCGATTGCCTCCCAAATTTTGAAAGGCGTGAGCGGCATCTGGAGCTGCGTGATGCCCAATGGGAGGAGCGCATCCATGACGGCATTGGCCACGGTGGGCGTCGAGCAAACCGTGCCGCCTTCGCCGATGCCTTTGACGCCCATCGGGTTGTGGGGTGAGGGCGTCACCGTGCGATCGGTCTCGAAGCTGGGCAGGTCTGCAGCGCCCGGCAGGAGGTAGGTCGTGAAGTTGCCGGTCAGCAACTGGCCGTCCTCGTCGTACTCGACCCCCTCGTAAAGCGCCTGCGCCAGTCCCTGGGCGATTGCCCCGTGTACCTGGCCGTCGACGATCATCGGGTTGATCACCTTGCCGCAGTCGTCGACGGCGACGTAGCGCAAAACCTTGACGAAGCCGGTGTCGGGATCGATCTCGACCTGGGCGAGGTGGGCCCCAAAGGGAAAGACGTTGTCCGGCGGAGCAAACTCGGCAGTGGACGAGAGTTCGCTTGCGCGCCCGGCCTCCGTCGCCCAACCGGCCAGCGTTTCCAGCGTCATCCCGCGAGAGGGAAGACCGCGCACCTGCGCCCGGCCGTCCTGGAGAACCATGTCCGCCGCGGCCGCCTCGAAGGCGGAAGCGGCCAGCGCACGAAGCTGCGTCGACAGTTTGGCTGATGTCTCGTGGACGGCCGATCCGGAAATGGCGGCGCTGCGGCTGCCATAGGTCCCGATGGCGAAGGCCGGCTGGTCCGTGTCGCCGTAGATGACGCGGACCCGACCCATCGGCACGCCGAAATGGTCGGCCGCGATCTGGGCCCAGGTCGTCTGATGTCCCTGGCCGTGCGGCGTCGAGCCGGTGATAACGGTGATGCCGCCATCGTGCTCGAGCCGGACGCTTGCTTTGTCAGCGTCGGTGCCGGCGGCAATCTCGACATACGTCGCGATGCCGACGCCCTGCAGCCGGCCTTGCTTGCGCGCCCTGGCCTGCGCCTCGCGCAGCTCCGGATAGCCGGCGATCTCCGCCAATCGTCGGAGTGTTCCCGCGTAGTCACCGCTGTCGTAGTTCAAGCCCGCGGCGTTCTTGTAGGGAAATTCCGACGGGGCGACGAAGTTGCGCAGCCGGAGCTCGACCGGATCCATCTCGAGCTCGTGGGCCAGCCGATCCACCATCCGCTCGATCATGAAGATCGCCTCCGGGCGGCCGGCGCCCCGGTACGGACCGGTGGGCGCGGCATTCGTGTAGACGCCGGTTACCTTGCTCTGCGAGGCCGCGATCTTGTAGCAGCCAGTTTGCAACTCCGGTGTGAACACCGGCACGAAGGCGGTGACGGGCTCCAGGTGGCCACCCATGTCCGCCAGAATTTGCGAACGGATCGCCAACATGGTGCCGTCGCGCATCGCCGCCAGCTCCACGTCCTGGACCTGCCCGCGGCCGTGACAGGTCACGGCACAGTTCTCCGAGCGACCCTCGATCCACTTGACCGGACGCTTCAATTGGCGTGCCGCCGCCGCGACCACGATCTCTTCGCCGAGGCAGCCACCTTTGCTCCCGAACCCGCCCCCCACGTCCTCGACGATGACGCGAACATCGTCTTCCTCCATGTCCAGGCAGCCGGCGACCGCATCGCGGACGCCGTAGGCCGACTGTGACGACACCTGCAGCATCAGGCGCCGGCCCTCCATCCAGGCGAGGGCGCCACGCGGTTCCAGCGCTGCCGGGATCAACCGTTGATTGACGAGGCGCTCGCGAACCACGACCTCGGCGCGGTCGAAGGCGCGCTTCACAGCACCCCGCCGCAGCTGCTTGGTAAAGGCGACGTTACTGCCGATTTCCGGGTAGAGAACGGGCGCGTCCTCCTGCAGAGCCCGGTCGACGTCGGTGACCGTGGCCAGGGGACTCAGCTCGACCTCGATCAGCTCCAGGGCGTCGCGCGCTTCTGGCTCCGATTCGGCGATCAGGACCGCGATCGCTTCCCCAAAATGTCGAACGCGACCGCTCGCCAGCACACGACGTTCGGGCAGCGGCATGCCATCGACGGCCGCTTCGATCTCGAGTGGCTTGATGTCCGCCAGGTCGTTCGCCGACCACGCAGCGATGACCCCTGGCGCCTTGCGAGCGGCGTCCAGGTTCAGCTCCCCGACTACTGCATGGGCGAGATGGCTTCGCAGAAACACGGCGTGGAGACAGCCATGGGGTTGCAGGTCGTCGACGAAGCGCCCTGCGCCGCGGACAAGGTGGGGGTCTTCGACGCGTCGGATCGAAGCGCCAAACACAGGCCTTGACACAGAGCCCAGTCTACGGAGGCGGCCCCAGCTGATGAGAAGCATCTTCGTGTGCGGGGACGGCCGCGGTTTCGCCCGACCGCGTGACGAACCAGGTGGCGATCTGGGAGCGGTTGTTAACCCCAAGCTTTTCGCGTAGGTGTTCGAGATGGCCGTCGGCGGTGCGCTCGGCGATGAAGAGCCATCCCGCAATCTGGCGATTGGTAAGGCCCTGCGCCACCAGGGCCGCGACCATTAGCTCCCGTGCCGTGAGCCCAGCGCCACTACTGGCAGGCCTGTTTTCGGTCATGTGCTGACTTACCAAGGTAACGCTATCGATGGCTCGACCGTGGCTTCGCCACGATCTCCTTCAAGTTGGTAAAGCAGCTGACTCTTAATCAGTTGGTCCCGGGTTCGAATCCTGGTGCGGGCACCAAGTTCTGAATACGGAAGCGCTCTTTCCGATATCAATTCTGACCACGCGATGCCCCGGTTGACAACAGTTTTGACAACAACGCGGGGCCGCGCGGCCTAGAGAAAACGCCGCTGGCGATCCGCGGGCCCAGGCCCCCGAGGTAGAAGCCAAGCCACAACCAGGGATGATCTCGATGCGGTCATGCAAAGAGGGGCGGGCGCTCTGAATCGCCGGGAGGGGACCGCCGAGGCTTGTACGGCGCGCGGCTCCTGAGGCTGGCCGCGGCGGGCGAGGGGTCAGGGGCTGGCTCCGCCCCTGACCCGCGCTGAAGCCTAGTTCGAGCCGTTCTCTCCCGAGCCGTCATTGGCGCCCTTCTCGCTCATCCTGGTCAGCGTGCCGTGGATCACGCTTCCAGGATCCCTCGCGACGAAGTACACGTGCTCCCCGCTGCTCACGATCACGAGATGGATGTGGAGGGGGTTAGGTTCTCCGGTGATCGTGATCGTGGCTTCGCCGGTGCAGTCCGGATTCACAGTGTAGGTGCCGGTCCCCGTCCTGTCCTGCACGAAGCCGTTGAAGCTGGCGACGTCGGCGACGGTCAGATGGCCCCGGCCGTCCTGGTGGCTGCGGCCAACACCGGCGATGTCGCCGGCCTCATTTGGGCTACCTGGTGGCTGATGCACGGACCCATACACCAGGGCGCCGTAGTCGCCCTTGATCGTTTGGTTGGAGCAACGCTGGTCGGCGCTGGCTCTCTGCCCACTGCTGGTGGCGGCGAAGACGACGAGCGCGACCGTCACGGTCGCGAGCGCAGTCCGAAAAAGGTTCTGACGCATGGTTCCCTCCTGTAACAATCTGTGTGGTCGCTTCGGAAATGTTGGGTACTCTGGTACCCACCCCACCTATAGGCACCCCTCCTCGCTAACGAGGGATCCAGTCCGGCGGCTCAGGTCCGGCCGTGCCGACGCGAGGGAGCGTGGTATGGCGATGCCGGTTCGTCGGCAAACCGACAGGCCCGATCGCCCCGGCGACGATGTTGCCACCGCCTCTCCCTATTTTCTTAGGGCCCCCTCTGTCCAAGACGGGCTAAGGCCCTTCAGGTTACTCCACTGTACGGAGCCCCGTGACTGGCCGTGAGTTCGGCCCGAGGACGCGACGCCCCAAAGCAGCTCTACGGAGTACAGAATTGCGCCATGGGTGCTGAACCGCGGCTCACCCGAAGGGCAAAAGAGGTTGCCGAACTTGTCGCGCTCGGGCTGACCAATCGGGAGATCGCCAGCCGGCTCTTTCTGTCGGACCGCACGGTTGAGTGGCACATAGAACAAATCCTCAATAAGTTCGGCTTCAGCTCACGGAGCCAGATTGCGGCATGGGTGGGGCGTTCACAGGTCAGTCTGGCACTCCCCATGCCAGACAGCCGACTCGGGAGCCAAGGATCCGACGATTCCCTGGCGGTAATGCTCCCGCGTGACGGCCTTGAGAACGACACCATTAGTGGGCGACTCGGCCGAGAAACGCGACGGCCTCTGCGATGGAGGCCGTGATCAGGCACGCGAATCGTGGAATGCCATACAGGTCGAGGGTTTGCCAGCCGACCAACGGCGCCGGCTGACTGCGGCTAGTCCCGTGCCGAGCCGGATCCTGATGTGCTTTGGTTCAAGATAAGCTTCGAGCCCTTCCGGCCCCAGCTCACGCCCGAACCCGCTTTCCTTCCAGCCACCGCACGGCGCCGCCAGCTCGGTGACGTCGTTGACGTTGATGCCCACGCCACCAAACTCGAGCTGCTCCGCCACCAACACCGCTTTCCCAGGTCCTTTCCGCTTAAGCTCCCCCTCAGTCAACAGCTCTCGGACAAGATCAGTGGCTGCCCGCAGGGCGCGGGGCCACTTCCGGACGTTCGGGCCGCGTACCGCCGTGTACAACGTGATTCCGCAGATCCACAAGATCCTGACGGATCCCCGTCGGGACGCAAATGCCTGATTGCCGCGCAAGCTGCATGAGTCCAGCGGAATGACCCTCGCAACTCGCAAGCGCATTTCTCGCGCCTTGACCGACGCTAGGGCGTCGCTTTAGAACCTCTCGACCTCCACGAGCTCGACCCGCTCGGCCGGCCCGGTGACGTGTACGACGAGGATGAAGCCGACGCCCCGCGCGAAGTACTTGTGCTCGATCGCGGCGGCGGGGTCGAGCGGGTTGTAGTCCTTGGTCATCACCAGGTCCCGGAACGACCCGGCCTTGACGGTGGCCGACTCGGTGGTGCTGAGAACGTCGGCCCTGTCCTCTGCGATGCCTTGCTCTGAGGCCTGCGGAGCGCTTGCAACGGCCGAGATTTCTGACAACAGTTTTGACAACAATGCGGCGGACGTCCCGTAGCTGCGGCGGCACGCAGAGGACGATTCGGCGAATACAATTACCGGTGCGCCTGCATACCTCAGTTGGTAGAGCAGCTGACTCTCGATCAGTTGGCCCGGCTAACACCGCTCGATCGGATCATCGAGTTCTGGTGGGCCAGTCCTGCACGGTCCCGAGGAGCAGGTTGGCGCCGTTGACGACATCCTCCCAGGCGGTGTACTCGTGCGAGCTGTGGCTGACGCCGCCAACCGATGGAATGAAGATCATGCCGGTCGGCGTTATCGGCGCGAGCGCCTGGGCGTCGTGGCCGGCGCCGGACGCGAGCCGTGTCGTCGTAAGCTGCAGCGCGGCCGACGCGCGTTCGATCGCCTCGATCACAGCCGGATCGAGCACCGTCAGCGGCCACCGAGCAACCTGCGTGACCTCGAGCTCGATGCCGTGCGCCTCGGCGTCGGCGCGAAACCGCGTGAAGATCGCGGACTGGATCGCGTTCAGCTCGTTCTCGTTCTGCGAACGGAACTCAAGCGAGAGCCGAGCCAATCCAGGCACTACGTTGAAGGCGCCGGGCTCGAGGCGCACGTCCCCGACCGTGATCACCGAATCCGGGAAGTCCGAGACAACCGTGTCCCGCGCGGCGATGATGACCCTGGCGGCTGCGACGGCGGCGTCGCGCCGGGCGTCCATCGGCATGGTGCCGGCGTGCCCGCCAAGGCCGCGTAGGACGATTCGAAACGAGCGCGATCCGACGATGCGGGTGACGACTCCGATCCGGATCCTCTCGCGCTCGAGCCGCGGCCCTTGCTCGATGTGCAGCTCCACGTAGCCGGCGAGGGTGGCCGGGTCCCGGCGGGCCTCATGCAGCCGGTCTTCGCGCAGTCCCGCGCGCTCGAGCCCCGCGACGAGTGCGTTCCGTCCCCCGCGCGGCGCCATAAGGGACTCGGCGGTCAGCGTTCCGGCGAGCGCCTCGCTGCCGAGTAGTCCGAGGAGGGTGCCCTCTTCGTCGGTGAAGTCGATCGCCTCGAGCGCAAATGGCAGCTCGGTTCCCGATGCCTTGATGGCGAGCAGGACATGGAGCGCGGCCACGACACCGATCGCGCCGTCGTAGCAGCCGCCCATCGGGACGGAGTCGAGGTGCGAGCCGAGCAACAGGACGGGCGCGTCGCGGCGGCTACGAGGATAGAGGATGGCCGAGTGATTGCCGGCGGCGTCCCGCCGAGTCTCGAGCCCCTCCGCCTCGGCCCGCTTGATGAACCAGTGGCGAGCAGCGAAGTGCGCGTCGCTGAAGGTTGGGCGGTTGACGCCGCCGTCGCCGGTTGCCCCGATGCGCGAGAGTGCGTCGAAGTCCTGGCGCATCTGCTCGCCCTCTACTCGCGCGGCCCGCCTGGTCACGGCACTAGCCCACGGTAGCGGAACAGCAGTCCGGAAGATTGGTAGCCGCCCGGCCGCGGGCAGCAGTCCTTCGGAAAGAGCTACACGGCCAGCTCTTTGTGGCACCGAGCCCGGTCGCCGCGGCGTGTTGGGGTTCCAAATTAGAATTGCCCAACGATGGTGCGCGATAGAAGGCCAGCGGGTCCAAATGATTCTGATTCAGCCAGCGATGAGACATCGGAAACGCCCCCCAAGACCCCGAAGTTGCCGCGCCCAAAGAGTCAGCGAAAGAAAGCAACCGGGCCGCGGTTCAACCCGATGAAGGGGGCCTACTGGGATTCCGATCCACCTCTGTTTCCGAAGCCAGACTAGGTCGGATCGATGATGAGCTGCCTCGGCACCGCGGCGTTGTTGCAGTAGCCAAGCGCGTTCCATACCGGTAGCAGCGGCTGCTGGAGCCCCGTGGAGTCCGTCGCCCGGGTGACGAGTGCCGCCTTGCCGGATTGCTTCGGGACCCAGGCATATTCCCATCGGCGCCAGGTATACGGCTGCTGCTTCCCGAGGAGAAGGACCGCAGCCCACGTTTGCCCGCTATCGTCGCTGAGCTCGACGGCCGTCACCCGGCCCGCTCCCGTCCAGGCCACCCCGCGAACCAGATTCCGGGTCAGGCCGACCCGCGCTCCCTCCGGCGGATCGAGGATCAGCGAGCGCGGTTGCACCGTCCGAACCGGGCGATCACCGATGACGTAGCGCTCGACCTGGAAATGCCCGCGAAACGGCACGGGAGAGACTTCGATGCGGGCCAGCCATTTGACCGATGCCATGCCGTACCAGCCCGGCACCAGCAACCGAAGAGGTGCCCCGTGCTCGCGGGCGAGCGGCTCACCGTTCATCCGGTCGACCACCAGGATGTCCTCGTCCAGGGCGACATCTAGTGGGAGCGAGCGGGCGAAGCCATCCGCCGCGTGGAAGACCAGCTCGACGGCATCAGCCGCGACATCGGCCGTGCGCAGCACGATCGAAAGGGAGACCCCTTCCCACTCCGCGGTGCTCACCGCCCCAAGGCCCCAGGGCTCGCCCGGGACGGGTGGGGTCATGGCGGACCGGCCATTGCCCGCGCACTCCAGGGTGGCCGTGAGGCGGCGCCGGGGCAGGTGGTCCAACTCCGCAGGCGTGAGCGTTTGCGGCCGCTTGACCGCGCCGTCGATGGTGAGCACAGTCGGGGGCTGCGGCATCGGGAAGTTGTTTCGGACATAAAACCGTTCGATCCGCGTCAGGATGCCTTGCTGTCGTTCCAGCGGGGTCTCGGCGCAGAGCGGCTCTGGCCGGATCACGATCAGATCCGACATCGGCGAAGCGCTCAGTGGGAGACCGCGGCCGCCGCCAGCTCCGAGACCAGGCGGCGCTCCCAGAAACGCGACAACCGGAAGGGCTCGATCAGTGCGGGCGTCTTGCCGGTCGCGATCAGCTCCGCCATGGTGACCCCGGAGATGGGCGCCGACTTGAAGCCGTAGGTGCCCCAGCCGCCGTCGATGAAGAAGCCTTCGATCTCGGTCCTGCCCATGATCGGGCTGTAGTCCGGTGTGATATCGCAAAGCCCGGCCCAGGTCCGCAGCACTTTGACCGGCGCCAGCATCGGGAGCAGCTCGAGCGTGTGGTGCGCGCTCTGCTCGAGGAAGGAGGCCGTCGACTGCTGGCTGTAGGTGGTGTAAGGCTCGATCTCGGCGCCGATCAGGACCTCCCCGCGGTCGGTCTGGCTTACATAGATGTGGAGCGTCGCCGAGACCAGGATCACGTGCAGGAACGGCTTCAGCGGCTCGGTGACGAACGCCTGCAGCACATACGTAAGGATGGGAAGCTCGACGCTGGCCATCCGGGCCACCTCCGTCGACCAGCCGGCGACCGCGGAGAGCACGATCGGAGCCGAGATGTCGCCCCTGGTCGTGCGCACGCCGGTGACCTTTCCCTTGTCCGTGACGATCCCGGTGACCTCGGTTCCGGGATGGATCTCGACGCCGAGACGGTCGGCAGCCCGGGCGTAGCCCCAGACCACGGCGTCGTGCCGGATGATCGCTCCCGGGGGATGGTAGAGCGCTGCCTGGATCGGGAAATCGGGGTGGGCGCTCAGGTCGAGCTCGGGGCAGAGCTCCTGGATCTCCTTCGGATCGATCACCCGGCTGTCGACGCCGAGCAGACGGTTGACCGCGGCCCGCTCGACCATGACGTTGATTGCCCGATCCGTGTGGGCGAGCGTCAGGTGGCCCTGCTGGGAGAAGAGCAGGTTGTAGTCGAGCTCCTGGGAGAGCCCCTGGTAAAGGCGCAGGCTCTCCTTGTAGAAGGCGACCCCTTCCGGTGTGCGGTAGTTCGCCCGAATGATGGTGGTGTTCCGGCCGCTGCCGCCGCTGCCGATGTAGCTCTTTTCCAGCACCGCGATGCGACGCATCCCCCGCTTCGCCAGCTCGTAAGCGGTGGCCAGTCCGTGCACGCCGCCGCCGATGATGATTGCGTCGTAGGTGGCGTTGAGCGGCTCATGTCGCCACATCTTCCAGGGCTCGAAATAGCGCATCGGGTTGAAGATCGTCACGACCAGCCCTCCGCCGTCAGCGCGTCCCAGCCGACGGCGCGGCCCCCCAGCTGGGTGGCGACCTGGGCGACGGTCCGCCACAGGTACCGCCCGTACTCGGAGCCGGCATAGACCTCGGTGGCGCGCTCGCCTACGGTAAGGATGGCGGGGATCCCGGCCAGCCGGAGGCCGGTGGCGCCGCCTCTGGACACGCTCGAAACGTCCATAGCGGTCAGGCGCTCCAGGACCTCGCTCGTCTTCGGCCCGAGCAATGCGATGCCGCTGTAGATGCTGGTGGCGTCGGTCGCCATCCCCGAGGAGCCGGCCGCCTCTTCGGCCAGGGGCAGCCAGCGAGCGAGGGCGCCGGGTCGGGTGAAGAGCAGGGCCCACTGCGCGCTCACTTGCGCCACGCGGACGTCGGCATCGCTGGTCATCCGCCCGAGCATCTCATCGACGCGGCCGCGGAGGTCGATCTTCCCGCGTGGGGTGACATCGGCGATCGCGACGCCCTCCCGGATTGCGGCGCGCTCGTCCTCGAGCGGTCCGTAGGCGGCAGGGATCTCCCAACCGTCCCGTCGCGTAAAGCGGGCACCGAGCGCGGCGTGAAGTTGGTTCGCCGGCATCCGCATCATGACCGCAGCCGCTCGCCCTTCGGGTCGTAGAAAGGCTCGAGGTGGACCTTGCCGGTCGACCGCTTGCCAGAAAAGACGATCTCGAAGGCGCGCCCGTTCTCGGCCCAGGCAGTGGGCAGCCACGCCATCCCAACGCCGCCTTCCCGGATACCGCTCCAGCGGCTGGACGTGACGCGGCCCACCGGCCGGTCACCTTCCACGATGCTGGCGCCTTCCGGTGGCACCTCGCCGCCCTCCAGCGTGAAGCCAACCAGGCGCTCCTCGGTGTCCGGCGTCTGGAGTGAGGCGCGGCCCAGGAAGTCCGGTTTCTCCAGCTTGACCATCCAGTTGAGGCCGGCGCCGTATGGCGTCGAGAGCGCATCCGTGTCCTGGCCGACGATGATGTGCTGCTTCTCGAGCCGCAGGATGCGCTGCGCCTCCAGCCCGAAGGCGGCGATGCCGTGCTCCTTTCCAGCGTCCATGATCGCGTCCCAGACGTGCTCGCCGAAGGCGCTCGGGACGTGGATCTCGTAGCTCAGCTCGCCGACGAATCCGATCCGAAGGATCAGCGCCGGGACGCCGGCGACCGTGCCGCGCGCGGAGCTGAGATAGGGGAGGGCGGCGGCCGAAACGTCCAGGTCGGTCAGACGCTCCATCACCCGGCGGGACAGTGGCCCGGCGAGGTTGACCGCGGCGTAACCGCCGCTGACGTTGAGCAACTGGACATCGAGGCCCCAATCCGCGAGCCACCAGCGCATCCACTGCTCCATGCCGGCCGTCCCGCCGGTGGTGGTGGTGACGAAGAACTCATCCTCGGCAAGCCGGCAGAGCGTGCCGTCGTCGAGGATGACGCCCTGGTCGTTCAGCATCGCGCCGTACCGGATGCGGCCCATCTTGAGGTCGCCCAGGCGGCTCGGATAGAGCCTTTCGAGCAGGGTGACGACCTGCGGCCCCTTGATCCGGAACTTGCCCAGGCTGCTGACGTCGATCAGCCCGACGCGCTCGTGCACCGCGCGACACTCCTCGCGCGGGTCCTGGTAGTGATGGGGCCGCCGCCAGTCACCGGCCCAGAGAAACTCTGCGCCGGCGGCGACATGCCGGTCGTGCATGGCGGTCTCCTTGCGGGGCGTGTGCGAGCCGGCCGCCAGCACGCCAAGTGAGACGGGAACCCACGGAGGCCTCGACGTGGTCGTGGCGGTCTGCGCCAGCGTGCGCTTCGTGAGTGCCGCTGTCAGCTGCCGCGATCCGTGCAGGCACGACTTTCCCTGGCACGGCCCCATCGAGACCGTCGTGTACCGCTTGAGCAGCTCGATGTCGTCGAAGCCCTCGACGACCGCCTGCTCCATCTCCTTCTTGGTGACGTCCATGCAGGTGCAGGTGAACTGCTTCCCGGGCGCAGGAGACGAGGCCGGGGGGACGATAGCGCTCGTGCGCGAGGCGCCGGTGACCGCCCCGGTCGCGCGGATGTGACTTGGCAGACCCTCCGCCACCAGCGCCTGGATCTGCTTGTCGAAGCGCAACTGTCCGCCCATCTGCGGGACGAGGCCGGCCGCCGGCACGCCGAGGCCGCCGACGACCAGGAGATCGCAGGCCAGTTGGCGGGTGCCCGTCTTGCTTTTCAGGACGATGCCCCGCAGGCGGCCGTGGCCGAGCGCGGCCTCGATGACCTCAGTCGTCGGATCGATGACGGTGACCTCCGCGCCCTCGGCTCGCAGCGCCCCGGCGGTCTCCTGGGCTGTCGGGCCGTAGGCGGCGACGACAGCCCGGCTGCCCGGCAGGATCCGGTAGAGATGCAGGAGCCGGTCGACCGCCTCCCCGGTCATGATCCCGGGCAGGTCGTTGTTGGGAAAGGTCGGCACCTGCTCCATCGAGCCGGTGGCGATCACGATCTCTTTGGGCCGGATGTGGAACAGCCGGTCGTGACTTGCCGCCAGGATCAGCCCGCCCTCGAAGGCGCCGAGCGCGGCCGTCCGAAGCAAGATCCGGATCCCTGCCTTTTCGGCCTCCGCGACAAGTGATGCCGCTGTCGCGTAGGCGCCGGAGCTTCGAGTCCGGCCGCCGAGCTCGGGGCGGCCCTCGAGCAGGACGGTATTCTTCCCGGCGTTCGCGACCTCGATCGCCGCGCTCAGGCCGGCGCGGCCGCCTCCGATCACCAGCACGTCCGGATGGAGGTACACCTTCTGTACGTCATCGGCCGTTTCGCCCAGCACCGTCTGCCCGTTATGGGCGAGGACGGTTTCGGGCACCCGCCCCAGCCCTGCCAGCTGACGGATGATGGGCTCGACTAGCGGCCAGAGAAAGCGCGGCCGGTGGAACGCCTTGTAATAGAACCCGGCGGGCAGTGCCCAGGCGAACAGGTCGAAGACGCCGAGCAGGTCGCGATCCACGGACGGCCAGGCATTCTGGCGGCGCACCGTCATCCCGTCGCGCGCGGGCTCGAGGCAGGCGCGTACGTTGGGAACCCCGTCGACCGTGACCAGGCAGTTTGCGCAGGCGCCGGTCATGCAGCGCAGACCGCGCGGTCGGTGGTACTTGAAGGATCTCCCCGTGACGGTGACGCCGTTCGCCGCCATTGCGGACCCGATCGTGTCGCCCTCGAAGGCGTTGAGTGGACGGCCGTCCATCGTCAGCGCCAGCTGGCTCGCGCGGTTCAGCCGCTCCGATGGGTGTGAAGGCAAACGCTTCATCGCTTGCGGGCCTCCCGCTCCTCGGGCCAGTAGGCCTCCTCGATCAGGTTCGATGAGGTATTCCGGCGCGCCAGCAGCCAGCGCTGGCAACCGTCCCGGTGGTACCACCATTCGACCTGGACGCCCGACAGGTTGCGACGAAAGAAGAGGTAGCGGGCGAGATCCGCGGGCGGCGCGCCGGGGGCCGGTCGCTTGTTCGACTCGCCACCGTAGGAAAATTCTGAGAACTCGCGCTCGCCGCAGTTGGGGCAGGGAACCAGGATTGCCATCAGGCGGCCTGCCGCGAAGATGCTCGCCTGATCTCGACCAGGTACGCGACCATGATGTCTTTGCCGGCCAGGCGGAAGTCGAACGCATCGGAGAGCTGCTTGACCCGCTGGATCTGGCCGCGATTGGCTTCGAACACGTCGCCCGCCGGGAAGAAGCCGAAGTCGACCACGCGGCTCTGCAGGCCGAGCTTCTCAAGCTGTCGCGACGTCTCCCGCTGGCCGATGATCGAGAGTTGCATCAGGTAGGCGCGCCCATCGGGCGCCAGAACGCGAGGAAGGATCCGGATGAAGTGGTCGAGGATGTTCCGCCCCCAGTAATCGAGCGGCCGGTGGCCGGTTGGCTCCTCGAAGGGATCGACCGGCATCTGGAAGAGGCTGGCAAAGCAGACGTCATAGGCTTCCTCCGGTTCCCATTCGTAGAGGTCGGCCTCGCCGGCGCTCACGCGGTCGGCGACCCCATTCCGGAACGCGTTGGCCATCGTGTTCGCAATCGCGTTGCGGTCGATGTCGATCGCGTGCACGTGTTTGGCGCCGTTGAGCGCCATCTGGATCGCGAGGATGCCGCAGCCGCAGCCGACGTCGAGGCAAGACTGGCCGGCGCCGATCCGCTCGGTGAAGAGGTGTTTCCAGCAGAGGAAGCTGCCCTGCGTCGGGACAAAGACGCCGGGGTCGACGGTCAGCTCGGGGAAGGGGAGGGGAAAGACGACCCGGTTGGTCTCGTCGACCCAGGGGGCCGGCTCGGGCTCGGGTTCGCGGATTTGCTCCTCCGCGCTGTCGATTTGCGGCCGCTTCCGCCCCGGCTTCGTCGGCGCGACCGCCTCGGCCATGGCGGCGATGTGCTCAGGCGTGGTGCCGCAGCATCCGCCGATGATCTGGGCGCCCTCCTCGCGCCAGGACAGGGCCAGCTGCGCGTAGCGGGCCGGGTCGGTGTGTTCGTCGAAACGCCACAGTGGCCCGACCATGTGTCCCAGGTTGGGATAGACGCCGAGCGGCATCTCGGTGAAATCGCGAAGCCACCCGATCATGCCGGGGACGTGATCGACCGGCAGGCAGTTGATCAGCAGGGCGCTGACGCCCATCGACTCGAAGCGGCGTGCGGCCCGCCCGAACAGGTCGCCTTCGGGTGGCCCCCAGTGCTGGCCATAGACGCCGCAGACGCCGTGCCGGTCGCGCCGGAAGGAGAGCCACACCGGAATGCCCGTGCTGAGCAAGAGCTCGATCGTCTTGAAGGTGGCCGGATCGCGGATCAGGGTGAGCGTCTCCAGCAGGATCAGGTCCGGCGGCTCTTCTTCGAACACGCGCAGGAGCAGCTCGACCGTTTCGGTGCGCGCCGGCGAGTTGATCTCTTCGGAGATGGCGAAGGCGACCGCACAGGTGCCGTCGCGGCCGGCCTCGGCGATCGCCCGCCGTGGCAGCCGGATGCCGAGCCGCGCGATGTCCATCCAGTGGCCACCTTCCGGGCTCGGGCCGCCAAGCCGCTGTTCCGCCTCAGGCGTCGAGAGAATCGACCAGGTGTCGGTCGAGATGACGTCGCAGCCGCTCTGGACGTAGCGCTTGTGGACTTCAGAGACGGACTGGGGCGCGCGGTAGAGGGCCCACGTGCCCCAGAGCGTGCGGTCGATCACAGTGGCATTGGCTGTCGGCGGCCGAAGCCGCTGGAGTTCTGTGCCAATGCCGCCGTCCAGGATCACCGGCTGATCAGCGGCAAGCTTCCTTTGCAGGCGCTGATAGGAGGCGCTAAAGCCGCTCGGCAAATTCACGGTTCGTTTGCTTGAGCGTCGGATCGGTGCCCATGAACGCGTGCTTCGACATGTCGGGCGAGTACTTACTCGCTTCCGGCTTGCGCCCCAGCGCCTCGGCGACGGCGCGAATATGGTGCGGGCCGGCGCCACAGCAGACGCCGAGGTAACGGACACCGAGGTCGTGGGCGGCCCTGGTAAAGTCGCCAAGCTCATAGCGCGTGCAGACATACGGATCGAGCGCGGTGGGGAAGGGCCGGATGTTGCTCTTTGGATCGCGCAGCGATTGCATCGTCGGTTGCTCCGGCGTGGTGCGGTAGGGTACGGGGAGCGCGGCGATGTGACACTTCACCGCAGCGCGCGCTTCCTTGAGGAGCGGCAGCATCGTGCTCGGCCCGCGCGCGCAGTTGAGCCCGACCACGTCTGCGCCGGCCGCCTCGAACTTCTTCATCGCCTCGCCGATCGAGTAGCCATCGCGGGTTTTCGCTTCCTGGTGGACCGAGAGTGTCACCACCGTTGGCACGCCGCTGGCGCGCATCGCCTCGAGCGAGATCAGGGCTTCCTCGGCGTAGCTGAAGGTCTCGGCGACAAAGAGGTCGACGCCGTATTCCATCGCCCAGGCGACCTGCTCGTCGAAGATCTTTCGCACCTCCTTCTTCGACGTCTCGTCGCCGGGCACGTAGAGGTTCGTGTTGGAAAGGTTGCCGGCCAGCAGGGTCCCCGATTCGTCGGCTACCTTTTTCGCGATCTCGAGCGCGTTGCGGTTCATGGGCTCGAGCAGGTGCTCCTTGCCTATGATCCGCAGCTTCTCCCGGTGACCGTAGTAGGTGAAGGCCTCGACGATGTCGGAGCCCGCGTGGACGAACTCTTTATGGAGCTCGGTCACGACCTCGGGATGGTCGAGGACGACCTCGGGGACGAAGGCCCCGGCCTGCAGGTAGCCGCGCCGCTCGCACTCGAAGAGATAGCCCTCGGCACAGATCGCGGCGTCCTTGTCGAGTCGCTCCATCAGCCCTGTCTTTCCGTTCGCCTTCGCCTTACTCATGCTGCACCTCTTACTGCTGCTTGACGACCCTACGACGCCCTGACGATGCGACTGCGCTCGACCGGCCGGTACCCGAGCGACGCCGACAGGTCGCTGGCGAGTCCCACGATTTCCCGTTCCGCCAGCTTCACGTGCGGCGCGAAGCGATACTTCGGTGCCGAGACGTTGACCGCGGCGACGATGCGCCCCTGGAAGTTCCGCACCGGCGCGGCGACCGCCAGCAGGCCCGGTTCGAACTCCTGCTCGACGACGACGACGCCGCGCGGCCGCGCCACCTGGATCTTGCGGTAGAGCTCGCCAACGGAGCGGGGGCCACCCGGGGCGAGACGCTTGAACTCCAGCGTCGCCAGCAAGCGCTTCAGCTCGCCAAGCTGGTGGTCGAGGAGCAGGGCGCGCCCGGATGACGTGCAATAGCTGGGATTGGTTCGGCCCACCCACCCGGCGGCCTCGATCGCCCGGTTCGGCGACTCGGTGGCCACGGTGAGGACCTCGTGCCCCTGCAGCACGGAAAGATGCACCCGCTCGTTGAGCCGCCCGACCAGGGCGGCCATCATGGGCGGGGCAATCGCCAGCAGCCGCTGCTCGCCGGCGACCGATGCCAGCGCGAAGAATCGCGAGCTCAGGCGATATCCGAGGCTGACCGGATCGCGCTCGACGAAACCTTCCTCGGCCAGGATCTTGAGCGAGCGGGAGACCTGGCTCTTGTCAGAGCCGATCAACTCGGCCAGCCTGACGACCCCGAGGGCTCCCGGACGGGCCGTGCCGCCCGCGGCGAGCGCATCCAAAATGGCGAGTCCGCGCCGCAGGCTGGTTCCCGAATCGGCAGCGGCCATTGTTGCCCATGGTACAACTCCAGTTGCCAATACGACAACAGGCGTTTTCGCCGATGATTGGGCCATGGCCACGACCCGACGAGCCGACATGTTCACCGCGGACGGCAAGCCGTCCGCCGACGACCCGCGTGAGAACGGACCAAGGTTGGGCGGCGAGCGCACCACGCTGGTCGAGGCCCTGCGCTGTCAACGCCTCACATTGGAGATGAAGTGCTCAGGTCTCGATGCGGAGGCCATGGCGCGGCGTTCCGTCGAGCCGTCGACGATGTCGCTGCTAGGGCTGGTGCGACACCTGGCCGAGGTGGAGCGTGGGACCTTCCGGAAGACGATGGCGGGACAGGACGTACCGCGGCTGTTCTGCTCCGACACCGAGCGTGACGGGGACTTCGATGGTGCGGTTCCCGACCCCCAGGTGGTTGCAGAGGCGTGGGACGCATGGCGGGCGGAGGTGGACTTCGCCACGCGGTTCGTGGCCGAGGCGCCCAGTCTCGACATCACCGCCGACGATCCCGCGAATCAGCATGGCAGCGGTGGAGGGCCGATCTCGCTGCGCGAGGTGCTGGTCGGAATGATCGGAGAGTACGCCCGCCACATTGGTCACGTCGACCTGTTGCGCGAACGGATCGACGGACGCGTAGGCCAGTAAGCCTGTAAGCGTTCCGCGGACCGTGCTGTCCCGCGATTAAACGGGATGGGAGCGAGGTCGAGCCTCCGGATTGAGCACCGCCCTGGGAGGCTCGCCGCGGAGGTAGCGCAATGCCTCCTCGGCGGCGAGCACCCCGAGCTCGCGGACGGCATCTTCCGAGTACCAGGCGACGTGTGGCGTGATCGTCACATTGGGGTTTTTCAGGAACGGCATCGACAAGTCGGGGAAGGGTTCCCGTTCCAGGACGTCGAGGGCGACTGCCGCGACCGTCCCATTGTCGACGGCCGCCTGCAGGGCATTGAGGTCGATCAGGGCGCCTCGGGCGGTGTTCACGATGATGACGCCACGCTTCATCTTCCCGAAGGCAGCCCCATCGAGCAGGTGGGTCGTCTTCGTAGTCAGCGGCGTATGCAGGCTGATGATGTCACTGGTTTCCAGGAGTTCATCCAGCGGCACGCCCTCGACGTCGAGCTCGCTAAGGCGAGCGTCGTTCAGGTGCGGACTGGTGGCAACGACCTCCAGGCCAAAGCCTCGGGCTCGGATCGCCACCTCGGACCCGATCCGGCCGAGGCCAATGATTCCCAACCGCCGGCCTCGGAGCCGGCGGATGGCCGGGTACTGGGTTGATGCCCAGCCGTTGACCGGCCAGCTCTCCTGGAAGTGGTTCAAATGGCGGGCCGCGGCCAGCAGGAGCAGCATCGCATGGTCGGCCACCTCTTGAATGCCGTAGTCGGGGACATTGGCCACCCAGACGCCGTGCTCGGTCGCCGCCGCGACATCGATCGCGTCGACACCGACGCCGCAGCGAACAATGAGGCCGACCCGCC
>JALZAV010000040.1 GCA_030948145.1 Candidatus Dormiibacterota bacterium
AGAACTATATTCCGGCGCTCGAGTCGGGAGCGCGCCGGCCGGGTCCCAAGTTGCGCCAGGCGCTGATCAAATTTTTCAATGTGAACTTCGAGGATCTCTTCGAGGTGGTCATGGTGAACCCGGAGAGCTCCAGCGAGCAGGTGTTAGAGCCGCGCGATCATCGACGCGCGGGTTAATGATGCGGGGGGGTGGTCGCGAGTAATAAGTGAGCGACGCAGGCCCAAAGAACGGCTGGATAGAATAGCCGGTGCGCCTGCATAGCTCAGTTGGTAGAGCAGCTGACTCTTAATCAGTTGGTCCCGGGTTCGAATCCTGGTGCAGGCATTCTCCTTCTGCTTCGTTCCCGTTTCGATTCGCTTTCGGTTCCCTTACGCTTGATGCTCATAGCCGGCGCGGAACCATAAGAATTCCGCAAATCAGTTGGTCCACTAGATTGCAATCGTTTAAGAACATGATCTATCGCTGGCACGCCGCCAGCGGCTCCGATCACCGTTGGTGGGTGGCCGCGGACTACCGGAGCGGGCGATAGAACAACTGCCCGAAAGTCAGTTGATCCGCCGGGGTACGACGCAATCCCTCCATGATCCATCGTCATATCCGGCCCCGAGCGATCGGAAGTCCTTCAGGTTCGCATGGAGGGCTCTGGCTGCACGCCCGGGATCACCTCGAGCGTCGGCCCGGATCCGCGAGGACTTCTTGAGCGGCGTGCGGAGCGGCGTGAACGGCACGCCGACCTTTTACATCAATGGTGCGAGGCACGACGGTTCGTACGAGATCGAGCCCCTGCTCCGCGCTCTGGAGCGAGCCGGGGCGTCAGAACGAGGGACGAGATGAACAATGGCTTCGGGGCTCACGGCCCAGATCCTCTGGTTGATGGGCCTTCCTCCTAGCCGGTCCCGGTGGTCGGAGTAAGCCTCTTTCCAAAGTGACGCCCGATGATAGAGGACGATTTCTTGCCGGAGCCGCATACTGGATTAGGCCGATTCGACCACTGCACCGTACCACCAAAATGCCACTAGACTCATGACCACCATTCTGAGCTGCCCTGGGAAAGGTGGAGGCTCAGGGGTGCGGAAGCACCTTGCGATTCCGTGACGTGAGACGTAACCCTTCTGAAAGCCACGGTCGACAAGACTCGTCGACGTGGACGCGACCTACCAGAGCCAACGGCAGGACTGGACGTGCTGGTTGCTCGCCTGCGGGATTCTCGGCCCCGCGATCTTTGTCGTGGCCTTCCTTGTCGAGGGCGCAAGCCGCTCGAGCTACAGCCAGCTGCGCGACTACGTCAGCGAGCTCAGTCTGGGAACGGGCGGATGGAGCCAGACAGCCAACTTCATCGCCTGCGGCTGGCTCGTCCTCGCTTTCGCCGCCGGACTGACCCGCGCTCCCGAAACGGTCAGAAGCGCAACCATCGCCCCGGCTCTCTTCAGCATCCTGGGGCTGGGCCTGGTCGGCGCCGGCACATTCCGAATGGACCCGGTGGGTTCGGCGGCCTCCCTACAGGGAGACCTCCACTTCCTGGCAACCATCGCGATCGCCGGGTCGTTGACTGCGGTGTGCCTGGTCCTGGGGTCGGCGCTTGGCGAGACGACCTCCTGGAGCGCCTGGGGCCGCTACTCCGTCGCCACCGGCCTGATCGTTCCCGTCCTGTTCGTCCTCAGCAACGTCGCCCCGCCGGTCCTGCTGCCAGGGCTGGTCCAGCGGGCGGCGCTCATCGTTGGTGCCGGCTGGGTGGCGCTGTTCGCGGCCCGAGCTCTGCGCACGACGTACAGCGACCGCTCGATGCGGGATCAACGGATCCCGCGTGACATCAAGATCTATCCGGCTGCGCGCCACTCCTTCTTCAACCACGGGGGTCGCGCCTACCAGCCCGATGCTGCCGCCGACTCCTGGCAGCGGGATATAGCCTTCTTCGATTCGCACGTCAGGAACCCCGGTAGCGTTCCCCATGGACGAGCTCGTTGATCGGCTTTCGCGCACCGCGTCGCGGCGCGTGGGTCGGATAGCCGAGCGAGATTGCGGTGCGGACCACCGGCTTGCCTGGCACGCCGAGGATGCGCTTCGCATCGTCGCGCGCCTCGGGTGAGATCCATCCGATGGAGGATCCAACGCCGTGCGCCAAGGCGGCTAGCATGATGCGCTCGGCGAGGCGCCCTTCGTCGAAGGTCTCGCCCTCCGGCCACTCACCCGGCATCACAAGCACCAGGGCGAGCGCTGCGCCGCGCAGGTGGCCCGCATATCCCGCCAGGCCGGCGAGAGCGTTGAGCGTCTCGCGCTTTCGGACGACGATGATCTGACCGAACTGACGGTTGCTCGCGCTGCCCGACCAGCGGGCCACTTCGGGGATGTCCTGGACCACCTCATCATGGACCGGCTTGCGCTCGAATTCCCGCACCGCCCGAAGGCTGCGCAAGAAATCGGTGAGCTGGATCATCTCGACTCCCAGCGTAATGGTTTCGAAAGGCGTCCGCCTTCATGCTGGCTCCATTGCCAGTGAGAGGAGGTGAAAAAATTGAACCCCATGCAAAGGTTGATCATCGGCGCCGGCGTTGCAGGCTCACTGCTGACGGGCGGCGTCATCGGCGCCACCATCGCCGGGCCGCTCGGAGCGAGTGCGGCCACTTCATCGAGCGCCGCAGCCACGGCCGCGTCGCCCAGCACGACCACCGGTACGTTCGTGTCGAATGAGAACGCGACGCACGAGGCCGGTGAGAGCGCGGCGCACGAGGCGCAGGAGAACGCGGGCCAGTTCCCGACCGTTCCCTAGCCGCCGCTTCACGAGCAAATGGGGCCGGGGTCATCCCCGGCCCCGGGCTTGTATGGTGTCATCAAATCGAAAGGAACCGGCTGCGAAACTAATCTGGGTGAAAGGACGTTGAGTACCGCTCGAGTCGACCTCGTCCGGGCCGGCGCCCAGCGGGTAGCGCTGGCCGCCACCGGCATCGTCGCCGGGCTCTACCTCCTGATCGCCGTCGCCGTGGTCTTCATCGTGAGCCACAACCTCACCGCCAACATCGACAGCACCCTGTCCCAGTGGCTCGGCACAATGGCTGCCCAACGGGCTGCCATCGGCCAAGGGTTCCCCGGACCTATCGGTGGGCCGCAATTTGACGCACCGGTTCTTTGGTGGGTGTATCATCCCGACGGCACTTACGCCAACAGCAGCACAGAGGCGAAGGCGAACAACCTCAACCTGCCGGTCTCGCCGACGAGTATCACAGATGCCCAAACCCTGGTCGTTTCGGGCACCGACTTCCGGGTCAAGGGCGGCCGGGTCGGGGACGACTGGGCCGTCGTCGGACGGTCGATGAGCAGCGTCGACCAGGCCCGTTCAAATCTGATCCAGGCCGAGCTGCTGATCGGGCCCGTGCTGCTCGTCGTGGTCTTCCTGGGCGCGCTGGCGATCGGCCGTCGGGTTGCCTCGCCGATCGAGCAGGCACGCCAGCGGCAGATGGACTTCACCGCCAACGCCTCGCACGAGCTGCGCACGCCGCTGGCCGTGATTCAGGCGCAGACCTCGCTGGCGCTGGCGCACGATCGCGATACCGATTGGTATCAGCGAGCCTTTATCCGGGTCAACGAGGAGAGCCAGCGGATGCGCCACCTCGTCGACGACCTGCTCTGGCTCGCCCGCTTCGAGGCCATGCCGCGCACCGGCCGGGCGGAGCCGGTCGATCTCGGCGTGATGGCCCAGCAGGCGGTGGACCGCTTTGCCGCGGTCGCCGAAGCCCGCCAGCAGCGGCTGACTGTCCGGCTCAGCGGTGATTCGCACGTGATCGCCGCCTCACCGGAGTGGTTGGATCATTTGATTGGCGTTTTGCTCGACAACGCCTGCAAATACACGCCGGAGCAGGGCACGATCGACGTGCGGGTCGCCGCCGAAAGCAACCGCATCAAGCTGGTGGTCGACGACTCAGGGCCGGGCATTCCGGTTGACCAGCGGGCTGGAATCTTCGATCGGTTCAGGCGTGCCACGGATCAGCCCGGCGGTGCCGGGCTCGGCCTCGCGATCGCCGACGCGGTGGTCCGCGCGACCAACGGGCGCTGGGAGGTCTCGACCTCCGCGGCGGGCGGCGCCAGCATGGCGGTGACCTGGCCCCGGATACTGGCTCGCGCGTCGGCCACGCGGGCGGCGTCATCGGAGACGCCGCCGCCGCTAGCACGGCTCGACGCCTAGCTCGCGGAGCTGCTCGCCGGCGTCACGGTTTTGCAAGGTGCCCCCGGGCACCATGTACCTATGAACGCTTTAACACCGACCCAACGAGACCGTGGGCTGAAGCGCCTGCGGCGACTGACGTTCGGAGCCACAGCGGGAGCACTGGTCGCGGTGGTCGGCGTCAGCTACGCCGCCGCCGCCTCATATGCGGGCAAGTCGCCTAACTCCTCCAGCACGGCCCTGAACACCACGTCGTCGACCGCGACGACGACCGGCTCGAGCTCGGCGTCATCGACGAATAGCAGCAGTCTACAGTCGGCAACGCCGGCGCCCAGCACCGCCAGCAGCGGCAGCGGCACGGTGACCAGCGGCGGTTCGTGATGGCGGTCGCGCTGAATAGCTGGAAGGCGTTAGGCACCTCGGTGCATGTCCTCGCGACCGATGACGATGGGCTCGGCCGCGCGACCACCGCCGTGCACGATGTCCTCGAGGATGTCGACGCGGTCTACAGCCGATTCCGCGAGGACAGTGAGTTGAGCCGGCTGAATGCGAGCGCAGGCCGAGCCGTCCGCGTCAGCCCGCTGCTGGCGACCGCGATCGATGCGGCCCAACGAGCGGCGCGCCTGACCAATGGAGCGGTCGATCCCACCATCGGCCACGCCATTCGCGTGGCGGGCTACGACGACGATTTCCCCCGCATCGCGGCCGATCGCGGTCCGGTTACGCTTCGCGCCTGGCGGGTTCCGGGCTGGCAGGCGATCCGCTTTGACCGGCCGTCGCGCACTGTCCTGTTACCGCCGGGAGTCGAGCTCGATCTCGGCTCGACCGGAAAGGCGCTGGCCGCCGACCTCGCGGCAACCGCGGCCCTGGCGGCCGCCGGCGCGGGCGGCGTGCTTGTTAGCCTCGGGGGCGACATCGCCACCGCGGGCGAGCCGCCTGCCGGAGGTTGGCGAATCCTCGTGGCTGAAGACAGCCAGGCGAAACCTGATGGTGATGGCGAGGTGATCTGCGTGCCGGCAGGCGGCGTCGCCACCTCGAGCACCACCGTCCGCCGATGGTCACGCGGCGGCGCGATCCTCCATCACATCATCGACCCCGAGACTGGCCTGCCGGCCACCGGCCCCTTCCGGACAGTCACGGTGGCCGCCGCCACCTGTCTCGATGCGAATATCGCCTCGACGGCCGCGATCGTGCGAGGGGAATCGGCCATCGACTGGTTGATGACGTGCCGCCTGCCCGCCCGCCTGGTCGAGAACGACGGAACCATCCACTACATCGGCCCCTGGCCGGATCCGGCAGGCGTCGCGGCATGAACGACCAGGTCATCTGGTACGCAAGCCGCGGCGCCGGCGTCGTCAGCCTCGTCCTGCTCACCGGCGTCGTTGTCCTCGGGATTCTCTCGGCCATGCGGTGGCAATCCGCATCATGGCCGCGCTTTCTCACCACCGGATTCCATGGCAACCTGGCGCTGACTACCCTGGTCTTCCTCGGCGTGCACATCGTCACCGCGGTGGTTGACCCCTTCACGGCTCTCGGTTGGAACGCCGCCCTCATTCCGTTTTCCTCCTCATACCGACGCTTCTGGCTCGGCCTGGGTGTGATCGCCATCTACCTGCTGCTCGCCATCGTTGCCAGCAGCCTGCTGCGCCCACTGTTCGGTTATCGCGTGTGGCGCGCGATCCACTGGCTGGCCTATGCCATGTGGCCGATCGCTGTGATCCATGGCATCGGCACCGGCACTGATCCACGATTCGTCTGGATGCAGGCCATCGAGGTGATTTGCGTGGGCAGCGTCGTGAGCGCGATCGTCTGGAGGTGGAGTCGCGTTTCGCCGACCGCGTGGCGTCGGCTGCCGGCCGCCCGGACCGAGAGCGGGACGGCATGATCGGCGCGGACTCGCGCATCACGGACGTCGCAAACGGCGGTTTGTTGAGCGGCCCGAGCCTGGACGCCGGTGCCGAAAGCCCGGGCGCCCATCGCCACCGCGTCGGCCCCCTGCCATCGACCTCCGCGGCCGAGCTGATCGCGCTGATGGAAGCGAGCGGACTGCAGGGACGTGGCGGCGCGGGCTTTTCGGTTGGCCGCAAGTGGCGATCGGTCGCCGAGCACGCGTCCGGTACCCGCGCGGTGGTGCTGGTCAACGGCGCGGAAGGTGAACCACTCAGCTTGAAAGACCGGTCCCTGATGGCAAGCCGTCCCAATCTCGTCATCGACGGTGCGCTGCTCGCGGCCCGTGCGGTCGGTGCAGACGAAATTATTTTCTACGTTGGCGCTGAGCATCGCGCCGCCGAGGCGGCGCTGCGCCACGCGCTCAGTGCGCGTGCAGCCGATGTGCGTGGCGGGGCGCGCCTGGTCCAGGCGCCGCCGGGGTACGTCTCCGGCGAGGAATCGGCCGCGGTCCACTTCGTCGAGGCGGGCGATGCGCGGCCGACCACGACACCCCCTCGTCCGTTCGAGCGCGGCGTTCACGGCCGGCCGACGCTGGTCCAGAACGTCGAGAGCCTCGCGGTCGCGGCGCTGATCGCGCGCTACGGTGATTCCTGGTATCACGGCATGGGCGTCGGAGCGGCCAGCGGGCTTGGTCTGCTTACCGTGAGCGGCGCCGTCAACCGGCCGGGCGTTCAAGAGATGGCGCTCGGATCAACGGTCGCCGAGGCCTCGATGGCAGCCGGTGGCGTGCGCGGCGGCGCCCATGCGGTCCTGCTCGGCGGCTATTTCGGCACCTGGGCCGGGCTCGAGGAAGCATGGGATCTTCGACTCGATCAGCCGTCGCTCCGGGCGCGGGGATTTGCCCTCGGCTGCGGCGTCGTCCACGTCCTCGCCGGAAGGACGTGTGGTGTGGAGGCGTCGGCCAGGATCGTGTCCTCTCTCGCCTCGCAGAGCGCCCGTCAATGTGGCCCCTGCGTCTTCGGCTTGAGCGCCATCGCCCAGGCCACACGACGCCTGGCGTCGCGCTCGCCGCAACCCGGCGATCTCGAAAGGATTCGCCGCTGGAGCGGTCAAATCAGCGGTCGAGGCGCCTGCCGGCATCCCGACGGCGCCGTCGGCATGCTCTCCACCGCGCTCCGCGTGTTCGGCGAGGATTTCGCCGCGCATCAGCAAGGGCGATGTGTACGGGCCCTGTCGATGGCGGAGGTGGCCTGATGGCCGACAGCCTCCGGATCGACCGGATTCGCTGCGACGGTCATGGCCTGTGCGCCGAGCTGCTTCCCGAGATGATCAGCCTCGATGACTGGGGTTATCCGGTTATCAACGCTGGCACCATTCCGTCGCGACTGGCTGAGCATGCGCAACGTGCCGTCGAGGCCTGTCCAGTGCTTGCCCTGAGGCTTGCCCGCACAACCGAACCGGCCATACCACATAAATAGTGCGCGGCTGGTCGCGGCGGCGACCCGTGCTCCGGTGTGACGCACGTCACCGAAAATCGCTGACCTGAATGAATGGCGCGCGCCGCGAAACGGCTTTATGGTCGATCCATCGATCTTTGGGGTTGGAGGAGCGTGGGCCATGGGGTTCGACTATCGATCGCAGGACTGAAGCAGATTGTCCGTTATATAAGGATGCAAGGAGCACGCGAAAACAGCACGACGAGCGAAGTGACGACCGTTCGACCTCCATACAGTGTGCGCGCGGAGCAGGCCGCCTGGCTGCTTGCGGGAGTGGTCGATGCGCTTCTCATCATTCGCTTCCTGTTCAAGCTACTGGGCGCGTCGACCCAGGCAAGCTTCGTCACGTTCATCTACGACCTGACGCAGGTGTTCGTCGCGCCCTTTCATGGGATCTTCAACACGGCGACCAGCGGCCGCAATGTCTTTGAACCCGAGTCCCTGGTCGCGATCGCCATCTACTCGCTGATCGGCTGGGGGCTTGCCAGCCTGGTCCGGGTCGTGACCCGCGGCGGCGCCTCCGCCAGCTAGCCATCCCGGTTGGCAAAAAAAGTCCCAGCCAGACGGGCCGGGACCATGGGGAAGGGGGAGAGAGTAATCGATCGGGCTACGGTGACCGCACCATAGCCGGAACCAGTTTGGGCTGATTCAGCCCGGGAACCGAAAGAGTCTCGTTCTCGAGCCCCTGGTCGCGTGCGCCCCGTAGCGCGCCGACGATTCCGCCATAGACGGCGCCGGCATAGACACCGCAGACCAGGAACACGACCGGCTCGAGTCCGGCCATGATGGAGCCGGCCAGGCCGAACACCGTCCCACCGATTCCGCCGCCGAGCGCCGCACCGCCGGTCGCGCCTCGAATCATCCGCTGAACCTCGCTTGTCATCGTTGTGGACCTCCAGGAATGGAATTGCGTTCTGATGGAGGTATGATGCGCCCGCCAACCTTTCGAAACCGTGACAGCGAAAGGCCGGGACTTACGCGTTTCGCCCGGTGGATTCCTCGAGGCGAAAACCAGAACCACGGACGGTGAGGATGCGCACGCCGGAGTTGACGAGCTTGGCGCGAAGCCGGCTCATTTTCACATCGATGACATTCGACCCGAGCGGCTCGGTCTCATCGCGCCAGGCATGCTCGGCGATCGCCTTGCGATCGACGACCGCCGGAAAGCGTCGCATCAGCAGCTCGACGATGTGGAATTCGGCCGTGGTCGCGTTCAGCAGCTTCCCGTTCAGGGTGACGTGCCGGCGCGCCGGATCCAGCGAGAGCCCTCCACGGTTGAGGATCGGTGCGTCGACCCCCCGAGGTCGCCGCTGCAGAGCCCGCACTCGGGCGACGAGTTCGCCGAAGTCAAAGGGTTTGACGAGGTAGTCATCCGCGCCGGCATCGAGGCCATGGATCCGGTCAGGCGGGGTGTCGCGCGCGGTCAGCATCAGGATGGCGGTCGGCCGGTCGTTGCGCCGGGCCCACGAGGCCACCTCGACGCCGGGCACGCCGGGCATTCTCCAGTCGAGGATCGCGACATCGTATTCATAGAACTTGAGTTGCTCGATGGCATCGTCACCGCGGTCGACCGAATCGACGACGTATCCCGCGTCCTCGAGTCCCTGGACGAGGACCTCGCGCAGGCCGCGATCGTCTTCGGCCACCAGGATTCGCATCGCTAGGCTCCCTGCCGCGTCATCATGAGCTGGAATTCCATCGTCGCATTGTTCTGCACGCTGACGAAACCGCCGATGCTGGGCGGGGTCATCCCGAACTCGCTGAAGGGGAAGGTAATCGACCCGACCAGCTGGATCTGGGAGCCCTGTAGTTGGGCATCGATTGGGATCGCGACCGTTTTCGTGACGCCGTGGATGGTGAGGGCGCCGGTCGCCGATACGTGGATCGCCTGGCCGTTCCCGGCCGTCGCCGGCAACGCGATCGGCGTCGTCAGCTGGAAGGTCGCGGTCGGATAGCGGTCGCTTTCGAGTCCTTGCTGACGAATCCGCTGATCCCTCATGGCTTTGTCGCTTGCGAGCGTGCTGACGTCGACGCTGACGGAAGCGGCGGTAATACTGTAGCCGCCTGCGGACTGGGTCAGGCTCAGCGTGCCGGTGATTGCGGTCGTGCGCCCGACCGCGTCGCTTGGGGCAGGCAGGGAGGCGAGCTGCTCGCGAACGCGATAGCCTGCCTGAGAGCCCGAGCCCACTGTCCAGGTGCCAGCACCGGGGGACGCGGCCGGGCTCGCGGTGGAGGCCAAGCTTGACGGTGTCGGCGAGCTCAGCGCCAGCTTCTGCGGTGACGAGCCGGCGAAGACCGCATAGTAGAGGATGCCGATGCCAAGCGCACCCAGGAGGAGCACGCCGGCCACGGCCGCGCCGATCAGGTTGCGTCGATGGCTGAAAAACGTATTCATTGGTGGTGGTTGGCGGGAGACGGCAGTCCGGCCGCGGGCCGCCATCTCCCTGCTGTCCTCTACATATTTGGACAGTTGGTGCGCGCCGGCGCCGGCGACGTCGAGGGCGACGCGGCCGGTGTTGGAGATGTGGCGGCGTTTGCCACCACAAAGCCGCCGATGCCGGCTCCGGCCGCCAGGCTCACGGCCAGGACCGCTCTGATTACCGGGCGGCGCAACGCCGCCAGCGCATCGCTGCCTCGCGGCGCCACTGGCTCAACGACGGGCGGTTGCGAATCTTGATCCATTTTGACTCCTTACTGACATGCGGATTCGATCTGCGGGCGCCACTTCAGCGCATAGGCACCGCCTCCTTTAAGACATGCCCCGATGGTAAAGGCGGCTACCTTTCAGTTACATGACAGATCGTCGCGCGTTTTTGTACTCGGATCATGAGCCAACGGTAAGAACCGCCGCGCCCTGAAACCGACCGTGGGCCAGATCGTCGAGCGCGCGGTTCGCCTCCGCCAGCGATTAGGGAACACGCCGCCCTCTCCACACCGGGGGCGGCTATTCGTCCCAGGAGAACGTCATGGCAGAGCGGACGACCACCACCGTCAACGCCGCGCTTGCGGGGACGATCGACATCGGGGGCGACCTTCCGGTCAATCGCTTTGGTTCGGTGCGATGCGCATCACCGGGGAAGGGATCTGGGGAGAACCCGTCGACCGGGAGGAGTGTAAGCGGGTGCTGCGCCGAGCGCTGGAGCTCGGCATCAACTTCATCGACACCGCCGATTCCTACGGTCCGGAGGTCAGCGAGCGTTTGATCGCCGAGACGCTGTATCCGTACCCGCAAGAGCTCGTGATCGCCACCAAGGGCGGGCTCCAGCGGCCCGGCCCGGGCGAGTGGACACCGGATGGGCGCCCCGCGCACCTGCGCGCCGGCTGTGAGGGGAGCCTCAAGCGCCTGCGGGTCGAGCAGATCGATGTCTATCAGCTTCACCGTCCCGATCCAAATGTCCCGCTGGAGGAATCGGTTGGCGCGCTGGTCGAACTCAAGGCTGAAGGCAAGATCCGGCACATCGGCCTCTCGAACGTGACGACGGAGCAGGTGGAGCGCGCGCAAAAGCTGACGCCGATCGTGTCCGTTCAGAACCGATACAGCGCCTTCGAGCGCACTTCGGAACCGGTGCTCGAGTCCTGCTCACTGGAGGAGATCGCCTTCCTGCCGTGGCGCCCGGTGGAAGGTGGGGGGTCGCCGGCGCTGCGGGTGTCGTCGCGGAGATCGCCCGCCGCAACCATGCGACGCCGACCCAGGTCGCGCTCGCCTGGCTGCTGGCGCATTCGCCAGTGATGCTGCCCATCCCAGGAACGTCGAAGGTGGCCCACCTCGAGGGGAACCTCGGCGCGGTGGCCCTTGAGCTGGCCCCGGCCGAGCTCGCCGAGATCGACAAGATTGCCCCGGAGCCGATCAACTGACCGCCGAGGCCGACGACGGCGACGGGTACGATGCGCTGGACGAAGCGTTGATGGAGCCCTTCCCGGCGAGCGATCCGATTGCGGTCTCGGCGGCGACGGTACGGCCTGAAGCGTCCAGGGCGCCGGCCCGAAGCGGCGCCCCTTAGCGATTCCTTAGACGGGCCTCATTTCCCGTTCACGGGTCGATGCCACCGTCCGACACGGACTCGTCGTCTTCACCAAGGATGCCGATTTCGCCGACATTCCACAGGTTCGGGTGCAAAGGGTCTAAGTCCCCTCGCGGTTTCACGCCGCCGCCGGCGTCAGGTCATAAACCGTGACGCCTCCGACCGTAGTGGCGGTGAAGTTCTGCTGAACCCACGCGGCGATCTGCGAGGCGGTGCTGCTGGTACCTGCTGATCCGCGTCCGCCGCCACCGATGAAGTAGTGGATCTTCCCGTCACGGACGTACTGCTGGAACTGCGCCAGCGTCGGCGCCGGGTCAGTCCCGTTGAAGCCGCCGATCGCCATGACCGGGTCGCCGGTCGCGAGCTCGTAGCCCGCCGCACTGTTGGCATCGACCGTCGCCGCGACCCAGGCGTAGCGACTCGCGTTCGCCTGGAGCAGGCTGACCAGGTCGGCCGCCGGCTTGCTAGCGCCCAAGAACCCGGCGCCACCACCCGGGTTGCCGCCGCCACCAGGCGGATTGCCGCCGCCACCAAAGGCCGAATTCGGCCCTCCGCCGGGGAAGCCACCGCCAAAACCTCCGCCCGCGCCGCCGGCAAACGCGCCGCCTGGTCCGCTGACGGTCGCGACGGCCGGTCCCGCCGAGGGAATCGCGCCAGTGTGCGCCGTTGAAACGGTATCGAAGGTATAGGCCGCAGGGCCGGCGAGGACTGCCAAAGCTGCCAGCGCGGCGATCGCGAGGGCAGCTTTCCGCGACGCTGTCGAGAAGTTGACGATCAAGATCGCAGCGGCGAGACCGGCGACCAGCACGACCGTCCCCAAACCGGGAACGAAGGTGGATGAGCGACCAAGCAGGACGTAGGCCCAGAGCGCCGTTCCTGCCACCGCCCCGCCAAGCGCGAGGCGCGCAATCCGCTCAGAGCGATGCTGCCACAGGTGGACGCCGCCCATGCCAACAAGCGCGCCAATCGCCGGAGCCAGCGCGACCGTGTAATAGGGGTGAATGATTCCCTGGGCGAAACTGAAGACCGCGCCGGTCAGGAGTAGACTGCCGCCCCAGATAAGGAAGGCTGCGCGAACGATGTCGGTCCGTGGACGGCGGAACGTCAGCAGCAGTGAGGCGCCGAACAGAATGACCGCCCCGGGAATCAGCCACGAGACCTGACCACCGAACTCGCTGTTGAAGAGGCGGTTCCAGCCGGTCAATCCCCAACGGCCTAGGGTGCCAAAACCGCCGATACTCCCCGACTCGTTGCCGGTGAGCCGGCCAAAACCGTTGTATCCAAAGACCAAACTGATCAAGTCGTTGTTCTGCGATCCACCGATGTAGGGTCGCGACGCACTCGGGATCAGCTCGACCGCGGCGATCCACCAGCCCGAGCTCACGATCACGGCCACCGCGGCGGCGAGCACTTGAGCGATCCGGCGGCCGAGCGACGGCGGGCCGGCGAAGAGATAAACGGCGGCGAGGACCGGGATGATGATGAACGCCTGAAGTTCTTTGGCCAGGAATCCACCCCCAATTAGCGCGCCGGCCAGCACCAACCAACGAGTCCGGCCATTCTCGATCGCGCGAAGCGTCGCGTAGGTGGCAGCGGTGATCAGCAGCACCAGGAGCGCATCGGGGTTGTTGAACCGGAACATCAGGCCGGCGACCGGGGTCAGCGCCACGACTGCTCCGGCGAGGAGCCCGGCAGCTGGCCCAAACCAGCGGCGTACAGCGAGATAGACGATCGCAACCGTCGCCACCCCTTCCAGGGCCTGCGGCGCGAGCACGCTCCAGGCGTTGAAGCCGAAAAGGCGCGCCGAGATCTCCATCACCCAGAGGGAGCCGGGTGCCTTGTCGACCGTGATGAAGTTGGAGGCGTCGAGCGAGCCGAAGAAGAAGGCGGCCCAGCTCTTGGTTCCCGCAAGGACGGCGGCGGAATAGTACGCGTTGGCCCAGCCGGAGGCCGCCAGGTTCCAGAGATAAAGCAGCCCAGTTGTCCCAAGCAGCCCGATCAGCGCCGGCCGGACCCAGACCGGATCCTGGACCTGGCCGCGCACGAGTGACAAGACCGCCTGCCGAATGCGTGACGACGCCGGAGTCGGTCGATATGTCGGGAGCGTCCGAGTGTTTTCCATTGCTGACGTCAAGACTGCACTGGCGCGCCTTGCAGAAAGGTGACACCCGGTCTTACGAAGTTCTTAACGGTCAGTAACGGAATCGACAGGATTTCCGGCGCACCATGGGGGCATGGCGCAAAACCTGGCGGTCCTCGCCCCCAGCCTTTTAGTCACTCCGCTCGTTGATATCGCGATCCCGGTCTACAACGAGGAACGCGACCTCGAGCGGAGTGTTCGCCGGCTGCGGCGATACCTTGACCACCAATTTCCTTTTGAGGCGCGGATCACCGTCGTCGACAATGCGAGCACCGATGCGACCTGGGCGATCGCCCGGCGGCTGGCGCTCGAGTTGGACGGTGTCCGCGCCACGCGCCTCGAGTCCAAGGGTCGGGGCCGCGCGATACGACACGCGTGGCTGAAGAGTGACGCGGCGATCGTCGCCTACATGGACGTCGATCTGTCCACCGACCTGGACGGCCTCCTCCCGCTGGTCGCGCCGCTCATGTCCGGGCATAGCGACGTCGCGATTGGGAGCCGCCTCGCCACTGGCGCCCGAGTTAGCCGCGGTCCGAAGCGCGAGCTGATTTCGCGCGGGTACAACCTGCTCCTTCACCTCGTGCTGGGCACACGGGTGCGCGACGCCCAGTGTGGTTTCAAGGCGGCGCGTGCCCAGGCCGCCCGGAGGCTGCTGCCGCTGATTGAGAATCAGGAATGGTTCTTCGACACGGAACTGCTGGTGCAGGCGCAACGAGCCGGGCTACGCATCTACGAAGTCCCGGTCGACTGGACCGACGACCCCGACTCACGAGTCGACCTCATGGCTACCGCCATCGAGGACTTGCGCGGAGTCTGGCGGCTCTCCCGCCAGCTCCGCAGCTTCGCCGCGATCGGCATCCTCAGCACCCTCGCCTACATTGCTTGCTACAGCGGCCTGCGCCTCGCCTTGCCGGCGACGATCGCCAACGCGCTCAGCCTGGTGCTAACAACCATTGGGAACACGGCCGCCAACCGGAGGTTCACGTTCCTGGCTCATCGCAATGGGGCAGCGACGCGGGACCATCTCGGCGGCCTCGCCGCCTTCGGTATTGCGCTCGGCCTCACGACTTTGGCGATCGCGGCTGTGCACCTGGTTGCCCCCGGTGCGAGCTGGATGCTCGAGCTGATGGCGCTGGTGATTGCCAATCTCGTCGCGACCACCGTGCGCTTCCTGCTGCTCCGCGCCTGGATCACGCCGGCTTCTGGCGGCAGCTACCGTCGGATCGAATCGATTTCAGACTCACGCCGAGCCCGTCGTCCGCAGGGTGTCCGGGCGGGCCAGTAGCAGCGTCGCGGCACTGAATCGGTAGACTGGCGCCGTCGGCAGCGAGACTCGTGGCAAGAAATTTGTGACGTGGCCTCGGGGCAGAGATCGTGACCCACGGCGTCGACTTCGATGAGGCTCGAGAGCATTGCGCCCGTTTGGCCACCGAACATGGCTACCGCTACATCCATTCCGGCAACGAGCCGGATCTGATCGCCGGTGTCGGGACCCAGGCGCTGGAGATCCTCGAGCGCCAGCCCGACATCGAGGTGATCATCGTACCGATCGGCGGCGGGAGCGGCGCGGCGGGTACGTGCATCGTGGCCAAGGCGATCAATCCGAAGGTTCAGGTGATCGGCGTCCAGTCGGCCGAGGCGCCGGCCGCCTATCGGTCGTGCTATCCAGCGCTCGATGAGCTGCTCGGGACACAGGCGGTGCAGCGCGGTCGGTGGGAGGTATCGGCTGATCCGCTCGCGCGCCGCGAGCACGTCGTTGAAACTGGGAACGACCATTGCCGCTGCGGCCGCCTCGGCCATCAGCGAAGCATACCTACTGAAAGATGACCGCCATATTGTTGAAGTCGGCAAAGTTCGCCTCGAAGAGCGTCTTGCTGACCCAGTACTGACTGGCATTCAGGACATCGTTGACTCGCACCTGGGTCGGGGAAACCCCGCTCAGGGTCACTGAGTGCTCGGCGTATGAATAGCGGACCTGCGTGCCGTCCCAGGCGGTCCAGGTGCCGATTGGGACGCGAGCGAATCGTGTCTCGATCCAGACCTGAACGGGATGGCCCGCCGCGAGTTCGGCGTAGATCCGGCTGGGCGCGAAGCCCTCCCCACCAACGGCGTTGGGGAGGCCGTGCGTCCGGGCGAGTCCCAGGATGACCGGCCAGTACACGCCGAAGCCGGTGGGCGCCCAGTCGCTGCCGTTGACGTAGCCGACGAAATTCGTATAGGGATTGCCCCAACGGAGGACGCTGTGGTTGGCGCCCATCACGGGCAGCCGCGTGTCCGCGTTCTCGAGGGCAAAGAGCTCTGACTGGCTGAAGGCAAGCCCGTAATAGGCGAGGCCCTGCTGCAGGGCGGCGGTCTCACAGTCCAGCACCATGCTCTGCTGGTAGACCGGCACCGGGATCGTGACGGTGACTGGTGTGGGTGCCGGTGTCGGTCTGGGTGTTGGCGTTGGCGTCGGAGTCGGAGTAGGTGTTGGTGTCCCCGTCGCTGTCGCTGTGGCAGTGCCCCCACCCTGCCCTCCCCCGGAGGGGGAGGGGAAACTGAGCATTTCGGCCGCCACGGTACGACTCAGCACCGCGCCAGCAAGAGCCACCCCGCCAACGGTCAGAAACTGTCGTCTCGTCGCAAATCCGGATCGCATGTCCACCATGCTGGACGTCGTCACCTTTCGAAAACATGACGCGCGCCGTCACGGAATCGCAAGGTACGCAGGTCGATCATGAGCGCACATCAAACAAACATCAGAGGTGAATCGTTATGGTCGCTTATCAATATTTCGATAACCAGTTTCAACCGGCGGCGCCCGCGGCACCGCCGGCGTCGCCACCGCCAAAACGGTTTCGGCGCGGGCTGCTGATCGCGGTCGTCGCCCTGACCGTAGCGGGTGGGGCGGGCTCGGGTGCCGCGGCGGCCGCGCTGGTCGATCGCGGCACGCCAACCGCGACAACCGCCACCGTTGCGGGGACAACCTCGACGGTGACGAGCTCGACCTCGACGGCGTCGTCGACAACGGCGGTAACCGTTTACAAGCAGGATTCACCGGGCGTCGTGACCATCACCAGTGCGGTGGGCGCCAGTCAGGCGACCGGTTCCGGGATCGTGCTCGACACCAAGGGTGACATCCTGACCAACGCCCACGTGATCGCCGGGGCCCAGAACTTGCAAGTCACCTTCAGCACCGGACAAACAGTCAGTGCGACGCTGGTTGGCTCCAACACGAGTGCCGACCTGGCGGTGATTCGGGTTTCGGTCGCCGCATCCGTACTGCATCCACTCACGCTCGGCAACTCCGCCACGGTGCAGGTGGGTGACAACGTGTACGCCATCGGTTCACCATTCGGCCTCTCCGGATCGCTGACCGAAGGCATCGTGTCGAACCTCAGTCAGCCAGCGGCGGCGTCCGCCAGCGGCACCGCCACCAATCTAATCCAGACCGACGCGGCGATCAATCCCGGGAATTCCGGCGGACCACTGGTCAACGCGCAGGGCGAGGTGATCGGCATCAATAACTCGATCGAGAGCCCGGTTGACGGCAACGTCGGCGTCGGCTTTGCGATCCCGATCAACCAGGTCAAGCAAGTCCTGTCATCGCTCGAAGGCGGGTCGAACGTATGAAAGCGCAACTACTACTGGTGCGCGATGGCTTGGAGGGGGCGGCTCCCTGGATGGCCCAGGTGTGGCGCGATGCCGGCCTAGACGTTCGGACGATCTCGGGCGCCGAGCTGGCCGGCGCCAAGCCGGTGGACGTCGTTCTGCTGCGGATTCCGGATCGCGACCCGACGGCCACCTGCTGGACCTTGCACCGGCTGGGCTACCGCTGGATCGTTGCCCTGAGCGGGTCACCGAGCAGCAAAGAGTGCATCAAACTGCTCAACGCCGGCGCCGACTACTACCTCGACGCCTGGCTTCCGGCCGCTGAGCTCGTCGCGCGGGTACGAGTCGTACTTCGGTTTTCCGCCTGGCTCGCTGAATCGACCGCCGCGGCGATCATGGCTCACCAGTCAGCAACCTGAGAGCGTCCTTATATAAGGATGCTCTCATCAGTTCGTCAGCTCAAGCATCAAATCCCTCAGGAGGACTGCAAATGGCAACGACCGTTTCGGAACCCAAACTCGACCGGCGGTTCGACCCGAAGACCCCTCGGCCTCGTTCGGCGGTCAACGCGCGGCGCCTGTTCGACCCCATGAGAATCTGGCAATTCATTCAGGCGATAGTGGCGGAGCTGACCCGCCAGTTATCCGGAGAGTACGAGCGGCGCTCAGAGCTGGCGGCCGTGCCCGTCCGGAGCAATGCCATGACCCAAGACGGGACCTGATTAAACGTCGCTCCCCTGCGGGAGGGGCAAACATTTTCCCCTCCCCTTAGGGAGGGGTACCTGCTCGATGTCCCTTCTTGCGTTCGCCGATAAGGTCGCTGAGAATGGCATCGGAGAGCCTTCCTGATCGGCGAGACTGAGGAAGTCGCGAGCGTCGTCGACGCGAACGGGCTCACATCTATTCGCGCTACGGAGCGAGCGTTCGCTAATCAGGTCGCCAATGGGTCCCTCCATTGATGACGGCCGGACCCACCCCTGCTGCCGGCAGCCGCAAGTGGCACTGGAATGCCCGCCCAGGTCCAGGACGTGGCGAAGACCGCGGTGGGAGGCGCGAAGGCGTGATCTCCAAGCTCGGCGCCCGTAACCGCGCCGATGCTGTTCGCATCGCCGGCCACAACGGCTGGCTTTAAGCCACATCCTTAGCGCAGGCCCCAGGCCCCAGGCCTCCGGCTCAGGCTGGTGCCTGCCCTGTTAAGAACCGATTAGGAATTCGTCCAGTCGCGCCTTCATCTGGACGAAGGCTGCCGCAGCAAAAATCTGCAACAACCCTCCCGACCACACCGTCAATTGCTGATTCAGATCGGGGCGGCAGAGCTGTAGTGTGCACGTATTTGGGTCGGGGCCGGGGATCACCCGTCAGATGAGTGCGCCGGTGCTTAATGGTGCACCGTGCGTCTCTGGTTGGCGTGGTCGGACTACAACCCCAAGATCTTGCGAATGGTATCCTGCACAGCTACACAACCCACGAGGAGGTGATAGATGACCTGATCATTCGTCAGTTGGTCTAAGCGATGATTCGTATTCGAAAAGCGATCACTTGACTCTTAATCAGTTGGTCCCGGGTTCGAATCCTGGTGCAGGCACCAAAATCCCGGCCAGCGAAACGGGTCGCTGCGTGTAGACAACCAGTCAGCGCAGCCGCAATAAAGACAACCCGCACTCGTC
>JALZAV010000041.1 GCA_030948145.1 Candidatus Dormiibacterota bacterium
AGGTAGGCGGTCGCCTCGAGCAGGATGGGTGAACCCGTCACGCCCAGGCGGTAATTCCCGTCCCGAAATTCCGGGCCCTCCAGACGGGCATTGTCGGCAAAGAAGCGCGAGGTCGCTTCGCCCCGCTCGCCCAGGATGTTGACGGCGAAGGCGTTCGTCGCGTCGAGCAGGCGGTGCATCAGCGTCGAGCGCTCGACACAGACCAGAATGAGAGGCGGCGCGAGGGACACGGAGGCGAAGGCGCTAACGGTCATCCCGTGAAGGCGCCCGCTTGCCGCTGTCGTCATGATCGTGACCCCGCTGGCGAAATGGCCCATCGCGTAGCGAAACGACGCCTTATCCACCGCCTCGGGCACCTCGAAAGATTACGAAACCCCCCTGGCGGGCCCCGCCGGGCTATACTGGCGATGTCCGACCTGTCCGGTCGGAGATCTATGAGATTTTCAACTCGCTCGGAATACGGGATCCGGGTCATGGTGCGCCTCGGGCGTTCCTACGGCGCAGGGCCCGTTCCGCTTGCCGACCTGGCGCGCCAGGAAGACCTGCCGCTACCGTACCTGGAGCAGATCGCGGCGCAGCTTCGGCGTGCCGGCCTCGTCAGCAGCCGGATGGGGGTCAAGGGTGGCTATGCGCTCGCCCGGCGTCCCGAAACCGTCTCCATGGCGGACATCGTTCGCAGCCTGGAGGGCTCGCTGGCGCCGGTCAGCTGCCTCGCCGAAGGCGGCGGCCCGGGCGAGTGCACGCACGCCGACACGCCCTGTTCCGCACACGCCTTCTGGGAGCAGTTGCAGGGCACGATCACGGCCAGCCTGCAGGCGGTCAGCGTCGCCGACCTGATGAAGGAGCGGCAGCCGGCATGATCCAGACCCGGGTAATCGATGTTGAGGCGGTGCGGGCGGATTTCCCGATCATGCAGCGGCGCTTCAACGACAAGCCACTCGTGTACCTGGACAGCGCCGCCACCTCCCAGAAGCCCGAATCCGTGATCGCCGCCATGGACGACTACTACCGCCACCACAATGCCAACCCGCACCGCGGGGTCTATGCCCTCAGTGAGGAGGCCACGGCCGCCTACGAATCGGCGCGCCAGCGCGTCGCCAGGTTCATCAACGCGGGGAGCGTCAAGGAAGTCATCTTCACCCGCAATACCACCGAGGCGATCAACCTCGTCCGCTACAGCTGGGGCCGAGCGAACGTCCGCAAAGGCGATCGGATCCTTCTGACCGAGATGGAGCACCACAGCAACCTCGTGCCCTGGCAGCTGCTGGCACAGGAAGTTGGAGCGAGCCTCGAATTCCTCTGCATCGACGATCGCGGCCTGTTGCAGCTGGACCAGCTTGATGCCAAGCTCGCCGGGGTTCGGTTGCTGGCGCTGACGCACCAGTCGAACACGCTCGGGACGATCAACCCGATCAAGGCGATCACCGAGGCGGCGCACCGTGCCGGCGCGCTGGTGCTGGTCGATGGGGCCCAGGCCGTGCCCCACCTGCCGGTCGACGTCCGCGACCTGGGCATCGACTTCTACGCCTTTTCCGGTCACAAGATGTGCGGGCCGACGGGGATCGGCGTGCTCTGGGCACGGCGCACGCTGCTCGAGGCGATGCCGCCTTTCCTCGGCGGCGGCGACATGATCCGACGGGTGAAGCTGACCGAGGCGACCTGGAACGAGCTCCCCTGGAAGTTTGAAGCGGGCACTCCGAGTGTCGCCGAAGGCGTCGGCCTGGGCGCGGCCATCGACTACCTGGGCCAGTTCGGGATGGACCGAGTCCGGGAACACGAGCGCACGCTCGTCGACTACGCTCTCGAGAAGCTGCAGGAGATCCCCGAGATCACGCTCTATGGACCGGCCGATTCCGAGATCCATGGCGCGTCGGTCTCGTTCACGCTGCCGAATATCCACCCGCACGACCTCGCGACCCTCATCGATCGCGAGGGGATCGCCGTGCGCGCCGGGCATCACTGCACCCAGCCGCTGATGGATCGCCTCGGCGTTGCCGCGACAACGCGGGCAAGCTTCTACATCTATAACCGCGCCGACGAGGTCGACCAGCTCGTCAATGCAATACAGAAAGCCCAGCAGGTGTTCAGGTAACTGGCATGGATGACCTGTACCGCGAGCAAATTCTCGAGCACTATAAGAATCCCCATCACTTCGGTGAGATCGTCGACGCGGACATCACCCAGGAGGGTGACAACCCGCTTTGCGGGGACGTCATCACGCTCTACCTCAAGCTCGACGACGGCAAGGTTGGTGACGTCCGGTTTCGCGGCCGCGGCTGCGCCATCAGCCAGGCATCGGCCTCGATGCTGACCGACATGATCGTGGGCAAGCCGATCACCGACCTCAAGACCTTCCCTACGAGGGACCTGCTCGAGGAGCTTGGCATCCAGATCAGCCCGGCGCGGATGAAATGCGCGACGCTGTCGGTCAATACGCTGCGAGTGGCGCTGAAGGGTGAATCAAACGATGAAGATTGAATTGGATTCGAATTCGAAGGGCACGGGTAAAATGAGCAACGAGATGGCAGATTTTGAGATCAAGGATCTTCACGTCAGCGTCGAAGGGCGCGAGATCCTGAAGGGCGTCTCGCTCAAGGTCAACAAGGGCGAGATGCACGCGGTAATGGGGCCGAACGGCTCCGGAAAGAGCACGCTCTCCTACACCTTGATGGGCCATCCGAATTACAAGGTGACCGGCGGTGAGGTGCGCTTCAAGGGACAGAATGTGCTCACGCTGCCACCGGAGGAGCGGGCCAAGCTCGGCATGTTCCTCGCCCTGCAGTACCCGATCGTGGTGCCGGGCATCACGATGTCGAACTTCCTGCGCACGGCGATCAACGCCAAGCGAGGCTATGACGGAAAGGACAAGTCGAAGGCGATCAACGTCAAGGAATTCCGAGCGATGCTGAAGAACGAGATGAGCGTCCTCCGGATGGACGACTCCTTTCTGGGCCGATACGTCAACGAAGGCTTCTCGGGCGGCGAAAAAAAGCGGGCCGAGATCCTGCAGATGGCCGTCCTCAAGCCCGAGATCGCGATCCTCGACGAGACCGACTCCGGGCTCGACATCGACTCCATCAAGTTCGTCAGCGACGCGGTCAACCGGATGCGCGGCCCCGAGCTCGGTGTCATGATCATCACCCACTACACCCGGATTCTCAAGTTCGTCAAGCCCGACTTCGTTCATGTGCTCGTAAACGGCGAGTTCGTGCGATCAGGCGGCCCCGAGCTGGCCGACTGGCTGGAGGCAAAAGGTTACTCGGAATGGGTCAAGGAACCAGCGAAGGTTCCGGCGGCCCTGGAGGCAAAAATCTAGATGGCAACTGTAATTCCAAAGATCGACGTTGGCGATAACTACAAGGAGAAGTACGGGTTCTTCGATAAGGAGAACTACGTCTTCAAAGCCAAGCGTGGCCTGAGCGAAGACGTCGTTAAGGAAATTTCCTGGATGAAGAGCGAGCCGGCCTGGATGACGAAATTCCGCCTGCGCGCGCTCCAGATCTGGGAGAAGAAGGAAATGCCGACCTGGGGCGCAGACCTCTCCACGATCGACTTCCAGAACATTTATTACTACTTGAAGTCGACCGAGAAGATGGGCAAGACCTGGGACGACGTCCCGGCCGACATCAAGAACACGTTCGACCGTCTCGGCGTGCCCCAGGCGGAGCGAAAGTTCCTCGCCGGCGTGGCTGCCCAGTACGAGTCCGAGGTCGTCTACCACTCGCTCCACAAGGAGCTGGCGTCGAAGGGCGTGATCTTCACCGATACGGACAGCGCGCTCCGCGATCATCCCGACCTCTTCAAGGAGTATTTCGGGACGATCATCCCGCCGGGTGACAACAAGCTCGCCGCGCTCAACAGCGCGGTCTGGTCGGGCGGGTCCTTCATCTACGTGCCGAAGGGCGTCAAGGTCGAGATCCCGCTCCAGGCCTATTTCCGGATCAACGCCGAGAACATGGGCCAGTTCGAGCGGACCCTGATCATTTGCGACGAGGACAGCTTCGTCCACTACATCGAAGGTTGCACCGCGCCGATCTACACCACCGACTCGCTGCACTCGGCGGTGGTCGAGATCATCGTCAAGCGCGGCGCACGCTGCCGATATACGACGGTGCAGAACTGGTCGACCAACGTCTACAACCTGGTCACCAAGCGGGCGGTCGCCTACGGCGACGCGACCATGGAATGGGTCGATGGCAACCTCGGCTCCCAGATCACGATGAAGTACCCCTCGATCTATCTGATGGAACCGGGCGCGAAGGGCGACGTCCTCAGCGTGGCGTTCGCCGGAAAGGGGCAGCACCAGGATGCCGGCGGCAAGGCGGTGCACGTCGCGCCGAACACCAGCTCGAACATCGTCTCCAAGTCAATTTCGAAGAACGGAGGCCGTACCTCCTATCGCGGTCTGGTCAAGGTCTACGCCGGGGCGAAGAACTCGAAGTCGTTCGTTCGCTGCGACGCCCTGCTGCTCGACGACCAGTCCCGGTCCGACACCTACCCGACGACCGAGGTGGACGAGGAGCAGGTGAAGATCGGGCACGAGGCGACCGTCAGCAAGGTCTCCGATGAGCAGCTCTTCTACCTGCAGAGCCGCGGCATCACCAAGGCCGAGGCGGAAACGATGATCGTCAACGGGTTCATCGAGCCGTTCACCAAGGAGCTTCCGATCGAGTACGCCGTCGAGCTGAATCGCCTGATCCAGCTCGAAATGACGGGCTCGGTCGGGTAGTGAGCTTTAGCCGGGCCGCGGTCGAGCAACTCAGCGCCCTTCAGGGCGAGCCAGAGTGGCTGCGCGCCCGCCGACTCTCCGCCTTCGAGGTCTACGAGGCGATGGCGCTGCCGGACACCAGGCGGCACGAGGACTGGCGTCAGGCCGATCTGAAGGGGCTCGACCTCGAGAGCTATGCGCCGTTCCAGCAACCCAACGGGTCTGCTCCCGCGAGCACGGTCGCGGACGCCGCCGGCGTACTCCGGCAGCGCGGCACCTCGCCAGCCCGCGTCGAGCTCCGCGATGGGCTCGCGGCGAGCGGCGTGGTCTTCATGCCCCTGGGCGAGGCGGCCAGGACCCATCCGCGGCTTGTCGACCAGTATCTCTTCAGCGCCCTCAAGCCGGAACGGGACAAGTTTGCCGCGCTGCACGGCGCCCTGTTCAGCGGCGGGACGTTCCTCTACGTTCCCGACGGCGTGGTGATCGATCGGCCACTCGTCAGCCAGTTCTGGTCAGCTGGGTCGGGCGCGGCGGTCTTGCCGCACACCCTGGTCGTGGCCGGGAAGGGGTCGTCGTTCCAGTACGTCGACGAGTTCCTGAGTGCCGATCGGCAGGAAATGGCGATCGCCAGCGGGTCCGCCGAGGTCTTCCTCGAGGAGGGAGCAAACCTCGGCTACGTCTCGCTCCAGCGCTGGAGCATCAACACCTGGCAATTTGCCAACCAGCGGTTCCATCTCGGACGCGATGCCCAGCTCAAGATGGTCGACGTCGCCCTCGGTGGGCGCTTTGCCCGGCTTCGGGTGGAGGCGATGCTGGAGGGTGCCGGCTCGAGCGCGGAACTCAAAGGCCTGTTCTTTGGGACCGGCGACCAGGTCTTCGACTTCCGCACGATGCAGGACCACATCGCGGCGCACACGACCTCCGACCTGCTCTTCAAAGGCGCTCTGCGCGACCGTGCCCGGAGCGTCTACGTCGGTGTTGTCCGGGTGGAGACCACCGCGCCCGGCACCTCCGCCAACCAGGCCAACCGTAACCTTTTGCTCTCAGAGAAGGCGCGGGCCACCTCGGAACCGATCCTCGAGATCCTGAACAATGACATCTCCCGCTGTAGCCACGGGGCGACGGTTGGACCGGTCGATCCCGAGCACCTCTTCTACCTCGTCAGCCGCGGCATCCCCCGCCTTCAGGCCGAGCGGATGCTCGTGGAAGGCTTTCTCGGCGAGATCATCGACCGGATCCCGGTGCTCCACGCCCGAGAGATCGTCGAGCAGGAGCTGGCCGCCCGGATTGACTAAGCGTCGGGTCGCGGCCACGCCAGACCTGCCGCCCGAATCCATGAAACAGGTGGCAATCGATGGCGTGCCTATCTGCCTCGTCCACGCCGAGGACGACAAGTTCTACGCGATCAACGACATCTGCACCCACGAGGACTATTCCCTAAGCGAGGGCGATCTCTGGGAGATGTCCGTTGAGTGCCCCCGGCACGGCTCCCGCTTCGACGTTCGAACCGGGAAGGTCACCGGCCTGCCGGCCGTGATCCCGGCCAAAACCTACCCGGTAACGGTTGAGAACGGCGAAATCTTCGTGGAGGTGGCGGACTAGACTGTGGATATGACCGAAACGGCGCAAGCGGCCGAAGCTCCGACCTCCGACCTGCGGGCCCAGATCGTCACCCAGTTGGAGACCTGCAAGGATCCCGAGATCGGCCTGGACATCATGAGCCTGGGGCTCGTCTATGAGCTGAATATCGACCAGGGCAACGTCCTCGTCAAGATGACGCTGACAGCGATCGGATGCCCCTGGGCCCAGGAGCTCTTCGACGAGGTCAAGCGGAAAGTCGAAGAGGTCCCGGGCGTTGAGGCCTGCACGGTCGAACTGGTCTACTCCCCACCCTGGAGCGCCGACATGATGAGCGACGACGCCAAGATGGAGCTCGGCTTCCTCTAACCGGGAATCAGGATCGACAAGACCCAGAAGGCGAGCCCGGCGCCAAGCAGGCCAACTGGTGCCCGAAATTTCATGCGGCTTCCCAACGCTTCAAGGACGAAGCAGACCAACGCGACGATCAGGAACAGCTTTCCGATAGTCATGAACACCTCCAAACAAAATTGGCGACATCGTACCCTGAATTCAGGTCCCGGAGGAACTTCGCTGTCAGTCACATTGAGATAGAACTGCTGTGGCAGCGGTGCCATAAGCCTGTTACCCCCGCGCAGCCTCGCCCGTAATGGAGCCTGCGTAGCATTCGGCTAGCTCGGAACATTACGACGGAAGTGGGGGTAAGGCGTGTCGCTGCTCGACCGGATTCAGAAGTCACAGGGTGAACCGAGTTCTCCGGCTCCCCAACCCAAGGCACCCACGCAACCAGGCCAGGCAGCTGCCCAGCCGGCGGCTCCGCCCCGGCCGGTAGCGCCGGGCCCGAAGCCCGCCTCGACGCCGGCCGCCCAGCAGCGGCCCCCGGTCGCCGCCGCACCGCTGGCGGCTCGGGTGGCCGCCGCGGAGAGCGCAACGGTCCCCGGGAACGCCCAGTCCAGCTTCCAGCTGAACCCGAACGCGAACCTCAACGACCTGCCCGAGGCGGAGCGGTTCCACCGGATCAAGGCGGCCGTTCACGACCGGATCATCGGGGAGCTGGGTGAACGCGCCAACGACCTCGACCGGGAGTCCATCATCCAGCGCGCCGAAGAAGTTCTCGACATCTACCTCAGCGCTCGTCGGGTCAACCTGGACAAGCCGGCACGCGAACGGCTCCTGGCCATGCTGCTCGCCGACATCCTTGGTTTCGGACCGCTCGATATCCTGCTCGCCGACGACGCGATCTCGGACATCATGGTCAACGGCCCGAACAAAGTGTTCATCGAGCGAAACAACAAAATGCAGCGGGCCGCCATCAAGTTCGACAGTGATAAGCACCTCTTACAGGTGATTCAGCGCATCGTCACCGGGGTCGGACGCCGCGTGGACGAGAGCTCGCCGATGGTCGATGCCCGCCTTCCCGACGGCGCCCGTGTCAACGTGATCATTCCGCCACTGGCGGTTCGCGGCGCCTCCGTCACCATCCGCAAGATGCGACGGGACCCGTTGCAGATCGCGGATCTGGTCAAGAATGGCAGCCTGACCGCGGAGATGGCAACCTTCCTGAAGGCCTGCGTGGACGCGCGCATGAACATCGTCGTCGCCGGCGGTGGTGGCTCAGGGAAGACCACGACGCTGAACATCCTCTCGGCCTTCATCCCGTCGGATGAACGGATCATCACGGTCGAGGACGCGGCGGAGCTTCAGTTGCGCCAGATCCATGTCATCCGGCTGGAGACCCGGCCGGCGAACGTCGAAGGCAAAGGTGGAGTGTCGATCCGAGACCTCGTGATCAACACACTCCGAATGCGCCCCGACCGGATCGTTGTCGGTGAGGTTCGAAGTGGCGAAGCGCTCGACATGCTCCAGGCCATGAACACCGGCCACGACGGCTCGCTCACATCGGTGCACGCCAATACGCCGCGAGACTCGATCGCTCGACTGGAGACCCTTGTCCTGATGGCGGGGATGGAACTGCCCTCGCGGGCCATCCGCGAGCAGATCGCCTCGGCCGTCAACGTCATCATCCAGCAAAACCGCATGCGTGACGGAACTCGAAAGATTACCTACATCACGGAGTTGACGGGCATCGAAGGCGATCAGATCTCGCTGCAGGACATCTTCGTCTACAAGCAAACCGGCTACGAGAACGGGAAAGTAGCCGGCATGCATACCGCCACCGGCGCGATCCCGAAGATCATGGAGCTGCTGGAGGCCACCGGCAACGCGGTGCCGCTCGAATATTTCGAGCCGGCTGCTGGCAGCGGTTACGTGAAGCCGAAACGCCTCCAGGTCGTTAAGGACGCGGCCTGAGCCGGGCTCGCCACCGACCCGCCCCACGCATGGCACACTTCCTGCCATGCCCCCCAAGGCGGCAACGCCATTCGCGCTCGAGCTCGACCGCCGGGTCACGGAGGGTGCCCGTGGCGTCCTGTACGAACGGCTCGAGACCAACCAGGTTCGCTGCGTCGCGTGCGCCCATCGCTGCCTGATCAAGGACGGCCTTCGCGGGATCTGCAAGGTCCGCTACAACCGAGGTGGCGTCTTGATGGTTCCCCACGGCTACGTGGGTGCCCTGCAGTGTGACCCGGTCGAGAAGAAGCCATTCTTCCATGCTTATCCGGGCTCGAAAGCCCTGACCTTCGGCATGCTCGGATGCGATTTGCATTGTGGGTACTGCCAAAACCACCTCACGTCACAGGCGCTGCGGGATCCGGACGCGCTGGCCGAGCCGATGGACTGCACGGCGTCGCAACTGGTTGACGCCGCACGCCGCCAGGGTGCCAGGGTCGTCGCCACCTCCTACAACGAGCCCTTGATCACGTCGGAGTGGGCGGCCGAGGTGTTCACGCAGGCGCGGTTTCGAGGGTTTGCCACGGCGTATATCTCGAACGGCAACGCCACCAAAGAGGTCCTCGAGTACATCCGGCCTTTGACCGACCTCTACAAAATCGACCTCAAGTCGATGCGTGACCGGAACTACCGCTCGCTGGGGGGCAAGCTCGACAACATCCTCAACGGCATTCGCATGGTCCACGCGATGGGCTTCTGGCTCGAGATCGTGACCCTCATCATCCCCGGCTTCAACGACGGCGACGACGAACTGGGTGAAATCGCCCATTTCCTGCATGACCTTTCGCCGAGCATCCCCTGGCACGTCACCGCCTTCCACAAGGACTACAAGATGCAAGACCCCGACAACACGACGCCGGCGGCCCTCCTGCGGGCGGCGGCGATCGGCGAGCGCGCGGGGCTGGAATTCGTCTACGCCGGAAACGTCCCCGGCCGGGTCGGGCGGTACGAGGACACGCGGTGCCCCGGCTGCGACACAAGCCTGATCAGGCGGTTCGGATACCGGATCCTGGAGGACCGTCTGACCGGCCGCGGCCGTTGCGATCGCTGCCAGCGACCGATTCCGGGCGTCTGGGGTCAGGACTAGAATCACGCTTGGTCGTGCCAACTGAACTGAGCCGCCGGGAACTTTCCTGGGTGATCGGGGGTCCCCAGGGCGGCGGCATCAATGCCTCAGCCGAGATCTACGCCAAGGCCCTGATGCGCGGGGGCCTGCACGTGTTCGCCAACATCGAATTCCACTCCAATATCATGGGCAAGCACAGCTATTACCGGGTCACGGCTGCGCCCGTGCCGGTGCGGTCCCATATCGACGCGATCCACATGCTCGTCGCGCTGGACCAGGAGACCTTGTTCGGGGACGCGGCCGAACGCAAGCACTATCCCAGCCACACCGGCCACGTCCACCAGGTGGCGGCCGGAGGCGGGATCGTCTACGATGCCGATCTCAAAATCGACGGCGGCCGCTTCGGCCGGGACGACGTGCTCCTGTATCCGATCCCGTTCTTCGAGGTGCTCGAGGCTGCGCTCGGCGAGGTGGGGAAGGGGGGCCAGTCGCGGAAGTACATCGTGATGCGAAACACCGTGGCGTTGGGTGCTTCGATCGGTATTGCAGGCTATGACGAGAGCTTGCTCTTCGAGGCGATTCGTGACGAGTTCAAAGGCCGGAAGGCGGAGGCGGCCGAGATGAACATCGCCGCGGTCCGGGCGGCGGCTGCTTACGCGCGCAGCCAGTTCCCGAGGCGCCCGGAACGCCAGCTCGCACCGCTGCCGTCCGCGGAACGGCGGCCACGGCTCCTGATCAAGGGCTTCCAGGCCGTCGGGATTGCCAAGCTGAAAGCCGGTCTTGGGATGCAGACGTACTACCCGATCAGCCCCGCCACGGACGAAAGTGTTTACCTGGAGCAGAAAAGCCCCGCGTACCAGCTGACCGTCGTCCAGTGTGAGGACGAGATCGCGAGCATAAACATGGCGATCGGCGCCGCGCACATGGGCGTTCGGGCGGCCACGTCCACGGCCGGACCGGGCTTCGCCCTGATGTCGGAGGGGTTCGGGTTTGCCGCGATCACGGAGGCGCCCGGTCCGGTTGTGTTTCTCTGGCAGCGGGGCGGCCCCAGCACCGGCCTCCCCACTCGTACCGAACAGGCCGACCTCCAGTTCGCGCTGCATCCGGCGCATGGCGACTTCCCCCACATCGTGATCGCATCCGGTGACATCGAGGAGGCCTTTTTCGACAGCTTCGAGAGTTTCAACTGGGCGGACCGGTACCAGGTCCCGGTGATCGTCCTGCTCGAGAAGTTCCTCGCCTCATCGCTGTTTACCATCGAGCGGATCGACAGCAGCCGGTTGCGCATCGACCGCGGTCTCGTCTTCACCCCGGCGAGCCCGGAGAAGAATGGCTACCGGCGCCATGCCCTGACCGCCGACGGCATCAGCCCACGATCGGTGCCGGGTACGGCAGGGGGCATCTTTTCGACCACGAGCGACGAACACGACCCGCAGGGCCATATCACCGAGGGGATCGAGAATCGCATCGCCATGATGCGCAAACGCATGGAGAAGCTTGAGACCGCCGCGCGAGAGATTCCGGAATCCTTCAAATGGAAGCTCAGCGGCCCCGCCCGCGCCGATCTGACGCTCGTCGGCTGGGGCTCCACCAAGGGAGCGATCCTCGATGCCATGCCCGAACTCGAGGCCGACGGCAGGAGCGTCAACTATTTGCAGGTTCGGCTGATGCGGCCCTTCCCGGCGGAGGACGTGGCGCGCATCCTGGGTGACGCCGGCACGACCGTCCTGATCGAAGCGAACTACAGCGGCCAGCTTGGCCTCCTGATCCGGGAGCACACCGGCATCGCGTTGCAGCACCGTGTCCTCAAATACGATGGCCGGCCGTTTTCTCGCAACGAGGTTGTCGAGGGGGTCAGGTCCGCACTCGCCGAGCGCAAACGGGAGGTGATGGTCTCGCATGCCTGAGGTCGCGTCGGCGCCTCACAAGTTCACGCTGGCGGAGTACAAGACGGACGTTCACGTCGACTGGTGCCCCGGCTGCGGCGACTTCGGCATCCTGAGCTCGATCCAGCAGGCGTTCGTCCAGCTCCAGATCCCCCCGCACCGGATCGCCATGATCTCCGGCATTGGCTGCTCCGGGAAGACGCCCCACTACATCGACACCTACGGTCTGCACACTCTGCATGGCCGGGCGTTGCCGGTTGCGACGGGGGCCAAGCTCGCGAACCATGAGCTGACCGTCGTCGCTGTGGGCGGTGACGGCGACGGCTATGGAATCGGCGCCGGGTATTTCGTCAACAGCGGGCGGCGCAACGTCGACATGACGTACATCGTGTTCAACAACGGCGTCTACGGCCTCACCAAGGGCCAGGCATCTCCGACGCTCGCCAAGGGCCAGAAGACCAAGTCGATGCCCGAGCCGTCGATCCAGGAAGGCGTCAACCCGCTGGCGGTGGCGCTCGGGGCCGGCTATACCTGGATCGGCCGCGGCTACGCGCTCGACGTCAAGCACCTGGTAACGCTCATCGTCCAGGCGATCAGCCACAGGGGGACGGCCTTTCTCGACGTCCTTCAGACCTGCCCCGTCTACAACGACCTGCGAACCAAAGACTGGTACGCCGGGGAGGACATCGGCCGGCCGCGGCTCCGCCGGCTGGACTCTGATCCAGCCTGGGACCCGGTCGTCAAGGACCCGAAAAACATCGACGAGATGGTAGAGAAGAAGACGCGCGCCCTGACGGCCTCCTATGAGACCCAGGATCGCCTGGCAATTGGGCTGTTCTACAAGGTCGACCTGCCCACCTACGACGACCAGCTGGCGATCAAGATGCCGGCGCTCCGCGATCACCCGCTCGTCGACCTTCCGCTCGACAAGCGTGACGTCGATCGCCTCTTCGACGAGCTGGCGTAGCCAGCTCGCAGCCCCGCCACCGGTTGGTTCGGCTGCTGGCGATCAGCGATGAGGTTGAGCCTCAATTGCTCGATGAGCGCGCGGTCGCGGCTCGGGGCCGGATCGACCTGGTGATCGGGTGCGGTGACCTTCCGGCCGATTACCTCGATTCGGTTGCCACGCTCTACGGTGCGCCTCTCCTTTTCGTTCGGGGGAACCACGATCCTCCTGGCCGTCAGGGTGGGTACCCGCCTGGCGCCGAGATCGACGGACGGGTGGTCGTCGAACAGGGGCTCGTCATCGGCGGCCTCGAGGGATGCATACGCTACAACGACGGCGCACATCAATACGACGAGCGCCAGATGATGGCCAAGGTGCTCGCCCTCCGCCTGAGGCTGGGCCTGCGCCGCCGCCTGGATGTCTTGATAACGCACGGTCCTCCCGCTGGTGCGAATGAGGGGGAGGACCCCGCCCACCGCGGGCTCGCGGCGGTTCGCCGGGCGGTGGATTGGATGAAGCCCCAGCTTCTCTTGCATGGGCACGTACATCCCCACGGACGCGACATCGTGCGCGAGACGAAGCTGGGCACGACGACGGTGATCAACGTCGTCGGCCACCGGCTGATCGAGCTGCCGCAATGAAACAGCTGCGGGCCCGAGCGGATTGGGAAGGCGCTCGCCTGCAGGCCTTTCTGCAGGACGCCGGCGCGGTCTTCCGCGGAGACGCCCGGCCGCTGCTCTCCTTCGACGAGGTCCGTCGCGCCGCCCGCTTCGAGGGTCAGGCCGACCGCGGACTCAAGGAGATCCCGATTGCCGGCATTCGTGGCTCGGTCGGTCGTCCGAACGACTTCGATGCGGCCTTTCTGCCCGTCAAGCCATACCTGCGGAAGCGCTGGGCGGAGCTGGACGCGGTGATGCGCCGCGGCGAGGGGGTGCCCCCGATCGAGGTGTACCACCTGGCCGGCGTCTACTTCGTTAAGGACGGCCATCATCGAGTCTCCGTTGCCCGCAAGCTGGGCTGGAAGACGATCGAGGCCCGCGTAATCGAGGTCCGCACGCGCGCGCCGCTGACCAGCACCATGGACGCCGGGGCACTACTCCAGGCGAGGGAGTATGTGGACTTTCTCGAGCGCACGCAGCTCGACCGGGTCCGGCCGAACGCCACCATTGAGGTCAGCCGGCTCGGACGCTACGACCGCCTCTACGAGCACATCCTTGGCCACCGGTACTTCCTTGGTCTTCAGCAATATCGGGAGGTGAGTGTCGCCGAAGCCGCGGCAAGCTGGTTCGACACGGTCTATCGGCCGATCGCCCGACTGATCCGTGAGTACGGGATCCTCGAGCATTTCCCCGGTCGAACCGAGGCTGACCTCTACCTGTGGATCACTGCCCGCTGGCTGGAGCTGAGTCGAAGCCAGCAGCCGGCAGGGCCGGCGGAGGCGATCGCCGACATCCTGTTCGAGACCGAGGGTATCCCATCGGCGGCGCCGCCGCCGCAAATGCCGACAATGCTGCGGAAGTGGCTCGGTCCGCCCAGGCGTGCAATCGAACTGCCGGCCTCGCTCATGCGCCGTGCGAAGACGTCGGTTGAGGGGCTCAAAAAGCCTCAGCTCTGAGGCTCAGACCTCGGTCTTTCGCTTCTCCGGATAGGCGGTATTGATCTCGGCCCGCACCCGGGCTTTGTCGGCATCGCTCTTGAAGTAATCGAAATTCCAGGCCACGAATTTCTTCATCTCGCCGGGAACCTCGTCCTCAGGGTAGATCGCCGCCACCGGGCAGGGATCGACGCAGGCCCCACAGTCGATGCACTCGTCCGGGTTGATGTAGAGCAACCGATCCTCCGTTCCGCCGTCGATGATGCAGTCGACGGGGCAGACATCCACGCACGATTTGTCCTTGAGGTCGACACAGGTTTCGGTGATGATGTAGGCCATTCTTGATTCCGGAAAATTCACTCTAGCACAGGGTCCTGGACAGGCTTGCGGGGCCGTTGACGGCGGAGCAGAGCGGCCGGTGGAGGTCCGGCACAGGACTGTCACAGAGCAGTGAGCAGTCGACACCGGCGGGCGGCAAGAGGTGCCTCACCGCTGGCGTTACCTCTTTCGTGGCCCTGCCGAAACCTGCCCAGCGTCGCGTGTTCCGGCCGGCTCGGCGCGTCTCGTGGGGAACGAGGATCTTCGCCACGCTCGTCTTCCTCCTGGCGATCGGGGCCGTTGCCGCCTTCGTCGTGCTCGTCCTGCCGACCCAGGTCGCGGCCCTCAGCCAGACGGAAGCGACCGAGCTCCGGACCGCCCGCGAGGCGTCCGCTGCGGTGGCCGTTTCCGCCGATGCGCTCTGGACCGACATGGCGAGCAAGGGCAGCCTGAGCTTGCCTCCCGACCAGCTGGCCAAGGACCTGGCGCTTGCCCGCTCAACAGAGAAAGCAGCCGATGCTGCGCTCGGGCACGTCCAGGCCGCCCAGGCCGCCCTGGCACAGATTGACGGCATTCCCTTTCAGCTGCATGCGCCCGCGGCGGTCGTCACCGACCGTCCCGCCCTTCTCCACCTCGAGAAGGCGCTCGGAGCCGCGATCAAGCTCGCGCACGGCGCGACGCTACAGCTGACGATCGCGCAGCACGTCACCCAGGACGCCCAGACGCTGGCGGGCCCGCTCAACCAGAGCCTCGCCAACCGTGACTGGACGAGAGCCTCCCGCACCGCGGACGGCATCCAGCAAGATCTCAAGTCGCAGGAAACGGCGTCCGCCGACCTGGAGGCGCTGCTCGACCCCGCCTGGATAGCCTGGATGGACGGGATGCTCAGCTACGCCACGGCGGCGCAACAGTACGGCCTGAACACAGCCGCCGGCCAGACGCTGACGGCACAGCAGCAGGCTCGCGCTATGGCGGCGGCCACCGACCGGACCAATGCGGCGTTGGCGGCGGCCCAGGCCGGGGCGGCCGCCTGGCAGCTCAAGACGGTCAAGCCGATCGCCGATACGCTCCACAAAGAACTCACCGCCGGCAGCTAGGCCCGGACCAGTAGATCCTGGCTGAGCTCGCTCAGGTTCTTGACCCCCAGCAGCATCATCGACACCGCGATCTCATCGCGGATCAATTCCAGGGCCCGCGCCACACCCTCCTGGCCGCCGACAGCGAGCGCCCACAGGTAGGGTCGCCCGATGAGGACGCTGCTGGCCCCCAGGCAGAGCGCCTTGAGGACGTCCGTTCCGCGCCGCACGCCGCCGTCCACCATTACCGGGACGTCGTTCGCGACCGCCTGCACGACTTCGGGTAGCGCGTCGAGCGTCGCGACCGAGTAATCAAGCTGCCGCCCGCCGTGATTGCTCACGACCACGACCCGAACTCCAGACTCGACCGCGTGGCGGGCGTCGTCGCCGCGCACCACCCCCTTGGCCATCACCGGCAGCCGGCACTTGCCAACGAGCCACTCGAGGTCCTTCCACGTGAGCCACGAGTCGAGCTGGGAGGTGAAGTACGCGGAGAGCGCCGACTGGCCCACTTCGGCCGTCCCGGTCTTCCTCAGGGCTCCGGCGAGATTCTCGTAGCGCATCCCCTCGGGCAGGCCGAAGGCATTGCGGAAGTCCCGTTCGCGGCGCCCGAGCCGAGGGGTATCCACGGTGAGCATCACTGCGGTGTATCCAGCCGCGGCCGCCCGGTCGATCAGGTCGATCGTGATCCCGCGGTCCCGGTACATGTAGAGCTGAAACCACTTGGCGCCGTGGCAGGCGGCGCCGACGTCCTCCAGCGACACCGTCGATAGCGTGCTCAGCGAGTACGCGATCCCGGCATCGGCGGCGGCCCGCGCCGCCGCGATCTCGCCTTCCGGGTGCGCCATCTTCTGGGTTGCCGTCGGGGCCAGCTGCACCGGCATCGTGAACCGCTCCGCGAGGATCTCGCAGCTCAGGTCCGGCTCCGGGACCGATGACAGGACCTTGAAGCGGAACCGAAAGCGCCCGTAGGCGGCCCGGTTACCGGCGAGTGCCGCTTCGTCTTCGGCGCCGCCCGCGAAATAATCGTAGATCGTCGGCGGCAGCAGGGCGCGGGCCCTGGGCTCGTAGTCATCCAGGCGGACCGGAGGGGCGAGCTCCGCTTTAGACGCCCGCTCGACCGTCGCCATATCCGTCATTGTGGCGCTTGACCGGTCAACTGTGTCACCCTAGAGCCTGAGTTCGATCCGGGAGAAAGGGAGGGTCCCATGCTGCACGGGGCGGTCATGTTCCTGGCGTTCCACCATGGTTACCAGCCGGTTGGCGGCAGTATTGCGCTATCGGCCCTGATCGCGGGTATTCCACTTTATGCGCTCTTCTTCATGCTGGCGGTGCTGCGCCTGCCGGCATGGATCGCGGCTTTGACGGCGATGCTCACCGCGGCCGTACTGGCCGCCCTCGCCTGGGGCATGCCGCTCGGACTCGACATCTCGGCGACGACCGAGGGGATGGCGAACGGCCTCTGGCCGATCAGCTGGATCGTGCTCAACGCCGTCTTCTTCCACAACCTCACGATCGCGAGCGGCGACTTCGACGTGATCCGGCGTTCGCTGACCCGGCTCACCGAGGACCGGCGCGTCCAGGCGCTGCTCGTCGCCTTCTGCTTCGGTGCGCTGATGGAAGGTATCGCTGGGTTCGGGGCGCCGGTCGCCATCTCAGCGGCCATCCTGGCCAGCCTGGGCTTCGAGCCGATCAGCGCCGCCGTTCTGGCCCTCCTCGCCAACACCGCGCCGGTCGCCTTCGGGTCGATCGGCATCCCGGTGGTGACCCTCGGACTGCTGACGGCCCCCATCATCGGCCATGGCCCCGCCGACCAGACACCGGTGACACTGGCCTTGAGCGCCATGGTCGGCCGCCAGCTGCCCATCTTCTCCGTCATCATCCCGGCCTTCCTGATCGTCGTGCTGGCCGGCTGGAAGCGGATGGTCGAGGTCCTGCCGGCCGTCCTCACGGCGGGCGTCACGTTTGCCGTGGTCCAGTTCCTGGTCTCGAACTTCATCGGTCCGGAGTTGACCGACGTCCTCGCCGCCCTGGTATCGATGGCCGCGGTGGCGCTGCTCCTCCGGGTCTGGAAGCCGAAAACGCTCTGGGGTTTCGCCGCCGATGCGACCCCCGCCGCAACCCGGCGCAATCCCGGCTTTCGCGGTCTCGGCGCGGCGGTCGCCCAGCTGGTCGATCCCCCCGCCCGCATCGCCCGGGCTTACCTCATGTACGTGATCCTGGTGGGCGTCATCCTGATCGGCCAGATGGGCAACCTCCCCTTCTTCTCCGGGAGCCCGCCAGGGAATGTGAAGAACGCCCTTCACACTCCTGCCAACATCACGGCCGACCTCAAATGCGGGCAGCCGGCCTTCAAGCTCTGTCCCAATCCGTGGATCGGCCCCGCGCCCACCAAGGACGCGGGCGCCTTCAAGTTCCCCTTCTGGCGCTTCCAGTGGCCCGGCAGCTATACGGGGACCTCGGCCAAGCCGAAGCCGCAGATCTTCCAGGAACCGCCGATCGTGGCCAAGTCGACGCCCTACCCGGTGACCTTCACCTGGGACTTTTTGGCGGCGGCCGGCAGCCTGGTGCTCTACGCGTCGATTCTTGCCTTCATCGTGATGGCGATTCGGGGCGCGCCCCTCCGCCTCTTCTTTACGACCTACGGCCGCACCGTGCGCCAGCTGGCGCTGCCGATCCTGACCATCGCGTTCATCCTCGGGATTGCCGCGGTCATGAACTTCTCCGGGATGACCTCGACGCTCGCGCTGCTGATGGCGCGAACCGGGGCGGTCTTCCCCTTCTTTTCCGCCGTGATCGGGGCGCTCGGCGTCTTCCTGACCGGCAGTGACACCGCCTCCAACACGCTTTTCGGTCCAATGCAGGCGTTCACCGCCAAGCAGATCGTCATCGGCGGGCATCACCTGAGCCCGATCCTGACTGCGGGGACGAACTCGTCCGGCGGCGTCATGGGCAAGATGATCAGTCCACAGAATCTCTCGGTGGGCGCGGCTGGCGTCAACCGGGTTGGCGCCGAGGGCGACATCTTCCGCCGGACGATCGGGTACAGCCTGATCCTGACCGCGGCCGTCGGGCTGGTTGCCATGTTCGAGGTGTACGTGATCCCCGGAATCATCCCGACACTCCCCGGCTAGTCCGCCGCCGGTCGACCGCGGGTACGCTAGGAGTGATGGACCCCGCAGCGCGGCAACGGCTCGTGGCGAGGCTGCGCGACGTCGTAGGTCACCAGTATGCCTTCGACGACCCATACGAGATGCGGCTCTACCAGTACGATGCCAGCCCGGAGACGGCGCTCCCCGATGTGGTCGTGCTCCCCGCCAATGCCGAGGAGGTCGCACGGGTCGTGAAGATCTGCTCCGAGGAGCGTGTTCCGATCGTGGCCCGCTCGGCCGCGAGCAGCCTGGCGGGCG
>JALZAV010000042.1 GCA_030948145.1 Candidatus Dormiibacterota bacterium
ACCTGCACGGCGGATCGGTGCGCGTGCCCGACATCCGCTCAGGCGCCGCGCTGGTGGTGGCGGCGCTCTCGGCTCGGGGGACGACCGTGCTGGAGAACATCTTCCACCTGGACCGCGGCTACGAGGATCTGGTCCTGAAGCTCGAACATCTCGGCGCCCATGTCGTCAGGACGGAGAGCCAGGCTCCCGAACCGCGGCCGGACCTCTCCAAGGTCGTCGGGGATTGACCGCAAGGTGCTATCGAAAAAGATCGGCATCGACCTTGGCACGTCGCGGATGATGGTCTACGTCAAGGGCGAGGGCGTGGTCGTCAACGAACCGGCCGTGATGGCGACCGACCAGCAGGGCGAGCGCGTCCTGGCCGTGGGTCGTGCGGCCGCGGAACTCCTCGGACGTGGCGGGACGGCTCGCGAACTCCGGCCCGTGGGCCAGGGAAACGTCGTCGATTACGAGGTGGCCGGCACCATGCTGCAGTACCTGATCGGCCGGATCGTGGGCCGGCAGAGGATCTTTCGCCCCGACATCATGCTTTCGGTCGCGCCGACCGTGACGGGCGCGCAGCGGCGCGTCGTGCTGGAGGCGACGATGCAGGCCGGCGCAAAGACCGCCTACCTGATCGACAAGCCTCTGGCCGCGGCCATCGGGGCGCGGCTGCCGGTCTCAACGACCGACGGACTGCTGATTGGAAACTTCGGGGCAGGCTCGACCGAGATCGCGGCCATCGCCTCGGGCGAGGTGCTTGCGATGGAATCGATCGCCGGCGGTAGCCAGGCGCTCGACGAGGCGATCGAGGCGTCGGTCCAGGGTCTGCACGGGATCCGGCTCAAGCGCGGCGAAGCGGAGCGGCTCAAGCTGCAGATCGGCTCGGCCACGCCGGATCGGGCAGGCGCAACCATGGAGGTCGAGGGGCTTGATGCGGCGGGCCGTCCGTCTCCCCTGACGATTGGATCCGCCGAGGTTTGCGCGGCGATCGCCGACCGCCTTGCCCAGGTCAGCGCATGCCTGGCGCGCGTCCTCGCGGAGGTCCCCACGGGACGGCAGGCCGCGGTGCGCCGCAACGGCCTCGTCCTCACCGGCGGTGGGGCGCGACTGCACGGACTGGCTGAGCTGCTCGGCTCGCGCGCCGGCCTGCCTACCCGCGTGGCCAGCGAGCCTGAAACCTGCATCGCGCTCGGGACCGGAATGGCGTTGGACAACCTCGCCGTGGTTCGGCGCGGCCAGCACTACATCACATGATGGAAAACCGCTCGCGGACCGCGATCATTCTGGGCGGCCACGTGCGTGAGGCACTGATGGCACAGCCGGTCGTTCGCGCGATCCCGGGCGCGGCCGTCTATGCCGCGCCGGAGGCGATCGGCACGCTGCTCGGCTTGCCCACGGTGGGCCGGGCTTTCGTGTTGGACGGGTCACTCCGGCAATGGATGACCGCCTACCGCCGGCTCCGGACAGGCGCGATCGATCGGGTCGTGCTCACCGCGCCCGTCACCGCGTCGACCGCGGCCCTCGCCTATTTTGCCGGTGTCCCGCAGCGTGTGATGCTCGACGGGCCGCTTGCCTTGATCGCGACCACCCGGGTCAAGGGGATTCGGGGGCTCGATCCCGTCGACGCGAACCGGCGGCTGGCAAGCTCGGTCGCTGACGGGGAGACCGCTGTGGGATCGATCGAGCTGCCGACGCTGCAGCCGCCGCCTCCAGTCCGACAACGCGTCCTCGAGCGATGGTCGGGATTCGTGGAGCCGGGCGCCTATCTCGTGCTCGTCCCGGGACGCGGGTCGTGGTCGGGACACCGGCCCGGGGACACCTGGGAGGCGGAGCGATTCGCGGTCGTCGCCAATCAGGCGGCGGTGCGGCGCCTGGTGATCCTCGGCGGCCCTGGTGACGAGTCGATCGTCCGCGAGACGCGCGCCGGAATTGCGAAGCCGGCGATCGCCGCCAGCCTCAGCGACCTCACGATCGAGGAGGTGGCGGTTATCGCGCAGGGAAGCCTGGCCGTCCTTGGTCACGACGGCGACGCGCTGCACGTCGCCGCGGCCAGCGGCGCAACCGTGCTCGCCCTGCTCAATCGTGGCGCCATCGAGCCGCGTGGGCCTCGGGTCACATCACTGCCGGTCGAAGACTTCGGCCGGCTCCCGGCGCGCATAGTGCTGGACGGCCTCGAGCGTCACCTCCGGGTCACGACGTACGCCTGATCTCCGGGTCGCCCTTGATGGCCGCGCACTGGGTGGTGGCGATCAGGCCACCGGTGTTGGGCGCTACCTCCATGCGCTGCTTGCCGCCTTCCGCGATAGCCCTACGGTGTCGATGCACCTCTACCGGCAACTCGGGCCCCCCCTGATCGGCCCGCACCTCGTGACCGGCGCCCGGATGCGATGGGACGGCACCAGCTTGATCCACGGCCCGGCGAACGCGCTGCCGCTCGTCCGCTATGGACTGCCGGGGGTCGTCACGGTCCACGACCTGGCGATCTACGACCATCCGGAATGGTTTCCCAGGGGACAGTGGTTCGCCACCCGGGTCGTCGTGCCGCGATCGGTACGGGCCGCCCGACTCGTGATCTGCCCCTCCGAGGCCACCATGCGGGCGGTCGTTCGCCTGCTCGGGGTTCCCGTCGAGCGCTGCCGGGTCATTCCGCACGGCGTGGAAGCGGAGTTCGGGTTGCCCGCCAGTCCCACCGCCGTTGCCGAAGTCAAGGCTCGCTACGCGCTGCCCGAGCGATACCTGCTACAGGTCGGGACGATCCAGCCCCGCAAGAACTATCTGACGACGCTGCGGGCCCTGGCCCGGATCCCCCCGGCGGAGCGCATCCCGCTGGTCGTGGCCGGCAATTTCGGCTGGGACTACGATCCGGTGGTCCGGGCGGTGGCGGCGCTCGAGCTCACATCCTGGGTACGCTTCATCGGCTACGTCGGCCCCGGTCAGCTGCCGACGCTCTATCAGCTCGCCCGTGTTGTCGCCTTTCCCTCCCTCGACGAGGGATTCGGGCTCCCGATCCTGGAAGCTTTCGCCGCCGGCGTCCCGATCGCGGCCTCCACCGCCGGCGCCATACCGGAAGTCGCGGGAGGCGCGGCGTTACTGTCCCCAGCTGAAGACGACGTCACGCTCGCCGAAAATCTGCTGCGCCTGATCCGCGACGAGCCCTTGCGTGAGCGTCAGATCGCGGCCGGTCGAGTCCGGGCTGCCCGATTTAGCTGGCCGGTGTCCGCCGAAGCGCACCGCCGCGTCTACCTCGAGGCAGTCGGAGCCTGAGGCGCTGAGGTCGGTCGCGAAGCGTCATCCAGGACGCGCCAGATCTGCTTCGCCGCCCGCTCCCAGGTAAAGGTCGCACCGCGGGCCGCGCCGGCCGTGATCAGGCGGCGTTGCAGCTCGATGTCGTGGGCGAGCTCCAGCATCGCCTGGCCCCAGGCGCCGGGGTCATGGGGACTCAACAGGATGCCGGCGCTGCCCACGATCTCCGGCAACGCGCCCGCGTCGGAGGCAAGTACGGCCGTGCCGCACTGCATCGCCTCGAGCGCTGGAAAGCCAAAGCCTTCGAAGCGCGAGGGCAAGGTCAGCGCCAGTGCGCCGGCGTAGAGCGCGGGTAGGTCCGCGGCCGGCACGTAGGCAAGGGTCAGCACGCCGTCTCGGGGAGGCGTCGCCTGGTGCCCGGGTCCAGCTAACACGAGCGAGGCGCTCAGGCCGCGGCGGCGGGCGTCCGCGAAGGCGCGCCGCAGCATCCCCAGGTTCTTGCGCGGATGGTTTCGTCCGACATAGAGGTAGTACTGGTGCGGCAACTGGTAGCGATCGATCACCGCCTGCACGGCGGCGGCGCCCGGCGGGACCATCCGCGGGTCGATGCCGGAGTGCACCACGACAATTCGGTCGGCCGGGACGTGATAGAAGCGCTGCAGATCGTTCGCCGTTGATTGCGACACCGCGATCAGGCGCCTCGCCCGCCGGGCCATCGACCTGGTCATCAACTCGAGGTACCACCACGCCATGGGGCGATAGGCGGAGCGCTCCCGGCGATGTCCGACGTCATGGATCGTCACCACTGCCGGAAGCCGCAGCCCGAGTGGGATGACGTGGCTCGGCACGAAGACGACGTTGGGCGGGTCCCGATGCAGGGCCTGGCGGAAACGCCAATGCGTCCAGAGCCGCGGAAAGGGAATGCCGCGCCAATCGACTTCGGCGCTCAGCCAGTCGGGCCGGGCGGCGGCGTTCCCATAGACGCGAAGCGTGCGGATCTCCCTGGCGGCGGCCAACGCCTGGATCACCTGGCGTGCGTAGATTTCGGTTCCGGACGGTTGCGGGCGCAGGGCGGGCGTGCCGTCGACCGCCGCAATCATTCCGACCCCCGCCTCGCTGGGACCGATGGCGACCCTTTGCTAACATCCGCGACGTGCTCGCCCCGGAGGCGATGCCCGAGGGCGTCGTCGTCGACCTGTTGTTTGCCGCCCGGCCGTTTACGGGCCTGGATCATCATGCCCTCCACATCCTTCGAGGATTGCACCAGATCGGATGGTCCGTCGATGTCCTGGTGTCGAAGAGCGCGGTGGAGGGGATGGAGGACGCGCTGCTGGGCCATCGCGCGATCGTCTTTCCGGATGTCCCGCGGGGATTGCGGCTCGGCCGCGAACAATGGTCGATTCCCTGGCGGTTCGGGGCGCGGCCGCGCTCGGTGCGGCTGTTGCACGCGGTCACCGGCGTTGGCCCGGTGCTCAGCGGCATCCCACTCGTGCTCACCGTCCCGGATCTCACCTACCGTTTTCACGCCCGCTCGATGCATCCACGGGCCCGCTGGTATTTCGGCTCCCTCGGCCCCCCCAGCATCCGGCGCGCGCGACAGGTGATCGTCTCCTCGGAGGCGATCCGGCAACAGGTCATGGATCTGTACCATATCGCGCCGAATCGGGTCTCCTCCGTCCCGCTCTGCGCCGATGCCGCGTTCAGCCCCCGTCCCGTCGCCGAGGTTGCCGCCATGCGCAAACGCTTCGGCCTGCCAGAACGCTATGTCCTGCATGTCGGGACGATCGATCCGCGGAAGGACCTGGCGCGCCTGCGGGCCGCCTACGAAATGCTGCCGCCCGACCTCGCCGACGACTCCGCGCTCGTCTTCAGCGGGCGGATCAATCGTGGCGCCGAGCGCCTTGCCCGCGAGCTCCGCCGGCCGGGTCGCCGTGGCCACGTGATCAGCATCGGGTACGCGCCGCGCGAGACGCTGCCGGCCCTTTACAGCGGCGCCTCGATGTTCGTCTATCCGTCGCGATACGAGGGGTTCGGGCTGCCGGTGCTGGAGGCGATGTCATGCGGGACACCGGTTGTCGTCTCGGGCACGCCGGCCCTCGCCGAGCTCGTCCAGCAGTCGGGGGTGGTGTTGCGAACCGAGAGCACGGAGGAGCTGACCCAGGCGATCGAGCGCTTGCTGCGCTTCGACGCCGAGCGGCTTCGACTCGGTGAGCTCGGCCTCGAGCGCTCCGGGACCTACAGCATCGCGCGCATCGGTCGCGAGACCGCGGAGGTGTATCGCCGGGCACTGGCGGCGTGAGGCGGATCAGCCTGCTGGGGATCCCGATCGACGCCGTGACCGAGGCCGAGGCGGTCGATTGGGTTGCGGCCGCCCTCGCAGAAGGCCGGCCCCGGATGATCGTCAGCGTCAACCCGGAGCGGATCATGCAGGCGCTGGCGGATCCGTCCTTTGGGGCCGTGGTGCGGGCCGCGGACCTGAGCCTCGCGGATGGGGCGGGCGTCCTGTGGGCGGCCCGCCACCTCAAGCGCCCGCTGCCCGGGCGGGTGTCCGGCGTCGATTTCCTCTACGCCCTGGCGGCGCGCGGGGCGTCCGGGTCGTGGCGATTCTTCTTTCTTGGCGGCCAGCCGGGCGTGGCCGAGGCGGCTGGAAAGGCACTGGCGAAGGCCTTCCCCGGCTTTCGGCTGGCCGGCACCTTCGGCGGCTCGCCTGACCCCGCAGACGACGCCGCCAGCGTGGCAGCAGTGCGGGCGAGCGGGGCGCAACTCGTCTTCATCGCGTACGGTGCCGCTGGCGAGGAGGCCTGGCTGGCCCGAAACCTCGGACGGAGTGGCGCGGTCGTCGGCATGGGCGTTGGCGGGTCCTTCGACTTCATCTCCGGTCGGGCCCGCCGGGCGCCGCCGTTGATGCGCGACCACGGGCTCGAATGGCTTCACCGGCTCAGTCGGGAGCCCTGGCGCTGGCGCCGGATGCTGGCCCTGCCTCGATTCGTCGCGCGCGTCCTTCGCGGTCGCTGAGGGCCGACGCGCCACCGATTTCACAAGGAGTGTTCCTGACGAACTGGCCTCCCGGCTGGCGCTCCCCGAATGAAGGGAACGTTGTGACACCGCCGTTATAGCTGGGACCGCACCGAGATCGCGGAGGCCATTGCGCAACACAGGAGGGCTCGTGGACGTGCCCCATTGGGCCACAGGAATGGTACGGCGTGTGACCAGCCGAGTGCTGCTCCAGGTCCTCCTCTTTACCGCCATCTTCAGCCTGGCGGCGGTCCCGCCCGTGGACCCGGACCTCTGGTGGCACCTGGCCAACGGCCGGCTGCTGCTTGCCCTGGGCGCCTGGCCTCATCTGGACGTCTATTCGTTCACCGCCGCGGGACAGCCCTGGGTCATGCACGAGTGGCTGGCCGATCTCGGCATGTTCCTCGCCTACCAGGTCGGCGGCCTGCCGCTGCTGGTCGCGCTATTCAGCGGCGTCGTGGTGGCGGCCGCGATCTGCCTGTTCACGCTTCTCAAGGGGAGTGGCCTCCATCCGACGGCCGCGGTCGCCTTGACCCTGGTCGGGGCGCTGGCGGGCTCGACCGCCTGGGGCGTCCGCCCACAGCTGCTCAACCTGGCGTTCGCCGGTCTGCTCGTGGTCGGGCTCCAGCGCTATCGTCGTGGACAGCTGCGCGCCTGGTACGTCGTCCCCTTCCTCTGGCTCTGGGCCAACGTGCATTCCGGTTTTCTCGTCGGTGTGATCATCGGTGGCCTTTTCCTTCTCGGTGAGGCAGTCGATGCCTGGCGAACGGGGGAGGGCATGCCCCGCCGTCGCTTGACCGCGCTCGCCTGGGCGACTGCGGCCGGGCTCGGCCTCGCACTCGTCAACCCGTACGGGGCCGCGAGCGTCCTCTTTTCAGTCGGCACGCTGACCTCGCCCCTGATCCAGGGGAACATCCAGGAATGGGCCTCGCCCGACTTCCACTCGGTCGCGGGGTTTCTTTTCGAAGGCATCCTCTTCATCCTGCTGCTCGGGCTTCTGACCGGTCGCGTCCGCGCCCGGAGTAGCGAATGGCTGATTGCGCTGGCCCTGCTCTATCTGGCACTTGCCTCCCAGCGGCATGTGCCGCTCTTCGTCATCGGGTCCGCCCCGCTCGTTGGTCGGTGCGCCCAGGCGCTGCTCGAGGTCGCCCTGGCGCTGGGGCCCGCCGCGCATCGGCAACTGACCGCAGCGGCCGCTCTCCGCGCAACGCCGGTCAGACCCGGCCGAACCAGCCCGCTGCTCCTCGGCGCGATCAACCTGGTGCTGCTGGTCGTGGTCGCGTCCGGGATGGTGGGCTATCGGGCACTGCCCGGGCTGCAGCCGGCCGCTGAGGCGGCCGCGATTTCGGCGAGCTTCCCGGTCGATGCCATCGATCACGTCCTCGCCCTCAAGCGCCCGATCCGGCTCTTCAATTACTATGACTACGGCGGTTATGCCCTCTGGCGCCTGTATCCGGCCGGGAGCCGCGTCTTCATCGACGGACGGGTCGAGGTCTACGGTGCCGGCATCTTCAGTCAGTACCTGGCGGTCAATTACCTCGCCAGCGACTGGCCGCAGGTGCTCACCCGCTACCAGCCGGACGCGATCCTGTTACCCAGCAACCATCCCCTGGTCACCTTGCTCCGGCAGGACGCCGGCTGGCGGGTCGTCAGCCAGGACCGTATCGCCACCCTCTTCACCCGTGTAGGCTCCTCGCAATGAGCGAGGCGGCGTCCTCGGCGGAGATCAGCGCGGTGCTCCCCGCCTACAACGAAGAGGCGAACCTCGAGGAGGTCGTTCGGCGAACCGCCGAGGCGCTGGCCGGCTGCTCCCGCGCGTCGGAGATCATCGTGGTGGATGACGGTAGCCAGGACGGCTCGGCCGCCGTGCTCGACCGGCTGACCTCGACCTATCCCACGCTGCGGGTCGTCCGCCATCCGCAGAACCGCGGCTACGGCGCAGCCGTCCGCTCCGGGTTCGGGGCCGCCCGCTATCCCTGGGTCTTCATGATGGACGCCGACAACCAGTTCGATCCGTACGAGCTGAGCCAGCTGCTGCAGCATGCAGGCGATGCCGACATTGTCACCGGTTATCGAAAGCAGCGGCGCGATCCACTGCCACGGCGGGTCAACGCCTGGGCGTTCTTCTCGCTGGTCCGGCTGTTCTTCGGCAGCCAGGTGCGCGACGTCAACTGTGCCTTCAAGCTGCTGCGCCGCGATATGTTGAACCGCATGGAGCTGCGCTCCAACGGCGCCCTGATCAACACCGAGGTGTTCGTGCTGGCGCGCCGGCTGCATGCCCGGATCGTCGAGGTGCCCGTGCAGCACTTCCCGCGGACCTCGGGCAAGCAGACCGGCGCCAACCCGAAGGTCGTGTTGCGCGCCTTCAAAGAATTGCTGGCCTTTCGCTCGGAAATGGGGAAAGCCGCATGACGCCCGACGTGTCGATCGTCATCCCCGCCTTCAACGAGGCGCTTCGCCTCCCCGCCAGCCTGGATCGGATCGAGCGCTTCACCACCGCCCAGCGGCTTCGGGTCGAGGTGATCGTCGTCGACGATGGCAGTCGGGATGCGACCGCCGAGGTGGTACGTGAGCACGCGTCTCGCTGGCCCCAGCTGCGGCTGGTGCGGGCCGACCACAACGGCGGCAAAGGGGCCGCGGTCCGGCTGGGCATGGCCGAGGCCAGCGGCCGGTACCGGGTCTTCAGCGATGCAGATTTGAGCGTGCCGATCGACGACCTCGAGAAGCTGCTCGGCCCGCTCCGCGATGGGGCGGGCGTTTCGATCGCCTCCCGAGGACTTAAAGATTCGGAGGTCGAGTTGCACCAGCCCTGGTACCGGGAAACGATGGGCAAGATCTTCAACCGCCTGGTCCGCCTGCTGGTCCTCGGCGGTGTGCGGGACACGCAGTGCGGCTTCAAGGCGTTCACGGCCGAGGTGGCCGAAACTGTCTTTCCTCCGCTCCAGACCCGGGGGTTCGGCTTCGACGTCGAGATCCTCTATCGCGCCCAGCGCGCCGGCTACCGCATCGCCGAGGTCCCAACCCGGTGGATCAACTCCCCCCAGAGCCGGGTGCACCCGATCCGGGACTCGCTGGCCATGTTGTTCGAACTGCTGGCGATCCCGAGCCGGGTCCGGCGGCATCCGTTCAAGAGCAGGGAGCGGTCGGCGGAGGACCGGGCCTCAGCCTGAGAAGCGTGTAGGGGCCGATCTCCCGGTGGCTCACCGTGCGCGCGGCGAGCCATCGATCGAGATAGGTCGAGCCGGCCACCGAACTCAGGTTCCACGGCTCTGGCTGCGTGTTGGGACCGAGCACGGCCAGCGTCACGCCTGAGGTCGCCAGCTGGCAGGCGATGGTTTGTTCCATTGGCTCGGTGTTCGTCAGACCGGGAAAGCTCTCGTAGTAGACGGTGCCGGGGTCCCGCCCGCTGAGGAAATAGAGCATGGCATCGTTGAAGACCACCAGGTCGTTTCGCTGCAAGCCGACCCAGATCGGCTGCCCGGGTGGGGCGGCGGTGTCGATCTGTCGAATCAGCTCGGCCAGTTGTGTCGAAGGCATCCAGGATCGCTGCCCGGCCACTCCGGCCCTGGGGATCTCAGCGGCGGCATGGGGCCGGATGAAGTCGCGAAGAGTGAGGCTGCCCGCCGCCAGGCAGAAGAGCAGGATCCCGACCAGCGTGGCCATCGCCTCAAAGCGCGGCGGCGCCGGGGTCTGGCGGCGCGCCCGGCGCTCGAGCAATAGGCCGAGGAGCACACCGGTCATCGGCCACGCCTCGAAGGCATGAATGCCGTCGGCACGAGTCCGGACCCAGGTGAAGGCGAGCACGGCCACGACCAGCAGGGCCACGATCCGGGCGAGCTCCAGGGGGTCGGTGCGATGGCGAATGGCGCGAACCGCCCCGACGAGCCAGACCAGGGCCGACGCGCCGCCCAACAGGACGACAACCACCCGGTCATCACCCTGACCGAATGGGATGCTGCGACCCGGTGCGTACAGGCTCAGAGCATGGACCACGATGTCAAACCAGATCGAGTTGAAGCCCGCGAGCAGGATCATCGCGCTCCAGGCCGCGGTCCCGGTCGCAAGCACGGCGGCCACGTAACCGAAGACCTGGGTGCGGATCGGACTTGCGCGGTGGAGGGCAAGGACGAGGTAGCCGGCTCCGAGGCCGACACCCAGGGCCAGCGCAAATTCCGGCCGGCCGAACGAAATGCCTCCAACCAGGACGCCGCAAAGGATCGGCCAGCGACGGGCGGGCTGGTCGACGCTGCGGAGGAAAACGAGCAGCGCGGCGAGGCCGAGCAGGATGGCGAGAAATGGGGCGTTAAAGGCGCCCAGCGAGAGTGGCGCGATCGTAAGCAGACCGGTCATCAGGTAGCGGATGGGTGGACGCAGGCGCAGGTACCGCATCAGCGCGTAGGCGGCGACGCCGAAGAGGACGAGGACGAGCGCGCCCAGCGCCCGTTCCACCATGACGTTGACGGCGATCAGCTTGAATGCCGCCGCCAGCACGTAGGTGTCGAGCGGGCCGTAGGTGATCCAGAAATCGCGATAGGGGATCCTGCCTCCGGCCGCCAGCGCAGCCTTGGTCAGCGTCACGCCTTCGTCGAAGCGGTCGAGCGGTGCCACGAGATACCGGGTGACGGCCAGCGCCAGGAAGGCGCCGACCAGGCCAAGCCTGATGACCGTGTGCGTCGACGGCCGGAAAGCGGTTGCCGGTGGACCGAGGATCGGCGCCGCCTGCCGCAGTGCCGTGGCTACCTCACAACCAGCCGGTAGATTGCCACCGTTCCCTGCTGGTAGATCGGCCGGAGGTAGGCGTGCGCTTGCGGGTCGAAGCCGGTCGCGTGGGCCTCGTCCGGCCCCCAGTAGAGGAGCGTCAGGTGATTTTGTAAAAAGAAGGCCTCGACGGTCGAGTCCGGCAGACCTGGCTGCAGGAGTTGCCCGACGGCGCGAAGCTTGTCGAAATAGTTGAGCGTCTCGCTGTAGTGGCCGACGTAAACCGGCACACCTGCGAAGGCCGGCATCAGCAACCCGGCCTGGGGTGAGGAGAGGGCTCGGTCGTCGGACCGATGGTGGGTGGAAAGCCATTCCATCGCCTGCCACGTGTCGTTGCCCACGTACGCCTCCGGAAAGGCGCCCGAGCCGAATCGAAGCGCGATGGCCAGCACGATCGCCGAGGAGAAGCAGAAGCCCGGCAGGAGGAGGCGCTCGAGGCGCCGGGCACGCGCGGGACGGAGCCGGCCGGCGAGGGCGCGCAGACCGACCGCGGCGAGGATGCCGAGCGGGACATAGATCGCGTCCAGCAACCGACGCTGGATGTTGGCGACGTTGGGTAAGTAGAGCAGCGCGACCACCAACGGAGGCCACACCATCACCAGTGCCAGGACGCGATCGCGACGCCGCCAGACGACCGCCGTCCCGATCACGGCCGCGATCAGCGGCAGGCCGAGGCTGAGGGCCAGGCTCAAGGATCCGGGCGGCTGGTGCCGCCACTGCCTGGCCCACTCCGCGATGGTGGGATCTCGATACAGGATCCACGCGTTATAGGCGAGCAGCGGGACAGTGATGGCAAAGGCAGCGGCCTCGGCCAGCAGGCTCTGCCAGTGCGGACGGGCCCCCCAGGCGATCAGCACCGCCCGGTATGCCACCCAGACGAGACCGAGCACGGGGATCATCTGGGGATGGATCGCGGTCAGTGCGGTCATCGTCAGGCCGGTCACGAGCACGACCCCGAAGGCAGGCCGCTCTGCCAGTCGGAGCAAACCCACCAGCGCCAGTACGATCAGCGCCGTGGCCCAGGCGAAGTGGGGGATGGCCAGGATGGAGTAGAAGCCGGTCAACTCGGGCAGGTGGAGGTCGAGTGCCTCGAGTTGATGGCCGAGCACCGAGGGGTTGCCGAGGACCTGCGCGATGAGCCCGAGGCCGGAGCCGAGCACGACCAGGGTCAGGGCCAGATGGCGGAGTCCCGGCTCGAGCAGGTGGCGCCCGAGCCGATCGACGGCCAGGACGAGCGCGATCCCGCCGCTGATACGGGCCAGGTGATAGGCGGCGATCAGCGGGATGTGCAGCAATGCGGCCAGGTGGCCGAAGAAGAGGTAGAAGCTGAAGAGGAAGACGCCACCGTGCGCCTCGCTCGTGTATGGGTCATTCCAGGTCCACGATCCGGCCGCGCCCTGCCGCATCTTGGCGAGGTAGGTGGTGGCGTCGTCGGCGATGAAGAAGAAGCCGGCAAAGTGGTGCCCGGGCGGTGCCTTCACGTAGGCGAGGAGATAGGGCAGGAGCGAAATGGCGACGACGGCGAGCGCAAAGCTCATTGGCCACGCGATCGCGGACCTCGGACCCTGGCCGGTCCGGACTGACGGCCGGCTTACCGGGAGCGCAGCAGCCATGGGGCTCCAAGGAAGAACACGAGGGTAGCGATCGCCAGGCTGTTGACGACGACGAAGACGAGTGGGTCCATCGTCTGGGCGGCGCGAAACCCTGGCGCGCCGAAGGCAGGGACGGTGGGCCAGCGTGCTACCAGGCTCATCACCAGGGTGAGCCCGGCGAGGGTCAAGGTCGGCGCCAGTGGCCAGCCGCGGCGCTCGAGAGCGATGACGCTGAGCCAGATCACGGGGAGCAGGATGACGAGGTGATGCGGCCAGGTCACCGCGGAGAGAAGCGGGAGCAGGGGAAGGAAGGCGAGGGCCGCGGCGAGCGGCGAGACACGCCGCCGCCGCCAGACCCAAAAGGCGCACAGCAGCGCCGCGACCGCGGCGACCAGGAGGCCCTCGCCGGGAAGCGCGAGCCAGGGGTCCGTATACGGGTTTTTCGCGAGGACCCGGCCAACGAGGCCGGCGACGGATTGGTTCGCATAGAACGCCGTGCCCCCGCCGAGCGCCGGCAGGACCCTGGTAAAGAAGGTGATGGTGTCGTCGAATCGAACCAGGGCGCCCGCGGCCGTGACAAGCGCGAAGCCCACCACCAGCCAGGCGGCCGCGCGGAAGCGGCGCTCAGCAAGCAACCAGGCAAGCAGCAGCAGGGGCGTCAGCTTGAGGGCCGCCGCCGTCCCGATCGCCGCCGCCCAGGCGGGTCGTCCTCGGACGACGCCGACGATTCCGGCCGTCACCAGCAGCAGGATGGGCAGGTTCGCCTGGCCCTGAACGGCATCGACCCAGAGCGGGTAGAACGTGAAGGTCAGGCACAACAGGGCGGTGACAGCCCAACTTGTCGCGCGTTCCGCGCGCAGCACGACGACCAGGGTGGCGGTCAGTGCCACCTGGCAGATCAGCAGCCAGGAAACCGCCCCCACCCATCCGGGGAGTAGCGCAAAGGGCGCGAAGAGGAGCGCGAAGGCGGGCGGATAGATATAGGCGGGGCGCAGCGTCGGATCGGGGAAGGGATGCTGCAGGAAGGTGGTATAGAGCGGCTGTCCACCGAGGAAATCTTGAGCCGCCTTGAGGTAGGCATTGTAGTCCTCGTGGCGCTGCGTGGCCTGGCCCAGCACCAGGGCATAGAGCGTGAGGGCGGCGGCCACCAGGGCGGCCTGCAGCAGCAGGGGAGCGCGGACCTTCCCGCGTGCCAGGCCGGCGGGGCCGGCCGGAAGCGTTGAGGGACGGCTCGACACCGACCTATAACGCTCGGGAGAAGGGGTTTCTCACACTAGCCGTTACACCGTTGTCATGGGGTCAGCCATGGCCGGCGGGAGCCGGCCGTCGTTTTCGCGCGCGCTGGCAAGGCTTAACACCCCGGTTGCCTATCTCGCCACGCTCGGTGGTCTCCAGGTGGGTCTCCTCTGGGTCTTCAGAGGGCACCTCGGCTTCGTCCTGCCGCTGATCGCCGCCGCCGGCTGGCTTGCCCTGCTGGCGCTCTTGCTCCTCACCCGCGGCCGCTGGGCCGTCAAACAGGCGCTTCTGTATGGCCTGATCGCCGCCAGCGCACTGGGCCCGACATTGCTGGAGATCCTGCAACGCCCACGGCTGGGGATCAGCATCGAGCACGACGGCCTGGTCCAGACGGAGGCCGCTATCGACCGCCTGCTGCACGGTCAGCCGATCTACGGCCACAACTGGTCGAACACCGCGCTGGCGCAGATGCCGTGGAGCTTTCCCAGCCTTCCCAATCCGGCGCTCCATCACCTCGCGTACTTCCCACTTACGGTCCTGGCGGGGGTCCCGGTGCGCGCGATCACTGACTGGCTGGGTATCCCGTTCGACGGCCGGATCGTCCTGCTCCTGATGAGCCTGCTCGCGCTGGCGGCCCTCGCCGCCCTGCCGATCGCCGCCGAGCGACGGTTCATGATCGCGACCGCGGTGTTCATGAGTCCGCTGATCACGCTCTTCCTCTGGAGCGGGCGCAACGATGTCGAGTTCCTCGCTTTCGTGTTCCTCAGCCTGGCGCTGCTCACCCGAAACCGTCCGGTGGGAGCGAGCGCCGCGCTTGGCATCGCGATGGCGTTCAAGCCCTTCGCGATCTTCGCCGCGCCATTCCTGTTGCTGGCGCTCTACGACCGGTGGCGCCAGGGCGGCTCACCCCACGTCGTGCTGCTCAGCCTGCTGGCCCTGGCCGCCGCGCCGGTGTTGACGATCGCGCCGTTCCTGTATGCCAACCCGCATGCGTTCCTGACCGACACGATCGCGTACACCAGCGGAGGCGTTCCCGACGCCTACCCGATCGGCGGCTACGGCTTCGGTGCTTTCGTGCTGGCGCTGCACCTCGTCCCGAGCAACACCGCCGCGTTTCCCTTTGCGCTGTTTCAACTCCCCGCGATGCTCATGACCCTCTGGGTCTTCGGCCGGCGATTTCTGGGGCGTCCGACCCTCGCCCGCTGGATGTCCGGATACGCCGCGCTGTTCTCGGCCTTTGCCTTTTTCGCGCGCTTCTTCAACGACAGCTACGTTGGCGTGGTCCTTACCCTGGCGCTCTGCAGCCCGCCCCTCGGCGACACCGAGGTTAACGCGTCGCCCCCGGAACGGGCGCGCGAGCTCGCCGCCTGATGGCGCTGCGGCAACCACGGGAGGCGGCAGCGGGACGCTCAAGGCCGGCCAGCCGGATCGTCGCGCACGAGTGGCGCTGGGTCGCGCTGATCGCGGGGCTGCTGCTCCTGCTCACGATCCTCCCGCTGCTGATCGCGGCAGCCCGCGTCCCCACCGGCAAGGTGTTCCCTGGTTACGTCGTCATCGCCCGGGACGCCTACGTGTACCAGGCCCTCTGGCATGCCGGCGCTGCCGGCGACTGGCTCTTCCGCTCCCACTACACGGGCGAGGCAATGCCGCCCGTCTTGCTCTATCCCTGGTATCTGTGGAGCGGGCATCTGATCGGGAGCCTGCCTTCGGCCTTCGTCTATCACGCCATCCGTCTGATGGCAGGGGCGGCGCTGGCGATCGCGACCTACGCACTGGCCGCCGAGCTCTACCGGCCGGTGCGGCTGCGCCGCTGGGCCTTCGTGCTGGCTGTCGTCGGTGGCGGCGTCGGCGTGTTGACGCCCTCGATCGCAGTCGGGCCGTGGACGCTGCGCGCCACCGAGATGCTCTCACCGGGGAGCAGCGTCGCCGACCTGATCGCCATGGCCCCACATCTTCCCCTGGCGCTCGCCCTGATGTGCGCGGTGTTCATCAGCGGGCTCCGGCTGCGGCGTCCTGCGCCATGGCTCGCGATCGTCCCTGGACTGCTCGCCGTCATCGGCCTCCAGTTCGTCTACCCCCAACTGGCCCTGCTCGCCGGACTCGTGGTCGCCGGCTGGGCCGCGTTACGCCGGCTGCCGCGGCCGCTCGTCTTCGCGGCGGTCTCCCTGCTGGTCCAGGTCCCGTACGACCTGTACCTGCTCGCGGTGCTGCGGCACGATCCTCTTGCCCTGGCGGCCGTCCGCTCCTCGCTCGAGGTCGGCGACCCATTCGGCTTCCTGGTTCTGTCGCACCTCGTCACCACCGCCCTGATCAGCGTCGCGTTGCTGACCCGCCGGCTGCGCGGCGATGCGCTCCTCCCCGCGCTCTGGATCGTCGGCATGACGGCTTTCATGTTCACGCCCGGGTTGAGCGCGACGCTGGGACGGAGCTTCATGGCCAGCTCGATCCCGTTTGGGCTCTGCGCCGTGCCAGGCTTGCTTGTCCTGCTGCGGCGCGTGCGGGAGCGGCCCTGGCGGCGGCGCGCCCTGAGCGTGACGGTCGCGGTGGCCAGCCTGTACGGCATCTTCAGCCTCGCGCAGCCACTCTGGATCGCGGCGTTCCGACTCGATCCACTGGCCGAATACGAGGGCCGCGACGAGGCGAGACTGCTCGACCGGCTCGCGCCCCGGGTCTCGTCCCGTGACCTGGTCCTGACCATGTACCTCGAGGGCCTCTTCGTCCCGGCTCAGACGGCGGCGCGCGTCTACGCCGGTCACCCGGACATGACGCTCGACGCGGCGCGGAAGTCGACCGAGGCAGTCGATTTCTTCACGCTCTGGCCGGCCGACCGTCGAGATGCATTCCTGCGCAGCGCCGGTGTCGACTACGTGCTGACCACCGACCCGTTGGTCGCGAGCCGGATCGGCGACGATCCCATCTTGCGGCTGGCCGATCGGGAGGGTCGCGCCTCCCTCTTCAAGGTGCGGCCATGACGCGGCGACTCGATCGCTGGCTCCTTGCCGGGGCTCTGGCACTCTCTGTGGCCGGGTTTGCCGCGGTTGCGACGCAGTCCCGCCCGGCTCGGGAGAGCGCCGACTTCACGTTCTATTTTGCGGCCGCCTTACTCGTGCGGGATGGCAATCCCGCGGGCGTCTACGATCAGGCGACGCTCGATACGGTGATCCAGCGGATTGCGCCCACCAGCCCGGTTGACCCGCGCTTGACCTACAACCTTCCGCTGGCGGCTGCCTTCCCGGTCGTTCCGTTGACCGCGTTGCCCCTCGAATTCGCGTTTCGAGCCTGGCAGCTGGCCAGCGTCGTGCTCCTGCTTGCGGCGGTGCTGATCCTTCAGCGAATCTTTCCAATCGGCCGGACGGGGGTCGCAATGGGGACGCTCGCCCTGGCGGCGTCCGTGCCGACGTGGGCGATCCTGACCGAGGGGCAGATGGCACCCCTGCCCGTGCTTGGAGCGACTCTCATGGTCGCGATGCTGCGCCTCAACCGGCCATGGCTGGCCTTCGGTGGGGGCATGCTGCTGGCGGTCAAGCCGCACTTCCTGCCGATCTACCTCATCATGCTGGTCGCGGCCGGCCGCTGGCGGGGCCTGCTCGCGGCCCTCTCCGGCGCCACGCTGGTCCTGCTGAGCCCGCTTCTGGCCGGTGGTCTCGGCGGCGTCGCGGCGATGCTGCGGAACATCTTCGGGACGAACGCGCTGGTCCCGGTTCGATACACGGAGGCCTGGATCGGTCTGCTGGCGCACGTGGTTCCGGCGCAACTCCTGACGCCGTTCAGCGTGGTGCTTTACCTGGTGACGCTGACCGTGCTCGCGACGCTGGCGCTGCGCAGCGCGCGTCGCGGGGGCCCGCTGCCGATCGCGGTCATCGCCGTGATCGGCTGGGTCGGCTTGCTGGCGTCCCCGCATGCGCTTCCGCACGACCTGCTGATCCTCGGCCCGCCCACCTGGCTGGCGTTCCTGCTTGTCGACAAGGGACGGTTGCCATCCATCATCCCGGCATTGTTCCTGATCGATCTAGCCTTGCTGATCGACATTCGCGGGGCCGGCATCGTGCTGGGCCCGCTGGCGATCACCGCCGTGGCGCTATGGGCCGGGTGGGAATTCAGGCGGCGGGTTGCGCGGCAGCGGCTGCAGACTGCTGCCGCGGCATAAGCGCCGCGGCGCGACGCTCCGTGCGGAGCATCTGCAGCAGGAGCAGCCAGATCATGATCAGGCCGACGAGCTTGACCGAGGTGCCTGCCAGGACGAGAGCCGCTTGCAGCGGCGTGTGGACGTTGAAGTCCGCGGGCAGCGGAAAGGCGCGACGGTCCATCCAGCAGAGCACATAGGCGCTGGCCAGCCACCAGCCGTAGCCGGCCGGCGCACGTCGCGCGATGATCCACGCCATCGCCGTGGCCAACGGCAGCAGCAAGGTGACGAGATGATGCTGCCAGGTCACGCTCGATACGATCAGGAGCGCGGTGACCAGCGCGCCGACGCCCAGGCGCACGCTCCAGGCGTCGTCCGCCCCACCGCGCGAGGACCAGAGCGTCCATCCGAGGATGCCAAGGACCGCCAGGACGATCGCGCCCTTCGCCAGCGTTTGGGTCGCACCACCGGCAAGACCCGGGGCGTACTCGACGATCCGGCTGACCAGCCCATCGATCGAGCCGTTGTCCCAGTTGGCGGTACCCAGACCGATGCGGGGCAGGACCACGGTGAAGAACTGCCAGCTGCCAGGTGAGGCGAGCATCGTGATTGCGGTGACGGCGACAAGCGCCGCGCTACCGAAGACCGCGAGCCGCCGGCGGCCAAGGCGCGCGAACAGCGGGATGAGAAAGAGCGGTGTGACCTTCAGCGAGGCGGCCAGTGCGAGGAGGATGCCGCCGCGCACATCGTGGCGGCGCAAGGCCGCGAGCGTGGTGGCCGCCAGCAGCAGCAGCCACACGGTGGCGACCTGCTGGAACTTGATGTTGAGGTAGACGGGCATGAAGGCGAACGCCGCGATCAGGAAGAGGCGCCGGGCGCTCTTCGACAACTCCGGATGGCCCCGGAGGATCA
>JALZAV010000043.1 GCA_030948145.1 Candidatus Dormiibacterota bacterium
CCATTCTTGATCCGCATGAAATGGCTTTCCGTCCAGCTGGCCTGCTTCCCGGTCGCGGGCATGCCCCAGAGGTCGCCCTTCATCGTTCCGGTGTAGCGAATTTTGGTGGCGGCGAGATCACCTTCCTCGAGCTGGAGCTCGACGGTGCATTTCAGATCGGGGAAGGCCGCGCGGACCGCCCGCGCAATGACCTTGAGACCCTCGCGACCCGGTGGCACCCCCGGCGGCATCTGGCCGTGGTCCCGGGCGTCGGGTGCCACCACCTCGTCGACCACCTCGAACCGACCCTGGCCGAATACCTCCATCGGCACGCGAACTGCGATCGCCTTGATGTTCTCGGACACGGCGTCCCTCCTTCCGTGAACAGCGAGTCGGATTGCCAGCGCCAGCCTACCACGGTCTGAATATCACGGTGTGTGGTCGGATTGGGCCCGCGTCGCGGTGGGCGCCCAGTCCCACAGCAGGCGGTTCGGCGGCGGTAGCGGCTTCGCCAGGTCCAGGCCGGCGAGGTCGGCGATTTGCTGCACATGCCACCGGTCGAAGGGATGGCTCGACGCAACCATCCGGCCAAACGCGCCGCCAGGGTCGGTGCCCTCCAGAACGCTGATCTGAAGCGGCAGCGCGGGCAAGCGCTGCAAAAACACCCGAACGCTAACACCGAGCCGGCGCATCGGACTGAACGAATCCGCGGATGCCACGGTGGCCGCGTAAGATGCGGACTCCGACTCGTGAAAGCCAGAGTCCGCTCAATCGACGTGGTAAGTGTTGACGATCAGCTGCAAGCCCCAACAAGAAAAGATGTACACCTTGGCTCTTCCCAGGTGCAGGGCGCGATGGCTTAGGCAATTTAACGCGCCGTAGTTCAACTCACATTGACAGACGGAACCGGCTGTCTCATAGTGGCCCTCAGGAGAACCTCGCGTTGGGCGGTTAGCGGCGGGGGCCTGAGGGCGCCGGCCAGAGGTAGGGGCATGGCCAACGTCATCGATATCGACGCCGTTCGATCAGAGATCACCAGGCAAAAAGCCAAGTGGCAGCCCACGACCGACCGGTCGTTGGAAAGCGTGCCGATCGAGGTACTCCAGCGCCGGCTCGGCGTGAAGAGGAACGAGGCACGGCTTCAAGAGATCCGCAAGCAGCCAAAGGTAGATCTCGATCGGGTCCGCAACGACTACCGCAAGCAGGCTCGCGTCGGTCCCGCCCCAATTCCAATCCAGCGCATGCAGGCGAACCTTGGCCGCCAGCCCGGCATGGGGACAGCAGCTCCAGGGCTGCCCCCACGCCCGAACGGCGGCGGCGGAAATGGCGGCGGCAGTGGCGGTGGTGGCGCCGGCGCGCCGGCAGCAGCGGTGGACTGGCGGACTCGAAACGGCCGCAACTTTGTGACGCCAGTCAAGGATCAGGGCCAGTGCGGCTCCTGCGTTGCCTTTGGCACGGCTGCGGTCCTGGAGTCGATGGTGCTTATCGAGCACCAGCTATCGACCGACGTCTCGGAGGCGGATCTTTTCTTCTGCGGCGGCGCCCACTGTGCCAATGGATGGTGGCCGGACGACGCGATCGCCCGGATCCGCGATCACGGCGTGTCGCCCGAGCGGTGCTTTCCGTATCCGAACGAGTCGACGTCGAATGACGTCCTGTGCCGGCCATGCGGTGACCGCGACTCGGAAGCCATCTCGATCGGCAGCTCGGTTGCCATTTACGACGTCGGCCAGCGCAAGCAGTACCTCCAAACGATCGGTCCAATGAGCGCGTGTTTCGACGTCTATGCGGATTTCTTTGCCTACAAGAGTGGCGTTTACAGCTATGTCACCGGCGACAAGGTAGGGGGACATTGTGTCGAGATCGTCGGCTTCGACGATGGACAGGGCTGCTGGATCTGCAAGAACAGCTGGGGCGCAGGCTGGGGTGACAGCGGTTTCTTCCGCATCGCCTATGGACAGTGCGGCATCGACTCCGATTGGAAGCTCTTCGGGGTCATTCAGATGGGCAGCCCCTTCTGGGGCGTAGGCGGCACGCGCGTGCCGGCCAGCAGCTATTGGGTTGCGCCCTTCATCAGCGGGAGTCAGTCCGACGTGCTGGAGTACTCGCGCCTCGACGAGAGCTGGCGGGTGGGGCACTTCGCCGGGACCACGATTCAATGGACGAAGGCCAGCGACACGTCTGGGTTCGGCCAGGTCGGCGACGGCCGGCCAATCTGGGCCGGGCGCTTTTCGCGACCATCGCAGGCAGACATCCTCTTTTATTACCCCGGCGATAGGAACTGGTGGCTCGGCCAATTCGCAGGCACCAACATCAACTGGGCCCTCTCCGGGAATACCAATGGTTTCGGACAGGTCTGGGATGGCCGGCCCTTCTGGGTTGGCAATTTTGCGCGGCCCACCAACCAGCAGGATGTCCTCTTCTACTATCCGGGCGACAAGAACTGGTGGCTCGGCGAATTCAGTGGGACGACCCTCAACTGGCAGCTGGCGGGGAACACTGCCGGGTTCGGCCAGGTCGCCGACGGCCGTCCGTTCTGGACCGGTAAGTTCAGCGGCACCGGCCGCTCGGAGATCCTCTTCTACTACCCGGGTGACCACAACTGGTGGTTAGGCAGATTCCACGCCAGTGGCTCGGACCACTTCTATACAAGCGGTGCGGCCGAGCGGGACAACGCGGTGAGCCAGTACAACTACTCGACGGAAGGGACCGCCTGCTACGTTTTCGATTATCAGTCCGCCGGAACGATCCCGCTCTATCGCCTAAGAAGCCAGAAGGATCACTTCTACACGACGTCCGCGCCAGAGCGTGACAACGCGGTCAACCAGTACGGATACGTCAGTGAAGGGATCGCCTGTTACGTTTTTGGCAACCAGGCCCCGGGGACGACCCCTCTATATCGGCTCTTTAATGGCACCTCCGGCGATCACTTCTACACGACCTCCGCCCCCGAGCGAGACAACGCGATCAACCAGGCTGGCTACCAGAGCGAAGGGACGGCGTGCTTTGTGTTCAGCAACCAGGCCGCGAACACCGTTCCGCTCTTCCGGCTGTACGGTGGCGGCGCGACCGTCCTCGATTGGAACCTCGCGGGCAATACCGCCGGATTCGGGCAGGTGTGGGACGGCCGGCCGTTCTGGACCGGCCGCTTCGTGGGCGGAAACCAGACCGACGTCCTCTTCTACTACCCGGGCGACCAGAACTGGTGGCTCGGCCACTTCAACGGGACCCAGATGCAGTGGAGCCTGGCGGGCAACATGGGCCGGATGGCTGAAGGCTGCCCGATGTGGGTTGGAGATTTCAACGCCAGCGGGAAGGACCAATTTCTCTTCTACGATCCCAAGAACTCGAACTGGTGGAGCACCGGGTTCACGGGGACGACCTACGATCAGCCGTGTACCTTGCTGGGTAACACCGCGGGCTTCGGACAGGTCTGGGACGGGCGGCCCATCTGGACGGCAGACTTTGTCGGCGATGGCCACTCCGACATCCTGTTCTATTTCCCGGGCGACGAGAACTGGTGGCTGGGCCGGGTGGTGAACAAGCAGCTGACCTGGAACCTGGCAGGAAATACGGCGGGCGTGTTCGTGTGAGGCTTTCCTGACCTCGATTCCGGACCAGGCATCCATCGATGTGGCCCCAGGCGATACCTTCGAGGTTCCGCTCGAGGGGACGCCTACCGGTGGCTACGTCTGGGAATTAGCGCCGGGCGAGTCAGGGCAACCGGTTCAGTTTCTCGACGCCAGGTTCGTCCTCAAACCCGGCGGCGCTTCCGGCGCCAATGCGACGCAAGTGTTTCGCTTCCGGGCGACCGGCCCCGGCCAGGCGACGTTGCACTTTCGCTACGGGCGCCCCTGGGACAGTCAGGCTGCCCAGGAACGTACGATCGCCGTCAATGTGCACTCGCCCGATTGAGGCGAGGGACCGCGATTATCCGGATCTGTAACCACCGATGTAGTCACCGGCTTTAATCCGACCCTCGGCGTCAGGCATCCGATGGATCGCCACTATCCTCGCGCGGCATCTCCCCGAACCTGCTTCAGGTACTCCTCAAAGATCGCCAGGATCTCCTCGGGCTCAGCGGTCATCTGGTCGACCATGTAGCCACCGTCGTAATCGAGGCCCTTGGCGCGGAGGAAGCCGGCGCCCGGATGGCGCTTGAGGATGATGATCCCGGGCTTGAGTCGATAGGCGAGGACGGTTCGCCCGCTCGCCTTCACCAGGGCAACGGCCGCGATCTCGTCCCAGGGGAGGAGCGGGCTCTGACCTGACCGGCGAAAAATCACGCCGTCGTCGGTGAACTCGAAGCGCGGGCGCACCGGACCGCGCATGGCGAGGAACCCGACAATCGGTGCCGCGATCGCCGCCCACCCCACACTGCTGCCGCTGATGAGCAGGAGAATGCCGCCGACCTCGGTGATGGCCGCGAGCGGGCCGAAGAGCGTCCAGGGAAACCGCGCGCTGATCGTCTTCACTGGTAGACCTCGGCTTCGCCCGCCTTGAAGCTGGCAAAAACCGGGGTACCGGGCGCCAGTTGAAGCTCCGACGCGGACTCGCGGGTGATCTCGGCGACGATCCGCAGCTCGCCGCCGATCGTGACCCGGACGCGGTCGGCCAGCGGGATGAGGCTCATGACCTCGCCCGCGATCACATTGCGCGCCGATCCCTCAGGGTGCTGCCGGTGCAGCGTGATGTGCCCGGGAGCGATCGAGACGAAGGCCGGGCCTCGCGCATCGCCGCTGCCGCGCAGGACCTGTTTCCCGATCCTGATCTCGCAGGCGCCGTCGCCGAGCGGACGCGCCTCACCGCGGAGCACGTTCATGCCGGCGAGTTCAGCGACATATGGGGTACGCGGGCGCGCCACCAGGTCTTCAACCGTACCCTCCTGCACCACGTGGCCATGATCGAGCACCTGCACGTTACGGCCGAAGACCGCCGCATCGACATAGTCATGGGTTACTAGCACGGTTGTCTGTTTTTCGTCGGCGAGAAGGCTCTGCAGATCGTGGCGGATGCGCTGGCGGGTCTGGATATCGAGGGCGGCCAGCGGCTCGTCGAGCAGGAGCAACGCCGGCTCCCGAATCAGCGCTCGCGCGAGCGCGACGCGCTGGGCCTCGCCTCCGGAAATGTTTGCCGGTCGCCTCTGCGCAAGCGCCGCGATCTCGAGGCGCTCGAGCCAGCCGGTGGCTCGCTTGCGCGCCTCGCTGCTTGACGTCCCGGCCGCCTCGAGAGGAAACGCGACATTCTCCAGCGCGGTGAGGTGGGGAAACAGCCGCGACTGCTGGAAGACGTAGCCGATTGAGCGCTGCTCCGCCGGGATGTGCACGCCCCGATCGGTGTCGTCGTAGACGGCGTCGTTCACGATCACGCGACCCATTCCCAGGGGCAGCAGGCCCGCAAGAAGACGGACAACGGTCGTCTTGCCCGCCCCGCTCTCCCCCAGCAGCACGTGCGTGGCACCCGGTTCGACCGCGAGATGCACCTCGAGCGAAAACCGGTCGACCTGGTAGGCCAGCTCGCCCGTCAGCCCGCTCACGCGCGGGCCGGAAGGGGCGCGCTGCGCAGCGCGACGAGCACCGCAAAGGCGAGCGCCATCAAGAGCACGGCGAGCGTGATGGCGGCGCGCAGGTCCGATTCCGACGAGACGAAGACGGCCAGCGGCATCGTCTGCGTGACGCCCATCAGGTTGCCGGCAAAGGTGATGGTGGCGCCGAACTCGCCCAGCGCGCGGGCCCAGGTGAGGCCAAGCCCAGCGATCAAGGCCGGGGCCGTCAGCGGCAGCACGATGCGCCGGAACCGGTACGCGGAGGAAGCGCCCAGCGTGCGGGCCGTCTCCTCCCAGCCCGGGTCGAGCGCGCTGAAGCCGGCGCGCGCGCTGGTGATGAAGAACGGTGCCGCCACAAAGGTCTGGGCAAGGATGACGGCCAGTGTCGTGAAGGGGAGGTGGATGCCCACCACGTCGAGCGCGGGACCGAAGCTCCCGCGACGCCCGACCGTCACCAGCAAGGCGACGCCCGCGACCACGGGTGGCAGCACCATCGGCAGGCCGAGCGCTGCTTCGATGACGCCACGACCCGGCACCCGCCAGCGGGCCAGCACCCAGGCCGCCGGCAGGCCGAAGACGATCGTGAGCCCGAGCGTAGCCACGGTTGTGACCAGGCTGAGCCCGATGGCTTGCGTCACCAGCGGCTGGCCAAGACCGGCGATCAGGTCACCGGGCGTCGTGTGCAGGACGAGCGCGAGCAAGGGAATCAGGAGAAAGCCGAGCGTGACGCCGAAGCCGACACCGGCGAGCAGGCGGGCCCCGACGCTCATACCACGACGTTGACCGCGCCCGGGACGATGTCGGCCTTGAGCACGTTGCCGCGGTACACATCGCCATCGACCTCATGCCAGGTCACCTCCGGCGCCTTGATCTCGACCGACTTCGCCTTGCGCTGCATGACGCTGAGGCCGTTGGGCCGCTGGCGCATCAGGCTCCAGAGGACGCTGAATCGCTGTTGAACGGTTTTGGGACGGTAGATACAGATGTCGAGCCAGCCATCATCGATGGCGATGTCGGGCCCGAAGCGGAACGCAGACGCACCCAGCATGCCCGCGTTCACGACGAGGACCGCCATGACATCGACCTGCGACTCCTCACCGTCGGCACGGATGGTGCAGGTGAAGAGTGGCGCGCGCGGCAGCCAGGCGGCGCCGGCGAGCAGGTAGGCGGCGCGGCCGAGGTAATACTTGAGTTTTGCCGGCGTGTAGCGCATCACGGTGGCATCGAAGCCGATGCCGGCGGCCAGCGCCGAGTAGGTGTCGTTGACCCGCACGAGATCGACGGGTCGGGATGCCGGATAGTGCTGCAGGACGCGGCGAAGGGCGCCGCGCCAGGTCGCCGGGAGCTTCAGCTCGCGAGCCACGATGTTGCCGGTGCCCCGCGGCACGATCCCGATCGGCAGCCCGCGGAGGTGTGCCGCCGCCATCACCTCGGCCACCGTGCCGTCGCCGCCGGCCGCCAGCACGAGGTCGAACGTGCCACGGGCCAACGCCCCGCCGATCGCCTCGACGTTGAGGCCCGCTTTCGTTTCCAGGATGGTGGCGTCCCAGCCCAGCGTGGCCGCGTATCGCTGCAGGCGAGCCCCGAATTTCGGCCCCGTCCGCGGCAGTGTGGGATTGACGACCACGAGGACACTGCGTCGGGCCAGTGGCCTCAGGGCCTCCCGGCGGTGGTCAGCGGAATCATCAGCCGGCGGCCCGCCGCGTCATCCGGTCGTGGGCTTCGTCGGCGTGCACGTGGCCGTCGGGTTGCACGCAGAAGACGTCCCCCGGCCGGCATTCGAGGCTTTCGAACTGGATCGTGGTGTGCTCGATGCTGAACTCGTGCGCCAGCACCTCGCGCACCTCGGCGAGGATGTCCTGCGCCTGCGTGACGCGCTGGTCATCGACGAGCAGGTGGGCGCTCATGGCGCGACTTTGCGCTGAGAGCGACCAGACATGGAGGTCATGCAGGTCACGGACCCCGGGGACCTTCTTGACCGCGTCCACCACCGCGTCGGTCCGCAGGTCGGCGGGCATCGACTCGAGCAGGATGTTGACCGCCGCGACGAGGACCCGCCAGGCGCTCCACGCGATCAGCGCGGCGATGCCGAGGCTGAGGAGGGAATCGATCAGCTGCCAGCCTAAGACGAGGATGATCACGCCCGCGATCACGGCACCCGCGGCAGCCCAGGCGTCGCCCCAGACATGGACGAGGGCACTGCGGATGGTGAGGTCCGCATCATGTTTGCGAAGCGTGGTGGCGATGAAGAGCGAGAGGCCGAGACCGACGACTGCCGTCACCGCCATCAGGGCGCCATCGACATGGCCCGGATTCTGAATGCGACGGACCGCCTCGATCGCGATCCCGAGCACGATCGCGCCCAGGATCAACGCGTTGAGGAGCGCGATCAGGATGCCGACCCGCTGGTAGCCGAAGGTCTTGCGGGCGTTAGCCGATCGGCCTGCCTGACCGAGGGCGAAGGCTGACAGCGCCAGCACGATGATGTCGGTCAGCACATGCCCGGCATCGCTGAGGAGGGCGAGGCTGTGGGCGAGCAGACCACCGATCACCTCGACGACGAGGACGACAAACGTCAGGGCGAGCGCCAGCCGCACCCGGCCGCCGGCTCTGGCAACGTGCATTCCTACTATCTTATGGCCCATCTCCGATGAATCTCGGACCTCACCACCGTTCACGCCCGCTTCAAACCAGCGGCTCGCGTGGGCGTCGATGCCGGCCGCGGTGCGCCGGGCGGTGGAGGCGCGGCTCGGATCGGGCGTCGTCGAGGCTAGCACGCAGAGTGGCGGCTTTTCGCCCGGGGTGGCCGCGCGGCTTCGTTTACGAGATGGGCGCCGAGTCTTCGTCAAGGCCGTCAGCTCGGATCCCAACCCCGATTCACCCGGGATGCACCGGCGGGAGGCGTGCATCGCCGCGGCCCTGCCTGTTACGGTTCCGGCCCCGCGCTTTCTCTTCCTGCATGACGACGGCGACTGGGTCGCGCTCGCCTTCGAGGATGTGGAGGGGCGGACCCCAGCGACGCCGTGGCAGGCGCATGAGTTGGAGCTGGTGCTTTCCGCGGTCACCCGAATGGCGACGAGCTTGACTCCGTCGCCGATCTCGCTCGCCTCCATCGCGGAGGCGCACGACGACGACTTGCGCGGCTGGCGACGCCTGGCCGCCGCGGCGGAGACAGGCGAGGACGACCTCGCCGGGCTCGATCTCTGGGCACGGCGGCATCTCGAGGCGCTCGCCGAGCTGGAGGCGCGATGGCCGCAGAGCGCGGAGGGAACGACGCTGCTGCATGTTGACCTGCGTGCCGACAACATGGTGATCACCCAGGACCGCGTCGTCGTGGTCGACTGGCCGCACGCCGCGATTGGCGCTGCCTGGATTGATCTCTTGTTCCTGCTGCCAAGCGTCGCGATGCAAGGCGGCCCGATGCCGTGGGAGATATTCGATTCGCACCCGGTTGCTCTTAGGGCGGACCCTGACCGCGTGAACGCCGTCTTAGCGGCGATCGCGGGGTTCTTCACCCGACAGTCGCGCCAGCCACCTCCACCGGGCCTGCCGACGTTACGGCAGTTTCAGCGGGACCAGGGTTTGCCCGCTATCGAGTGGTTAAAGCGTCGAACGGGCTGGGCGTAGGCAGCGATGCGGATCGGCTCAACGCTTCGAGGCTTGGGGCGCGGTCTATTGCGCCTCATCGATAGTCTCGAAGCGCTCGGCTATGTCGTCGCATTCGTCCTGGTGGTCGGCCTGCTGATCCACGGCCGCCTGCCCAGGGATTTCGAATCGTGGGCGTACGCCGCCCTCGGGGCGATCGTGCTCGCCGGCGTCGGGCTGGCGATCTGGGTTCGTCGGCGATGATGCCGGCGGCCGCCGACGGCGATGAGACCTCAACCCGTTTCAGGTATATGGGTCTCGCGTTGCTCTGCGTCGCGGTGCCGGTGCTGCGCGATCTGTTGATCCGGCAGCGGCTGTCATCGGGAGCAGTCATTGCCGCGGTGGCCAATGCGGGAGTCCTGGTGGTGTGTCTCTCGACGATGAGGGCCGCGGGATTGTCTGCCCTCGAAGTCGGCATCCGCTCGATAACCCGGCGGTCGCTCCTGCTCGGGCTCGTCGCCGGAACTCTGCTGGTCGCGCCGGTCTGGCGCCTGCCCTTGCTGACTGCGCCTGGCGCAAGCTGGTTGTTCGTCGCCGTCGTCGTCGAGGAAGTCGCGTTTCGCGGGGTCCTGTTCGCGATTCTTCGGCGAGTTGGTGGACTTCCGCTGGCGACCCTGGGGTCGACTGCCGCCTTCACAATGGCGCATGTGGGGAGCGCCCCGTGGCCCGCCCTGGCACTGGTTGGGCTTGCCGGCCTTCTGCTGGGTTTGCTTCGAGCCATGCGCGGGGACCTCTGGGCACCCGGGATCGCCCATTTCCTGCTGGATCTCGTCAGCCGGGCGTGAGCAGGGCACGGATCCTCGGCTGGGTCGGGTTGGTCGCCGTCGCGATCGCATTCATCTTTATGCGCGGCGCCATCGGCGGGCCGCGTCCGTACCTCGACGGCTACACTCCGCCGCCGCCGTACCGCTGGGTGTCACCACCGCCGAACCTCGCCGCCACCAACCAGGCGCCAACCGGTGGCGACACGACGATCCCGTTGACCGATGGCGCCTCGGACGCGGCCGGCGCCTTCACCGACGACGGCCAGATCACGATCAGCTTCAACCCGGGAACGTTCAAGGACACGACCGGTCAAACGGCGGTTCACGTGCACATCGCGCCGATCAGTCCGCAGCCCGCAGCACCGCAGGGCATCGTCATCGACGGCAACGTCTACCTGATGCAGGCCGCCTTCGTACCCAGCGGGAAGCCGGCCAGGCCGCTTCGTTCGCCGGTTCTGCTCGACATGCGTTACCCGAGCCACAAGCCGGACGCCATCTATCGCGTCGACGGGAAGAGCTGGACACCGATCGAGAGCACCGTCCAGGAGTTATTGCAGACCGTCGACGCGCGCGCAACAGAGCTCGGCACGTTCGCGGCGGCCCACCAGGCGACCGGTGGCACCACGAACACCGGAGGTGTGAATCCCCTGGTGTTGCTCGCGGTCGGGCTCGCCGTTATCCTCGCGGTCGCCTTGCTCGCGGGCGTCAGGATAAGGCGGCGGCGATAGGGAGATAGAGCTCGCGGTATCGCTGGTAGGCGTCGCGATAGGCATTGACGGCGTCGGGCGTTGCCACGAGCTCGACCGGATCGGCGAGCGTCGCGACCTGATCAACCCCGGGCCACGCGCCGAAGCCCATCCCGGCAAGCAACGCGGCGCCCCTGGCCGACGCCGCCGCGGTGCGCGAGGCGAAGAGCGGCCGCTCCAGGATGTCGGCGAGCATCTGCCGCCAGCGCGGCTCGGTCGTGCCCCCACCGGCGAGGCGAAGCTCGCTCGCGCTGATGCCGGTCGCGACCAGGGCATCGAGCGCCTGACGGAGGGCAAACGCCACGCCTTCCAGCGAAGCGCGCAGCAGGTGTCCACGCCGGTGTTGCAGTCGCAGGCCGACCCACGCACCACGGGCAAACGCATCGAAGTGGGGCGTGCGCTCACCAGAGATGTACGGGAGGAAGGTGAGCCCATCCGATCCGGGAGGCAGGGCGAAGGCCTCGCGGTAGAGGTCGTCCCAGGTTGCGCCCAGCGTCGCCAGGACCCATTCGAGCGCGAGCCCGGCATTCTGGATCGCGGCCATCGCGTACCAGCGTTCGGGCGCGGCCGCCCGATAGAGGTGAGTCCGCGCGGTCGGATCGATCGCCACCCGATCGCGGGGCGCGACGATCTGGCCGCCGGTTCCAACGCTCAACTGGACCGCACCGGGCTCCAGCACGCCGCCGGCGAGCGCGGCCGCGGCGGTGTCCGCCGCCCCGCCGACGACCGGGACGTTCGAGCGGATGCCCCAGCAGGGGGCGACGGAGCCCGACACGAGCCCACAGATCTCGCTCGATTCGCGAATCGGCGCGAGGAAATCGAGCCGGAGGTCGAGCGCGTCGAGCACATCCTTCGCCCAGTAATCGCTCGAGAGGTCGTAAAGCAGGGTGGCGGAGGCATCGCTCGGCTCGGTGGCCACCTCGCCGGTCAGACGCAGCCGGAGCCAATCCTTCGGCTGCAGCGCCCATCGTGTCTGCCGGTAGACGGCCCTCACATGGTCCCGGACCCAGAGCAAGGTTGGCCCGGCCATGCCGGTGGTGATCGGGTTCGCGAGCTGGCGCTTGAGGCCAGGGCCCAGGGCGCGGTACGCGTCGAGCTCTCGGTGAGCCCGGGCGTCGGCCCAGAGGATGGCCGGCCGCAACGGCTCACCATCCTCCTCGCAGAGGACGACGCCATGCATCTGGCCGGATATGCCTACAGCAGCCACCTCGACTCCGTGAGTGCCCACCGCTTCCTGTACGGCGATCGTTGCCGCGTCCCACCAGTCCTGCGGATCGGACTCGGCCCAACCAGGATGGGGATGGTGGACCGCATACGCCGAGGACCCCGCGCCGACCACGGAGCCGTCGACGTCGATGAGGAGCGCCTTCGCCGAACTGGTCCCTAGGTCGAGGCCGAGGAACATATCGCCCCTTCCCAGGCCTGGAGGCGCAGCCTGCCTGCGGTCCCGTTCTCGACCAGGCCGCGCGCCGTTGAAAATCGGACCGTCGCCTCCAGTTCGGGAAACGTCAGCGGCTCGTCCGACAGGTTGAGGGCGACCACCGTTCCGTTGCCGCGCCGGTAGGCCCAGCCGTTTTTGGGCGCGGGGAGGCGCGTGAACGCCCCGCTCGTCAGGTCCTGCTGGGTGCGCCGGAAGGCGATCAGGTCGCGGACAAAATGCAGCATCGAGCCCCGATCGTTTCGCTGGCTGGTGACGTTGACGGCGCGCGCGTCGCCAGCTGGAAGCCACGGCTTGACGCCGCCCCGTGTGAAGCCGGCGCCTGGTTCGTCGTCCCACTGCATCGGTGTGCGCTCGGGATCGCGCCCGCGTGGATCGGGCCAGTGCCGGATCCCGACCGGGTCGCGCATATCGTCCTTCGCAATCGGGGTGTCGGGCATGCCGATCTCGTCGCCGTAGTAAAGGACCGGTGTGCCGCGCAGTGTGAGGAGGCCCAACATGGCGCAGCGAAGTTTGCGCGGATCGCCGTTCGCCCAGCGCGTCATGACGCGGGAGACGTCGTGGTTGGAGACGGTCCAGGCAGGCCAACCCGTGTCGGGAATGACCTCCTCGCTCTCGTCGACGACGGCGGCCAGCGCCTCGGCTTCGAAGGGCGAGTGGATGTAGGAGAAGTTGAAGGCCAGGTGGAGCTCGTCACCCTGGCCGTAGTAGAGGCCCATGCTCCGGACGTCGAGGACATAGGTCTCGCCGAGCAGGATGCGCGGCGGGGCATAGGCATTCGCGAGCGTGCGCCAGCGTCGAAGTACCTCGTGGACCTCGGGACGTTCCATGTTGTAGACGTTGAGCTGGCCATGGGCGCGGACGTGAGGTGGATCGAAGACGGTGGCCACCGGGTTGTCGCGTAACTCACGGTCCTTGACGATTCCGTGAGCGACGTCGATCCGAAAGCCGGCCACGCCGCGATCGAACCAGAAACGGTAAATGTCGTCGAAGGCATCGCGCACCTGCGGATTCCACCAGTTGAGGTCGGGCTGCTGGGGAAGAAAGTTGTGCAGGTAGTACTGACCGGTGGATTGATCGAGCGTCCAGGCAGGTCCACCGAAAACACTTAGCCAGTTGTTCGGCGGACTGCCATCCGGCTTGGGATCGGCCCAGACGTACCAGTCGCGATGCGTGGAAGTTCGCGAGGATCGGGAGTCCACGAACCAGGGGTGCTGGTCGCTGGAGTGGTTGGGCACGATGTCCAGGACGACCTTGATCTCCCGCATGGTGGCCTCGCGGATCAACTCATCGACGGCGGCGAGGTCGCCGAAGCGCGGCTGGACATCGCAGTAGTCGGCGACGTCGTAGCCCATGTCGGCATCCGGCGAAACGGTGATTGGATTGAGCCAGATGGCGTCGACGCCGAGCCAACGCAGGTAGTCGAGACGCTGGATCACGCCACGCAGGTCACCGACGCCGTCGCCATTGGAGTCCTGGAATGACGCTGGGTAGACCTGGTAGATGACGCCTTCGCGCCACCAATCCGCTATGGCCATAGGTGGAGGATAGAGGGCCGCCGGGTGCTGCCCCCGGATGGCGAGCCCGAGTTGGCTTCCTGCTCCCTCGAGACCGCTAAACCAGCTCGGCTTTCAGGGCGTCGTGCAGGCCGAGCCGCCGCCGCGTCGGGGCCGGCTTTTCGCGCTCTTCCTTAAGAAACCGACACGTTTGCGGGGTGACGCAGTCGCATTCGCGGCTCTCGAGGAGGACGCGCTCAACGCCCTGCGCTGCCGTTATGAGGGAAGTGATCTGCTCCAGCTGGCTGTCGACCAGGTGGCGCCAATGGTCCTTCGCCCGATCGCCACGCGGAACAGCGAGGAGCTTGCGGACGTCGTCGAGGCTGATCCCGAGGCGGGCACAAAAGCGGATCAACATCAAGCGGTCGACGCTATCCGGGTTGTAGAAGCGCTTGCCGCTGATGCGACGGGGTTTTTTGAGGAGGCCGGCGGCTTCGTAATACCGGATGGCCGAGGGGGCAAGGCCGCTCGCGGCGGCCAGCTCGCCAATACCAAGTAAGGCGGGGTTTGTATTCACCGCTTGACTTCAAGTCTACTTGAAGTGAAAGGCTTGTGGACATGGAAAATGCCGACCTCGACCGGCCGACAGACCCAGCGATCGCCTGTACCCTGACGGACGCCGACCTGGCCGATCGGGAGGCAGCCTGGCTTAAGCTGCGGCCCTTCGTTGCGACCTCTGAATCGATCGCTGGCGGTCTGGAACTCTCCTTCCGGGCAGTACCCGGCCTTCGAGACTCACTGGCAGAGCTGGTGCGCCTGGAGGCGGAGTGCTGCGCCTGGATGACGTTCGCCATGGTCGATTCACCGGGGTCGGTCCGACTGTCGATTACGGGCATTGGTGAGGACGGCGAACGGGGCGTGCGAGAGTCGTTCGCCCCGCTGAGGCGCGGTTAGCGCGGGCTCCAATCGCGGAGGATTACTTACAGAGGCTTCGGGGTCAGGCTGTGCCCGTTCGGCGAGTAACCGGTGGCCGCGGTCTTGACCGATGGCGGGATGATGCCGTCGATCAGGCCGTACTCCTTCGCCTGCTCCGGCGTCATGAAGAAGTCGCGCTCGATGTCGCGCTGCACCTGTTCCGCCGGGCGGCCGGTGTGCCGCGCATAAATTCCGACCACGATCTCGCGCATGTGGAGGATCTCGCGGGCGTGGATCTCGATGTCCGTCGCCTGCGAGGTCTGCATGCCACCGCTGGGCTGGTGAAGCACGATCTGACAATGCGGTAGCGAGTGGCGCTTGCCCGGCGTCCCGCCGGCGAGGATCAGGGAGGCGGCGCTGGCTGCCATGCCGGTGCAGAGCGTGCTCACCGCGGGGTGGACGAACCGCATCGTGTCGTAGATGGCGAGGCCGGCGCTGAGGGAGCCGCCGGGGCTGTTGATATAGATGCTGATCTCTTTGTCGTGGTCCTCGCTGTCGAGGAAGAGCAACTGGGCGATCACGAGGTTCGCGACGTCGTCGTCGATCGGCGTACCGAGGAAAATGATGCGATCGCGGAGCAGCCGCGAATAGATGTCGTAGGCCCGCTCGCCGCGGGAGGTCGTTTCGATGACGCTCGGGACCAGTGCCATGGGTGATGTCCTCCTTGCGCTAGCGGTCAATAGTAAATCCAATCCTTCGTTTTGTGGGGTTTGCCTGCGTTGCGACGAGGTAGAGGCTGAAGTCGGCCACGCTGCGTAAGGCATTGGGGCGAAGGGTAGCGGTCGCGGCGCGAAGCTGGGCCCGGGGATCGTCGGGCCAGCTGCCTCGCTGACGGAGCGCCTCCTGGCTGCCCAAACGCCGGGCCAGGTCGAGGTAGAGGTCGGCGACGGAGAGATCGAGCGCGCGCGCGATGGCGACCAGCTTGTCCGTTGAGACGTCTTTCAGACCACGCTCGATCTCGGAAACGTAAGCCGGAGACATCGCAGCGGCCTCGGCAACCTCGGCCAGGGTCTGGCCGAGATCCTCGCGCCGGTGGCGGATGGCGTTACCGATTGCCCGGCGGACCGCTTCGGGAGCTTCGCTGTGAGCGTAGTCCATATGCTGGCAGCAGTCTAGCACAGGTGAACCGGCATGCGACGGCTGTACTGACCCGTTACCGGTCGGTCACTGGTGACGGGCCGACCGCATGCCAGAGTTCCATGTGGCAATGCTGCGAGTGATCGACCCGAGGCAGGCTCTGCACGATCTGGAGGACCAATTGACTGTCCGCCTGATCGATAGCCGCGGTGGCCTCATCGACCTGCCTCGAAACGGGCGGGCGTCGGGCTTCAGTGTCTCGACCCACTGGCAGCCCGTGCCAGCTGCCGAGGGGCTGGACCAGGCCTTCGAGGTCCGGATCTCGCTCGTCTCGCTCGAGGAGCAGGAAGATGGGCTCGGTGTCCAGGTGGCCCTCGGGCTGCGGGGCGAGGCGCGACGGTTCCTGGTGCCAGGCGTCTTTCATGGCGACGACCGGCCCGCCGCCGGTGAGGTTTGGTATCCGCGCTATGACGCGACGCAGGCCGGCGGCGACAGCCTGACAGCCGGCAACTGGTCGATTCGAGCCGATCGGGCGTCGCACTCGGTCGTCTTCGGGTGGACCAATGTGGAATGCGTCGCGCTGGCGACCGACGAGCATTCGTCCCTCGGACTGAGCGGACTGGGCTTTACCGGGGCGGACCGGCCGGAGTTGCTCCTCAACTTCCCGGCTCGGGAGGAGCCGGTGACGTTCCTCGGAATTGATGCGCCTGGCCCGGCCGAGGTATTCCTCCATACCTGGCAGGCGGGCGAGATCGCGACGCTTTCATTCCGGATCTTCGCCGGACTACCTGAGCCACGCACTTACAACGGAGTCCTGCGAGCGGTATACGAGTCGGATCGCGAGCGAAATGAGCTAATGCCGTGGATGTCGGTCGGAGAGGCAGCCGCGCTGACGGCGGAGGGGCTCTATCGCTGGCACTATCGCGCCGATACTGGAGTCCTAGCCGAGACCGCGGCGTTCGCGCCAAGCGATTTGTCGGCTCCGGGCGTGAGCGACCGGAACACGCTGCCGCCCGCCGGGATCAGCGGGGCAGCGGCAGCGTTTGCCTTGTTGACTTACGGCCGGGACAAGGGGATCGGCGAGTACGCCGCCGCCGCAAGCTCGGTCCTGGATACGATCTCGGCAGGCCTCAGCCCCAGCGGGATCTTCTGGGGACGCCTGACTGACGCAGGCTGGGATGGCGGGTGCAACCGCCATCGCGACTGGGTTCATGCGCGCGCCGTCGCGGAGGCGACGCTCTTCATGATTCGCGCGCATGCCTTCGAAGCGGCCCGCGGGAACGAACATCCGGCCTGGAAAGCTGCGGTCGTTGCCAATCTTCAGCACACGCTCCGGTCGCAGCAGGGCGGGGCGTTTCCCGCCTATGTCAACGCCCGCACCGGAGCCGCCGAAGAGTGGGAGGGCGCGGCCGGGCTGATGTGGATCCCGGCACTGATCGAGGGAGCCTCGCTGCTCGAGGGCGGCGACGCGCGGGCAGCCGCAGGGCTGGCGGGCTCATACTATGCGCCGTTCGTGGAAGATGGCTGCATCTACGGCGCCCGGGAAGACGTGCACCTGACCCCCACCTCGGAGGATGCTTACGCCGCCGTCATGGCGTACGTTGCCCTGTTCGAGGCGAGCGGTGAGGAGCACTGGCTCGAGCTCGCCGGGCGCGCGGCAGACTGGATGATGACGTTTCGCTGGTCTTATAACCTGGCGTTCCCGCCGCATACGATCCTGGAGACCTACGACTTTCGCAGCCGCGGCGCCGATCTGGCGTCACCGCGCTCGCAGCACCTGCACCCGCGCGGCTTACTCTGCCTACCCGAGATGGTTCGGCTGGCGGAGCACCTCGACGACGACTACTACCTCGACCGCACGCGCGACAACCTGGCCTGCTTTTTGCAATTCATTGCGCGCGAAGAGGGGGATTTCAACGCCCGAAAGGGCATGGTCAGCGAACGCTACGCGAACACCCGCGGGCTCGTGCCGAAGGGATCGATCGAGCCCGTCTCCTCTGCGCTGAGCGCCGGACTGATCCTCTATGCGTGCCAGGCCGGCCTGCAGGTCGAGCCGTGAGGCGGCGCTTCGCCGCTGCCGCGGTGGTCATGGTGCTGGCAGCCTGCGGCTCGGGCACGGTCGCGACGCGGCCCGCGCCGTCGATCACGAGCACTGCCTCGGCCGTTCCCACTGCTTCTCCGGATACGGCGGTTTCCGCCAGCCCGACGGCGACTCCATCCGAGAGCCCGTCGCCGACGCCCTCGGGGTCTTCGGGCGATCCCAGCTTCATGCCTGCTTTGGCGTCGATCCAGATGGTGACCCCACGGATCGGGTGGGCTGCCGGCTCACGCAGCATTTACGCGACCAGCGACGGAACGCACTGGGCAAGCCAGTATCGATCGACGAACGATTATGCGGGCGTGGACTTCATAAGTACGACTGTCGGTTGGGTGGTCGGGCTGCATGAATTGCTGGGGACGGTGGACGGCGGGCGGAGCTGGCATTCAATGGGCGAGGCCGAGAAACCGATCCGATCGGTGCATTTCATCAGCCCGTCGCGGGGTTGGGGGATCAGTGGCGGACTCGACGTGCAGCCGTTTCACGGGCGGCTCGTTCCCACCACGGGAGGTACGCTGGTCACATCGATTGACGGCGGTCATTCGTGGAGCAACATGACGAGTCCGCAGGATGCCCAAACGGTTTGTTTCAGCGATGCGAGCCACGGATGGATTGGAACGACTGACGGTACGATCTTTTCGAGTCATGATGGCGGACAGTCGTGGTCGCGGTCGGTCACCATGCCAGGCCAGCAGCCCGGGCTGCAGGGACGCGCCTTGATCGAATGTGCGGCGCCATCTGCGCTATGGGCGATGTATGCGCCTGGCGGGGCAGCCGCCGGCTCATCGCCCTATGTCGTCTACGCGACCCAGAACGGCACTGACTGGCGACCGGTGATGTCCGGACTGGTTCAGACGGCGCCGCCGACCCCGCCGGGGTCGGGCAGCTATCCCGGAAGCTTCAGCGTGGTCGATCCGAACGACGCGATCTTCATCGGCGACACCGCCGCCCCAAATCGCGCCGAGCTCGTCGTGGCGACGAACGGCGGAAGGTCGCTGCGCCGGTCGGCTGGAGTCGAGGCGTATGAGACGTTTGACGCGGCCTTCCTGACCACCTCGATGGGGTGGGTCCTGGTGCG
>JALZAV010000109.1 GCA_030948145.1 Candidatus Dormiibacterota bacterium
CGCACGGAACAGCGAGCACGTCAACGGCGTCAGCCCGCTCGGCAATGAGCCGCTGAATTTCGCTGCGCGCATAGCGGTAGCGCGAGCGGAGGGCGCGGGCGGATTTGAGGTTGAGGAAGACCGCGTCGAGCAGGTAGCCGACCAGGAACCGTCCCGCCGGACGGTTGCCGTAAATGTGGTCGGCGAAGTCGTAGCTGCCGGAATTTTCGATCGCCTCTTTGCCGAGTTCGGTGGTGAGTCCGAGGTAGTAGACGGGGAGCAGGTAGAGCTTGCCCTCTCGAACCAGCCGCCCCGGAATCGACGCGGCGCGTCGCGTGCGGTTGTGGAACGTGCTCACGACAATTCCCTCGGCCATTGCGCGGGGTAGGGCCCCCAGGTGAGAAGGCCGGCGGCCGTGAGCCGTTCGAGGCCAAACGCGACGCAGAAGGAGTGGGCCGGCCGGCCGCTTGCGAGTCGGATTCGAAAAGCCCCGGCGAAGAAGTCCTCATGGCGGTTGATCGAGGCGAGGGCGATGTCATGTCCGCCGAGCGGGCTGGTGAACTCGCGTTTCAACCCCTTCAGCTGCTGCATGATCCTGGCGCCACGGCCCGAAGGCAGAAAGAAGGCATCGGTAGCCGGTCGAAAGCCGCCGGCGATCCCGAGGCCGCCAAAGGATGCGGCCAGGATGCCTTCGATCGCCGAAGCCTCATTCTGCACGGCACTGCCGGTGCCCACGGCGACGAGCTCGGCCATGTGAAAGGAAGCCAGCCGGAAGGGGAAGGCCGCCCGGCCGCTCTCGACGCGCGCGCAGGGACCGACGACGAACGCCGAGCGATGATCGTTGGCAAGCGCCGTTCCCTCGAGGCCCCCATACCAGTGAAGACAGGCCGCCGGAGCAAGGAATCGGGGACGGGATCGCGGGGCTCGGAGGCCTCGCCCCACGAAGACCTGCTGGGGGAAATGCGCGGCGTACTTTGACGTGGCCAGCACGTGAGGATCGATGAAAACCGGAGTCTCGACGATCGCGTCGGTCAGCGACGCCAGACGGTGAGCGAGAAAGCGCCGCCAGCGTTTGAACAATTCTGCCGCCGGACCGTACAGTACGACGGCTCCCTTGTCGCCGGATAGGTAGCCGCCCTCGCTGAGTCGCTCGTCAGCCACGGAGAAACGTCTCGGCGATGACTCGGACCGATCGGAAGTTCGACATGACGATCTCATCGTCGGTCAGCCGGCGCCCGAGCGCCTTCTCGACGTAGCCGATCAGGTAAAGGATGTTGATCGAATCGATCAGCCTCCGTTCGAAGAGCGAGGTGTCGGCGTCAACCTGGGCCCCCTTTTGCTTGAGCAGCCGGCGCCGGACGAAGTCGAGAAGCTGCTCGCTGCCTGGATCAGCCATGGCGTCCCCACCTGGTTTTCAGGCAATAGGCCACGACGCGACCGTAGTAATCGCGTATATCCGGCGCGGGGTTAGCGCCGTTGAGGTTCACCGACTCGAAAACCTTCGGATAACTGAACTGCTCGGTGAAGTATTTCAGCATGCCGAGGACGCCGATCATCAGAGGATCGCGGGCCTCTTCCGCCGAGCGGACTAGCAGCTGGAATGCCGCCTGCGTCGCGATCGCGGGTTTCGGATAGTGGCGGGCCTTCCAGGCCGGATCGAGCTCGCCCAGTCGATCGTAGCTCTCGTCAATGACTTGCGCGAGGCTGTACGAACGATCGGCTCCGGCGACGAGATGGACGACCCGGGCCGTCTCAGGCTCGTTCAGCAAGTGGTTCACGATGGTGGCGGCGGCCCAGTCCGTCGGGATCAGGTCGACCGAACAGCCGGGAAGGCCGGGAACGAGCGAGGCCAGGCCCAGGTGCATGACCCGCAGCGCCTGGTGGGGCGTGGTGAAGCGGCTCGTGAAGCCGGTCTGGCTATCGCCGACCAGGGTGGACAAACGGTAAATGGTGTACGGCAAATCACTCGATTCGAGACAGGCCTCAGCCTCGTACTTCGATTGCTCGTAGGTGTTGACGAAACCGGCGGTGTGGACCCGCTCGGACTCCAGGACGCGTCCCTGCCGGCGGCCGCTGACGAAAACCGTGCTCAGCATCGCGAACCGGGCCAGGTTGCGGCAGCGACTGGCAAAGCGAACAAGGTGTTCGGTGGCGACGACGTTGGGCTTGCGGGCTTCCGCCAGTGTGAGATCGAAACGGGTCGCGGCTGCCGCGTGAATGATGCCGTTCACCCGTTGGGCGAGATCTGCATAGACGGTGCTCATGAGACCAAGACGAGCCCTCGTCAGGTCGCCTTGTATTAGCCGGATCCGCCGAATCAGCGGCGGGGTTGGTTCCAGCCGAAACAGCTCCCGAAGAAGCCGCGGCCGGCTCAGCCCTGTGCCGGTGTCGTGCAATAGCAGGGTGAGCTGCACATCGGTGCGGGTCAGGAGATAGCGCGTGATTTCGCGGCCGGCCATGCCGGTACTTCCCGTGATGAGCAGCGAGCCCGTACCGATCATCGGCTAATGCTGCAAGATCATGCTCGTCCAGCTCGCGCCGAAGCCGAAGGTAAAGAGGAGCAGATGGTCGCCCCCCGTCAGAGCGCCCTCGCGGCCCATGTCGCGGAGGTTGATGACATGATCGCAACAGACGGTATGGCCGACGCGGGCGATGTTCTTGGACCAGATTCGCGTCGCCGGGACCCCGAGCAGTTCGGCGAGGATCGTCCAACTGCGCAGGCTGACATTGCTGGGAACGATCCAGCGAATGTCGGAGAGACGAAGGCCAGCTTGCTCGATGGCGCCGCAGATGGCACGTTGGGCCATCGGAAAATAGGCGGCGATGAGCTCCCGCTCCCGCTGCGGGCTATCCCAGTACGCGGGCTGCCCCAACTGGTGAAAAGTCACGATCTGATTCCGCAGTGACCCGCGTTCGACCACGACCGCCGCCGCGGCGTCGGACATGACGTTATACATGATCTCCCGGTTGGCGCCGCTCGGCAGCGCGTCGCCGGCGACGCAGAGCGCGGCGGGCGCCTCGCCGGATTGGACCATGTGAGCGGCGAGGTTGATCGTCGACAGCAGGCCGCTGCAGCCCTGCTGGGAGAGCGCCATAGCATTTGCGTGCGGCAGCTCGAGTTGGTCGGCAAGTTTCGCCACCGGATAGCGGAAACGCTCGAGGATTTCACCCTCGCGCGTTGGGCGGACGTGCGGATTTAGTCCCGAATAGAGAAACAGGGTGCCGATCTCGCCCGGCGAGCGACCCGAGTCCGCCACCGCCTCCGCGGCGGCGCCGACCAACAACTCGTCGAAGCCATCCGACCCTTCGGAGAGATAGCTTTGGGCGAAGCCAAGTTCACTGAGAAACTTGACGCTGGAGCGAATCTGTTTGGATCGTTTCAGCGCCGACAACGTCTTGCGCGATCCCGGCAGCCGGTAGGCGACGTGGCTGATACCAGCGGATCGGGGGCCTGTAGTGGGCACTCTGCTGAAAGGCTAAACCAACAATGAAGTGCTCGTACCGGTAGCTAACGGCCCTCCAACCGTCGACCTCGAAGCGATCTGCCCCGGTCGCCGTGACGCGCAAGTGGCGCAAGGCGAGCCCCAACCCTACGCCCGAGGCTTTCGCCGTCGCCTCTTTCAAGGTCCAGATCAAGGTCAGCAGCTCCGTCGCACTCCCGACCAAGTGGCGCAGGGCTGCCACTTCCGTTCTCCTGGCGACATAGTCAAGCAGTCGCGGGTCGCGAGGAAGAATCTTCTCGATGTCGATCCCCACGGGGGTCAGGGCCACCGCCGCCACCCCGAATCGGTGGGAGTGACTGATCGAGCAGTGGAGAGCCGGCTGTGCGGGAAGGTATGGCCGGCCGTCGGACCGGTGGGCAATCACCGCGCGTGCCGGCAGAGAGTTTTGGCGCTGTCGGAAGTCCGCGTACGCCTGGCGCAGGGCGAGCCTTCCACTGAGGCGGTCGGCGAGCCGATCATCGAGGACGCGCGAGACCACCTTTTCAGCGACGCCACAAACGATCATGCTCTTGGCTGACATGTCATGGTCATAGGGATCGCGTATCTCGCCGTCCTGGCGTTCGTCGCTCTGTGCATTGCTGTCCGTCACGGACCGACTGTCCTGCGAGGACGCAGCGTGCTGTGGTGGAACGGGATCGTCTTCGGCGTGCAAATCCTCTTCCGGCCTGCCCCCGCGCTGTTGTGGTTGCCCCTCTTCGCCATCATCTTCGGCGTTTCGTGGCTGGGACTTCGCACCTGGTTCATCTTCAAGGAAGATCGGGCCACGCTCGCCGACGCGATCGAGACCCGACTGCGCCGGGTGCTTGTCGTATTCAGCCGAGATCAGAGCGGCTATCGTCTCACCTTCGGCGGTCGTCCCGCGTCAATCCGATTGCAGCGGCTCGGAGGAGTGTTTCAGACGTTGACGTTTGGCGGGAACTGGCAGGACAATAAAGCGAAAGTCGCCTGGCGCTTCTTGAGCAAGTATGGGGAGCCGGTGATTCCACGACCACGCTTCAGGGTCTAACGACCAAGGAGGCATCGATGGCAAAGGTAACCAGGAAGTTCAACGTCAAACGCAAGCCAGAGGCGGTCATCGACTACATCGCCGATGTCGAGAACCACCCGGCCTTCATCCCGCCGCTGAAGTCCGTCGCCAACATTGCCGGCGATCCCAAACGCAAGGGCACCAATTGGGACTGGACGTTCGTAATGGCCGGTGTCGAGATCAATGGCAAAGCGGAGACGGCAGACTATCAGGCCGGCAAGCGCTACTCATTCAAGACGACCGGGATCGACAGCACCTTCATCTACACCGTCGAGCCGGCTGACGGTGGCAGCCAGGTCACCGCTGATGTGGCCTACGAGGTGCCGCAGGGGGTGCTCGCCAAAATTGCCGATAAGGCGGTGGTTGAGCGGATGAACGAACGCGATGCCGACCGAGCCGCGCAGAGCCTCAAAACGATTCTCGATTCCTAGCGGCGACTTAGTGCGTCCCCGACGCGGCCTGCCAGTGGGCGGCGATTCGGTCCGCCGATAACGCCACCGGGTAGATCGCGACGTCAGCGAGGGCCGCGTCGTTGAAGAGCCCGTCCATTCGCCGGCCGATGAACAGTGGATCGGACGTCTGCTTCGCGGCCGCGGTGACCTTAAGCGTGCCGTCCAGCTTGCCGTTGACATACAGCTTCGCGGTGGCGCCGTCGTAGGTCGCGACCACGTAGTACCAGGTGTTGAGCGCCAGCGTCGTGTTCGACAGGACGGCCGGAGCACCGTCGGAGGTCACTCGAAATTCCAGCCGACCATTGTGGTGGCTGTTCAGCAACTCGAACCAGCCACTGCCCGCGCCTCCGCCCGGTTCGACGTTCTTGGCCACGTAGACACCGTATTCTGTATCGGTTCGTTTCTTGATCCAGGCCTCGATCGTCACCTTGCTGACTTGCAGGCTGGGTGAGTTCATGACGCTGGCCGCGCCGCTCTGGCCGTCGAAGGCGACCGAGCTCCCCGTGATCGCCCCCGGTTGGCCGAGGGTGTAGATCCCGACGTAGCGACCGTTATTGGCATTGCCCGAGGCGTCGGCCATGGTACTGCCAGTGGTCTCATCCATCCGCCAGTAGGCCGCGGGATGGTCCGCCAGCACCATGGCGCTGTAGGTCTTGGCAGCGGCCGTGGAGGCCGCGGTTGCGTTCCCGCACGCAGACATCAAAAAGACGACGGCGAAAAGAAGAAGCTCCCTCCTCATACCTGTTCAAACGCGGATGGCCGCGGCGCCTTGCAAGGCCGATCGTAAGGTTGTCTTGGTGAGCGTTGCCCGACTC
>JALZAV010000010.1 GCA_030948145.1 Candidatus Dormiibacterota bacterium
GCTGGCGGCCTCCGGTTGGCCGAGCTGATGGCGGCGCTCTCGCTGGCGACCGACCTGGGGATGGGCCAGCCGCTGGAGCAGGCGCTGCGCACCTGCCTGATCGCGTTGAGGCTGGGGAAGCTGGCGAACCTGCCGGCGGACGAGCTTCCGGCGGTCTACTACGGAGCGCTGCTGCGCTTTCTCGGCTGTACGGCGGACGCCCACGACACGGCCGAGCTGGTCGGCGACGATATCGCCTTTCGTCGCGCGGTGGCGCCGGTTTTTGGCGCCTCAGTGCCTCAGTTGATGCGGGCGGTCTTCCCCACGGTCGGTGCCGGGAAGGCGGGCGTTCCGCGGGCCCGCCAGGTCGCGGCCTTCCTGATTCGTGGCCAGACCGTCCTCCGTGAGGGAGTCAGAGCTCACTGCGAAGTCGGCGTTATGCTCGCAGCGCACCTTGGCCTGTCGGAAGGCATCCGTTGCTCACTGGAGCAGGCATTTGAACAATGGAACGGGCGGGGGTACCCCAACGGACTTCGCGGCGACGCGATCGTGCCCGCTGCGCGCGTGGTTCTCATCGCGAGAGATCTCGAGGTGCTCGGGCGGACGGTGGGGCCCGATGCCGCCGCGACCGTGATTACCGGCCGGCGGAATGCGGGGACATATGAGCCAGCGCTGGTGGATCTGGTCGGCCACGAAGGTCGCTCGGTGCTTACGGAGGTCGAGGGCATACCGGCGTGGGAAGCGGTTATCGAGAACGAGCCGGAGCCGCGGCCATGGGTGCCGGCGTCGCGGACCGACGCGATGCTAGAGGTATTCGCAGACTTTGCTGACCTAAAAATGCCGTTCACCGTTGGGCACTCACGCTCCGTGGCCAGCCTTGCTGCGCGCGCCGATCCGGCCCACGCCCAGTTGGTTCGGCGTGCGGCCCTGCTCCAAGATCTGGGGAGGGTCGCCCTGCCCAACCCCGTGTGGGAGAAACCGGGACCCTTGAGCTCTGCGGAGTGGGAGCTCGTGCGGCTGCACCCTTATTACTCGGAGCGTGTGGTGTCCCGCTGCGCGGCGCTAGCGGCCCTTGCCGAGCCTACCGGCATGCACCACGAGAGGATGAACGGCTCTGGGTACCACCGCGGTCTGCACGACAGCGCGATTCCGCCTCCCGTCCGCCTGCTGGCCGCCGCCGACGCTTATCAGGCGATGATCGAGCCGCGTCCGCACCGCCCGGCTCTGACCCGAGATGGGGCCGCCGCCGGACTGCGAGGGGAAGTGCGGAACGGACGGCTGGAGGCGGCCGCGGTTGAGGCCGTCCTGGAGGCGGCTGGGCACCCGCCCCGCTCCCTCCCCGCGAACTTGCCTGCCGGGCTCACCGTGCGCGAGGTTGAGGTGCTCCGCCTGATCGCTCGGGGCGCTTCGAAAAGGGAGGCGGGAGCGCAACTTCAGATATCGCCCGCTACGGTGGACCATCACGTCCGGCATATCTACGAGAAGCTTGGGGTGGCAACACGCGCGGGCGCCGCGATTTTCGCCGTGCAACACGGTTTTGTCGGAACCGAGTAGGTCAGAAATAGCGCGATCGCGCGATTGAAAGCTCGCGCGGCCCAGCCATGCTTGTGGCATAGCGATCGACACCGTCGATCTTCTCTGGTCGCGTTCCCGAAATGGAGCCGCCAATGAGAGACCAAACCGGCTGAAAGGAGGGTTCAAGATGGGCCACAACGTGATGTTTCTTCCCGGCGGGTTTCAGCCCGCGGCTGTCCGTTACCAGGCATTGCTGTCAGAGTTGGGTGAGGAAGTTGAGCCGGTGCTCAAGGACCTGGAGGTCTATTCCGGGGCCGAGCCTCCCCCTGGCTACTCGGTTGAGACTGAGATCGCTGGTATCGAACGCGCCGCCGACCAGGCTGGTTTCGAACGATTCCACCTCTACGGCTACTCGGGTGGCGGCGCCTGCGCCCTCGCCTACACCTCGGCGCGTCCCGAACGCGTCTCGAGCCTGGCTCTGGAAGAGCCAGCCGCCGATTTCACCAATGCCGAGAAGAAGAGCAGCTTCTGGCGCGAAATGCTTGCGCTGCTCGACATGACCGAGGAGCAGCGGATGCGCGAGTTCTTCGTCCGCAATCTCGAACCCGGAGTGCAGCTTCCGCCGCGGCCGGTTGGTCCTCCCCCACCTTGGATGGCGAACCGGCCCGCAGGACTAATGGCCATGATGGGCGCCTTCCACCGCTTCGCTGTCAAGGACGATGCGTACCGCAACTTTGCGCGCCCGGTCCATTTCGTGTACGGAAGTCTCACGCGTCACGAATATGCAGTCTCCATGCGCGACCGCCTACAAGCGCTCTTCCCCGACTTCACAGCGACCTGCTACGAGGGTCGGCACGGCTTCGACACGGCCAACCAGGCCGAGCCGGCTCGCCTCGCCCAGGAGTTGCGGCGACACTGGTCGCGGGCCATGGCGCTGCCAGCTTGACCTGGCCCGGGTTGTGCCGGGCGCGAGCAAGAGAAATCGCCGACCGTCAGGTACTGGGCGCGCAAAGATACGAATTGTGCGGCGAACCACGGCTACCAGCTTTTCTCGATGCTCGAAGGCGAGCTGGGTCCCGCATGGGAGACGAGACAGAGTCATCTCTATCTCACCCTGGCCCGGATGGAGCGGGACGGCTTGGTTTCGGGCCGGCGCATCAGACAGCAGGCCCTTCCGGATCGCCAAGTCCTTGAGCTGACTGCCAAGGGCCGAGCGATGGCCGGCCGATGGCTCATGAGCGCCGAGCCATCGTCAGAGATGGTCGTCAAGCTCGCGGTAGCGCGACTCGCGCGTCCAGAGCTATTCGCCGACTTGGCCGCAACGATCGCCGACGACGTCGCTGGACGCCTAAAGACCTTGCGCCAACTCTCCGCCTCGCTCGCGGTCGGCTTTCAGCAGCAAGCGCTGGCGCTCGAGATTGCTCGTCGGCAAGCCGAGATTAGGTGGCTGTCGTCAATTCGTGACGATACGACCGCAATCCTGGCGCAGCCGCGCTCTCCCAAGGTTGGGCGGCGGGATGAGCGGAGATCCGAGCGCCTTGCTTGACCCCGTCATCGAGCTTCGAAGCGTAGGCCGCGTCTATCCGAGTGGTATGGAGCGAGTCAGTGCCATTCATGACCTTGATCTGGTTATTTACCCGGGCGAATCCGTCGCCATCACTGGCCCATCCGGTTCTGGCAAGACCACCTTATTGAATCTCATCGCTGGTCTCGACCACCCAACCACCGGAGAGATCCGCGTGGCTGGTCAGAATCTTGGCGCACTGAGCGAGGGGAAGCTGACCGCCTTCCGAGCCAAGTCGATCGGGCTGGTCTTCCAGGATCCCCACCTTCTACCTGACCGACTGCTCCCCTCGGGCCGCGCCCGGGTACGATCGACAGGCCGATATTAGGGACGCGAAGGGAGGGTATTCACCGGCCATATGCCGGCCGAGACGCTCAGCTTGACCTGCGCTAGGCCTTCCGCCACTTGTCGGGAGAACCGGCCTTGGTGTTTCGGACTCGCTCAACGCGGAGCCCGGCATCCGGGTTCAGTTCCCTAGCACGCTCGATCGCCTTTCCCTGGGTCGGCTGGACGGCGCTGGCGCGCTCCGACCCGGGTTTGCGCACGACGTAGTCGCCTTGTACCGGCCGCTTCTCGATGTCGTAGCTTTCCTTCTTGTTCGCCATGCGCTATTCCTCCATTGACAAATCGGCCGAACGACTGTTCGTAGTATAAGGCGCGCCTCCTTAAGAGCGTGAGCGGATAGGCGTCACGCGGGGCTCCATCGGGATGGCCGGGTTGCCAAGTCGATGGTGCGAATCCATCCCCCCGGCCCATGGCTCTGGTTACAGTGATCCGATGACCACCGTGAACGCCAATGAGGTCGCCCTGGGCATCGAGTCCTTCGGTGATGACGACGCACCACTGGTCCTACTCGCGGGCGGGACGACGATGCTCTCCTGGCCCGACGCGCTCTGCGAGCGCCTCGCCGCCGGCGGACGCCGGGTGGTGCGCTACGACCTGCGCGACAGCGGCGAGTCAACCACGGCAGACCCCGACGCGCCCGCCTACACCCTGCGCGACCTCGCCACCGACGCCGCCGCCCTTGCCGACGCGCTCGGCGGCCGGCCAGCGCACCTCGCGGGGATCGGCGTCGCAGGAATGGTCGCCCAGGTAGCCGCACTCGACCATCCGGGCGCGTTCTCGGCACTTACCCTCACCGGCACCCGCCCGGTCGCGCCCGGCCCGCCCGACGATGACCTCCCCGACCATGACCAGGCGACGATGAGCCAGCTGTTCGCGCGGCCGATGCCCGACTGGACCGACCGCGACGCGGTGGCCGAGTTCGCCGCCACCGGCGCGGAGATCCTCGGCGACGACCCCGTCGCCGCGCGGGCGATCGCCGCGCGTATCTGGGACCGCACACCCAGCACCGCACCCCCGATCCAGATGGCCAACCAGATGCGCATGGTCTTCTCCAAGCTCAACTGCAAACCCCGCTGGCGCGAGCGCCTGCCCGAGATCGAGATCCCCACGCTCGTCGTCCATGGCCGCCGCGACCCGTTCTTCCCCGTCGGCAACGGCGAGGCGATCGCCCGCGAGATCCCCGGGGCGCGGCTGCTCATTCTCGATGAGGCCGCCACCGCGATCCCCGATACGGCGGCCGGCGAAGTCGCCGAGGCAATGCTCACGCTCGGGTAGAGGACGGCGCCAGCCGCGCGGATATGGCATCCGCGCAGCAGTGGGCGTCGCGTCGGAGGCTCGACACGGCCCGCGCGCCCGCGCCCGCGGGGGAGTGCGGCGCGTACGGGCTGCGCGTCAACGCCGTCGCACGTCGAGAGCTCGAGTGCGTCAGACCGTGCTCAGCTCGGCGCCGTAGCCAAACTGGTTGGCGATCGTCGCACCTTCATCCGATGGCTGGAACACCGCCGCGGTGCGGAACTGCTCACCACGACCACCCCGACTCCCCGACCAAACCAACTCCTCGACCATTGACCCAGACGCTCACCATAAGTTCGCGGGCGGGGTCGAGGACCATAATGCGGAGCCGGGCGCTAACCGACCTGAGCCAGGTCACCGCAGCCTGCCCCGTATTTCTTAAAGGTGTACAGACCCGCTCTCGGCGAGGGGAGACCCACCACATTGGCTGTCGATGGCGGCTTGCCCCAGCTACGCGGTCGTATCGGGCAAGTTGCGCCAGGCGTTCTGCAGCAGCTTGTAGTCGATGACCTGGATGCGCTCCTCAGCGATGACCTCGCGGGCGCGGTCGGAGGTGAGGAAGGCGTGGTCGCTCTGCCTTACCCGCCACCCGCTCGGCTCGATCGCCTGCCAGTCCTCCGTGCCGAGCGCTGGGTGGACGGCCCACTCGCTCAGGCCCGACGGCAGCGCACGCAGCAGGCGCTCGTACGTCTCTGGCTTGCTGTCGACGTCGACGGTGAAGCTGTCGAGGAAGGCGCGGTCGACGACCGGCTTGCCCAGAGCGCGGGCCTTCTGGCGTCCGTCGTCTAGCCAGACGCGGGCGGCGAGGCCGTACTCCTCCGCGAGCACCAATCCGAGGTCGAAAATGTCCGCGCGGCCACCGTCGGCAAGGCAGTGCCAGTCGAGGTGGGTCGGGGAAAGCCCGGCGCCAACCACCGCATTGAGCTGCGCGCGCAGCTCGCGTTCGACGTCATCAAGGCGGGCTTGCGCAAGCAGCCGGTCGCGGTTGACCGGCTCGTCCGTGAACAGCTCGCCGGTGTTCGGATCGAGCAGCGACGGCACCTTGGTCTTTGGCGACGATGGTCCCCATACGTAGCCTTGGTTGTCGCGAATCAGCGTCAGATGGAGGCCGAAGGGGACGTGCGGTCGTTCCCGCAGTAGCGCAATCGCGTCTGCCGCGCCCGGGCAAGGCGCCATCAGACTGCAGGACGTTGCGACGCCGTTCTCGATCGCATCGAAGATCGTGGCGTTCACCGCCGCGTGCATGCCAAGGTCGTCGCAGTTGAGGATCAGTACGCGGGCGTCGGACGCGAAGCCGAGGAGCTCTGAGTCCATGCGAGCCAGTATGCTCAGCTCCACCCGCGACGGTCGCTCAGGCCCGGCGGTGCCATCCACGGACGGGAACGCTGACCTGATCAACCCGTCGCGGCAAATAGCCATCGATTCGTACGTCCGCATCGGCGTAGCAGGTTCGACCGGGCGGAGCCAGGTCGGCGCCGCCTGCGCCGTATTCATCGCGTCAAGCCTAAACCGCCGGCTCGCCTTTAGCGGGATGCCAGTCTGTGTTAAGCACCGATCAAGACTTCGTCCAGTCGCGCGTTCATCTGGACGAAGGTCGCCGTAGCAGATAGGGCGATGTCGCCTCTACCCGGCGGACTCGTGAACGCCTGTTCGGCACGCTTCTTGAAGGAGCGCAAGAGTCGATGCGGCTCCCGGAGCAGACGGACTTTTGCCGCCCTAGAGCGTCGTGCCCGTTAGCGGATCGTTCGATCGGGTGAGTCCCAACTCGTCCGCAAGGATCAGGTACATGCCGTGGGACCACAACAGCGGAGTGGCCACGGTCCCCCAGCGGTCGACCCACTCCTGCCGGCTCGCAGGGTGGAGCAGATGCGTGGGGACTTGCTCGGGAAGGTCACCCTCTGCGTTAGCCTGTGCCGCCATCCAACGCAGGGACTTCAAAGCGCCCTTCGTGTCGCCACGGACGGCGAGGTTCCAGCCCAGCAATGCGGACAACAGCAGCCACTGTCCGCCGCCATAGTACACATCGGCGTGGTATCGGTGAACGCCGCCGTTGACGTCCAGTTCGTTGGCGACCGCCGCAATGGTGGCGAGCGCAATCGGGTCCTTGGTCCCGATTAGACCGAACGGAACAACGCAGGCGGTGAGCGAGCCATCGACGGCCGAAGTCGCGAGCCACTTCGACAGATGCCCCTCGGCGACACCCTGGCTCAGCACCAGAGCGCGGATTGCCTCAGCTGCAACGATCGAGCGTTGGCGGCGATCCGGGTCCAGCACGCCGGCCTCGACCGCAACCCGGAGGCCCCCGTAGATTGCCGCAAGGGTGGAAACGTGGCGATGCTCGACGTTCTCCTCCCACCAGTCGTAGCACGGCCTGTCCCAGAAAATGGTCACATAGTCGACAGCGACGTCGATCCCTCTGCGCCACCGCTCGATGTCCTTGCGATGGCGGCGCGCGTGGGTAACCGCCGACCACAGCCACATCCCGTACCCGTCCGTCTGAAAGTCCCACCACGGATCCGAACCGGCGTCTCCCGCAAGCGTGAACCGGGCCGGCAGCATCATCTCATTGGACGGCGGCCTACCGGCGGCGGCTGACGCGATCAGTTGCTCGACCTGGGCTCCTCGGCTCGCCAGGACGTTGTTGGCCCAATCGTGGAACCGGTCCGCGGACGTCACGTCCCCGAACCTCGAGATGCCCTCGGCGGTGAATGCTCCATCGCGCAGCCAGGCGTAGCCCTTGTAGGCGGAGAACGTTTGGCAGGCGGGATACGCGCCATTCGGATCCTGGTTGGCGGTGATGACAGCGTGGCTGTGTTTCGCGAGTTCCCCGAGTGCGGCAGCCTCCTCCGCCTCGACGCCCAGATCGGACATCAGAGTCTGACCGGGGTAACCATTTGGAGGCGAGCACGCACCAAGCGCCCTTGCTCACCCGAGGTTCTGGACGCGTCGAAGGGCGACACCACCACGAGCGAAGCCGCGCCGCGTGCCCACTGGTCGTCGTTCCACGACTCCACGACGAACGGGATGCCGCGACGCGTCGCCATCAACTGGCGCCGGAAGGCCGACTCGAAGGCCGTCTCCCAGAACTCCCAGGCTTCGATCCCTTCACCGAGGATGACGACGATCTCCGGGTCCAGCGTGAGGACCAACCCTGCCAGGGCGCCCCCCAGCAGCGTCCCAGCGTTTCGGTAAATGGTCATCGCGCCGGCGTTGCCGGATTGTGCCAGCTTGCGTAAGGCGCGCTGGTCACCGCGATCGCCAAGAATACCGCGCACCCTGGCCTCGCTCAGAAGTGCGGCGGTTCCGATATGGGCTTCGAGGCAGCCACGCGACCCACAAGCGCACACGGGTCCCCCTTCCGATACGGGGATGTGACCGATCTCACCAGCACTGCCGGTTGCCCCTCGATAGATCGCGCCGTCGACAACGATTCCAGAACCGACGCCTGCGCCGATCGTGACGACAACGTATGAGGCGTGTGTCCTGCCCACGCCGTAGATTCGCTCCGCGGCAGCCAGGGTATTCACATCGTTGTCAACGAGGACCGGTACACCGAGGCGAGCGCGCAAGAGGCGACCGACTGGAGCGGACTTCCACCCAATGGTGGGAGCATCGACAACCCCGGACGCCTGATCGTCGACGGACCCGGGAACGCCCACCCCGACGCCAAGCAGTAGGCCATCGTGCCGCTTGATTGCATCAGCGAGGATCCTGCAGAGCCGCTCCAGCGCATCCGGGGCGAAGGCATCGAATTGATGCCCAGCCGAGCTGCGTATGGTCCCATCGAGTTCGACGTCGACGATGGCGACGTGGTCGGCGGCCACCTTGGCGCCGATGGCGCTCCCAGCCGTTCGAACAAGCCCAACGAGCCGACCCGGGCGCCCCCCGTGCGACGGCATGCAGCCCAGCTCAGCGACCAGATTTCTGGCGATCAGCTCCCTGGTCGTCTGGGTCACGGTTGCCGGGCTTACGTTGAGCTCGCGCGCGATCTCGGCACGCGACGAAGGTCCGCGGGTCCCAAGCAGACCCACGATCGCGGCTCCTCGGCTTGCGTCCGACATCGTTCGCGACATAAACCTGTCCCTTAGTTCAATCATACATTTAGGTCCGAACTAACACCCCGGGGGGCCGGGTTCGCCCTGGAACTGCAATTCGAGCGACTGTTGCGTGGCGGTCGATCGCTTCCAGTTCACCCTCGGAGAAGCCCAGGCCGTCAATGGCTGCCACGTTCTCCTCCAACTGCACGACACTGTTCGCTCCGACCAGCACCGAGGTCATCCTCGAATCACGGAGTGCCCACGCCAGCGCCATCTGAGCCAGGGACTGGCCGCGTTCGTGCGCCATGGCATTGAGCGCCTTCCGGTGTGTGACGGAGTCCTCGGACAGCAGGCCGTCTGCGAGTCCCCGATCCCGGGAGGCCCGCGACCCATCGGGTACTCCCGCGAGATACTTGCCCGTGAGGGCTCCCCCGGCCAGCGGCGAGAAGGCGATGCACCCGGCGCCCTCGCGCTCGAGAGCGTCGAGCAGTCCGCCTTCGATCCAGCGATTGAGCATGGAGTAGGCGGGTTGATGGATCAGCAGAGGAGTCCCGAATCCACGCAGGATGGTCGCCGCTTCGAGGGTTTGTTCCGCGGTGTACGAGGAGATGCCCGCGTAGAGCGCCTTCCCCTGGCGGACTGCGGTATCCAGGGCTCCCATGGTTTCGGCCAGCGGCGTCTCCGGGTCGAACCGGTGGCTATAGAAAATGTCGACATAGTCGAGGCCCAACCGGAACAGCGATTGATCGAGGCTTGCCAGGAGGCTCTTACGAGAGCCGCCGTCACCATATGGCCCTGGCCACATCCCGTACCCGGCCTTGGTCGAGATCAGGAGCTCATCCCGGTAGGTCGCGAAATCTGTGCGGAGGATGCGACCCAGGTTGAGCTCGGCGGCCCCGGGCGGCGGTCCATAGTTGTTGGCCAGGTCGAAGTGGGTGATACCGAGATCGAACGCCCGCCGCAGGATGGCGCGTTGTTCCTCTAAGGCCTTGGCATCGCCAAAGTTCTGCCACAGACCCAACGAGACGCCCGGCAATTGGATGCCACGTCGTCCGCAGCGGCGGTAGCGCATGTGTTTGTACCGGTCGGCGGCCGCTGAGTAGGGCATGGACTCGGTCAGCTGCTGGCGACGGATGGTGGAGGGGACGGAGTTCGGGCGTCGTCGGCCAGGTCACGAACCAGGCGCTCGTGAAAAGGGTTGGGGACCGCCTCCAGCAACTTGCGCGTGTAGGGATCGTCTGGCTCCCGGATGACGCGCAACGACGGGCCGTGCTCGACCACGCGACCCTGGTAGAGCACGATTGTCTCGTCGCTGAGCATCCGTGCGCTCAAGAGGTCATGCGTGATGTACAGAATTGCGACGTCGCTCTCCTGCACCAGTTTGTTGAGCAGCAGCAGGATCTCCGCGCGAATCGACACGTCCAGACTCGACACGGGCTCGTCGGCCACGATAAGCTCCGGCTTGGGCGCAAGGGCTCTAGCGATCACCACCCGCTGTCGCTGCCCCCCGGACAATTCGTAGGCATATCGGCCCAGGAACCGACCGGCGGGTGTGAGCGCGACCGTCTCGAGCAGCTCGGCGGCCCGATCTCGGGCCTGGCGCTTGGACAACTTGGCATAGTTGCGCAACGGCCTCGTCAGGATGTACTCGAGCGTATGGGCGGGGTTGAGCGAGGAGTATGGGTCCTGGAACACCATCTGCACATGGCTCCGATAGGAGCGCAACGCCCGACCTCGAAACTTCTGAACCTGCTGCTCCCCGTCCCTGCTGTGGAAGATGATGCTGCCCTCGCTCAGGGTCTCCACCCCGGTGATCATGCGGGCGATCGTCGTCTTGCCGCTTCCGCTCTGGCCAACGAGCGCGGTCACCTCGCTCTTGCGCAGGACAAAGCTGACATCGCTCACGGCGTTGACTGAGGTTCGACGGAACCCGTGCCGAACCTCGAACCGCCGGCCGATATTCTTGGCCTCTAAGAGCACATCACCATGCAGCGCCTTGCGTGAGTCGGTTGCCGTCTTGACGAACTGGGGATAGCTGCTGGCTGCGGTCTGCACCTCGCCCTTACCGCCCAGCCGCTGCTGAACCGCAACGTGACAGGCTACCCGCGCGGTCTCGATCTGAGTCAGCGGCGGCTCGACCCGTTGACAGATCTCGATGCGCTCGGGGCACCGGGGGGCGAAATTGCACCCCACGCGTTTGCGGCTGAGGTCGGGCGGGCGCCCCGGGACGTACGTGATCCGGATGGTTTCCGCCCGAGGGTCGCCATAGGAGCCCATCAGCCCCTTCGAGTACGGGTGCATGGGGTCATGCATCAGGCGCTTGGACGGTTGCTCCTCGACCACCTTGCCCGCGTACATGACCAGGATCCGGTCGGAGAGGTCCAGGACCGTTCCGATGTCGTGGCTGATGAACAGCACCGCGAAACCCTGCTCCTTCTGGAGCCGCCGGACGTTGTCGAGGATCGAGCGCTGCACCACCACGTCAAGGCCCGTGGTTGGCTCATCCAGGACCACGAATTTCGGTCGGTTGGCCAGCGCCAACGCCAAATTGATGCGCTGCTTCATCCCCCCCGACAGCTCATGGGGGTAGTAGCGGATGAATTTCTCCTCGATGCTGACCATCTCGAACAGCTCGCGTACATGGTTGGTCACGGCCTCACCGCGCAATTCGGTGTGAAGTTCGATGACGTCGCGGAATTGCGCCTCGATCGGCACGACCGGGTTGAGCGCGTTCATGCTGCTCTGGAACACCGTCGAGATGTCGCGCCAGCGGTACTGTCTGAGCTCGTCCTGACTGAGGCGCGTGAGATCGATGCCTCCGAACGTGATTGAGCCGGCGCTGATTCGACCGGGCTTCTCGAGAAGGCGCAGCAGGGTCATGCCGAGTGTTGTCTTGCCGCTACCGGACTCCCCGATCAGCCCCACGAACTCGCCCTCGCCGATCGCAAAGGTGACATCCTCCACCGCGGTCAATGGCCGGTGGAGCTTTGGTTCGTACCGCACGCTCAAGCCCTTCACATCGAGGAGCCCCTGCATGCTCAGCCCTCCCGCAGGTGCGGATTGCTCAGCAGGTCGACCCCGAAGTTGACAAACGTGAGCGAGGTGATCAAGAGCGCGAGCGTCATACCTGGCGCGAGCAACCAGACCCAGAGCCCCTGCGCGGTAGCGCCCTGAGCGTCCGCCTGGAAGAGCATGCTGCCCCAGGAGATCGCCGACGGATCGCCAAGCCCGAGGAAGGAGAGGGCGGCCTCAGCCCCGATCGCCCCGGTCGCCGCGCTGACGAATCCGGCGGCCACGAGGGAGGTCATATTCGGCAAGATCTCCCTGAAGACAATCCGGAAACTGCCCTCGCCCGCGAACTTCGCGGCGGTGACAAAGTCGCGGTGTCTGAGCGTGATGATCTGCGACCGCTTCGCCCGTGCCGGCCCGGCCCATGACGTGATCCCGATCACGAAAACCAGGAGCGGAACGCCGCGGACCTGCGAGTAAGCCACCAGGACAATCATCAATGGCAGGACCGGCACAACCAGGGCGACGTTGGTGCCGAAGGAGAGGACATCGTCGATCCAGGTGCCTTCCTGGTAGCCGGAGATCATGCCGATCAGGAGGGCGATGGCGGTAGCGGCCAGGCCGCCAAAGAGGCCAACGAGCAGGGAAACCCGTGTCCCGTAGACAAGCTGGGAGAAGATGTCATTTCCCTGCGTGGTCGTGCCGAGGAGATGCGCTCCGCTGATCGGCAGGAGCTGGTCGAATGTGGCGCGGGTGGGTCGGTAGGGCGCGATCACGCCCGCCAGGAGCGCGACCACCACGAAGAACCCCAGGATGACGATCCCGACCCGAGCTTTGTTGCTCGCCCAGATGATCGTGTACCACCGAGGAGGACGAGAGGTTTCCTCCTCGACCTCGAGCTTCTCTGGGGCGGTTGCGATGACCCCGGTGCTCACGCCGCTGGCTTCCTGGCGCGGGGATCGAGGACTCCGTAGAGCATGTCGGTGATGAGATTGGCCACCAGGACGCCGGTGATGATGATCAGCAACAACGCCTGGAGGAGCGGGAAGTCTCGGTTACTGATCGCCTCGCCCATCAGCCGGCCCATCCCCGGGTAGTCGAAAATCGTCTCGACCAGGATCGAACCGCCGAAGATCCCGCCCAGGGCGATGGCGAAGCCGGTCACGCTCGGCAGCAGCGCGTTCCGGGCCGCGTACTTGAGCGCGATCGTTCGGTCCGGCAGACCCTTGGCCTTGGCCAGACGGATGTAGTCCTCGCCAAGGTTCATGATCATCGTGTTGCGCATCCCCAGGATCCAGCCGATCGGCGCCGTGATCAGCAGCGCCACCGCCGGCATGATCGAATGAAAGACCGCGTCACCGAAGAAGCCTAGGTTCAGGCCTGGCGTGGACTGGTCGTAGCCGCCGGAGGTAGGGAACCACGCCAGGGTGTAGCCAAAGGCGATGAGAAGGAGCAGCGCGATCCAGAAGGTGGGCAGCGTCCCCATAAAGGTTGAGCCGAGCGTCACGATCGAGTCGAAACGACTGTTCCGGCGCCAGGCGGCGAAGGCACCCAGCGTCACGCCGATCGCGAAGGCCAGAACCTGGGTGACGCCCACCAGGACGGCCGTCCAGGGCATCGCGTGCGCGATAACCGCGGTCACGCCGAAGGGGTAATAGGTGTAAGAGACGCCGAAGTCCAGGTGCGCCAGCGCCTTGAGATAGAGCTCATACTGGACCAGCAGGCTCCCGTCAGGAGCTCCGAGCATCGCGCGGACCGCTTTAACCTTGGCCGGGTCGAGCAGAGCGTCCTTGCCGGCGAGCTTCTTGACCATCACCGTCGCCGGGTCTCCGGGCTGCAGGCGCGGGATGATGAAGTTCAGCGTCACCGCCGCCCACAGGGTCGCGAGGAAGAAGGCGATCTTCCGGACGAAGTAGCGCATTTATGTCACCTCCTGCTGAACGGCCCGGATCAGGACAGGGGCTTGAGGTGCGTCAAGATCAGCAATCGATCGTCGGCCGGCTGCGCATACGGATCCTCTTGGCTGGGCCAGCCAGTCGCCTTGTCCGTGCGGTAAATGATGCGCGCCGGCGCGTAGATCAGGGAAGTGACCGGGAACTGCGTCATCATCGTGTCGACGAGCTTGCCCACGTCCGCCTTCACCGTGGCCTCATCGGTGGCCGCGGCAAGGTCGGCAATGGTGGCATCGGTGGCGGGGTCGCTCCAGCGCTCGACGTTTGGCAGAACGTCCGTCTTGGTTGGGATCTGGTTGCTGGCCAGCTTGCTCCCGATTCCCTTGGCGAATTCACACCCGCCATGAAGGTACTCCAGGAGCATCTGGAAGTCGCCTGACTTCTTCAGGGAGTCGACCGAATCGGGCGCCGTCGACAGGGACTTGGTGTTCAGGCCGACGGCGTTGAAGTCGCGGACGATCACCTCGACGATGGACTGGTAGTCGATAAAGCCTGACTGCACCTGGAACACGAGGTTCAGCGGTGACCCGTTCTTGTTTGTCCGCAGGCCCCCTGGTCCCTTCCGGTATCCCGCGGCGTCGAGCAACTGCTCTGCCTTGGCAGGGTCGTAGGGAATCACGGTGCCCTCCGGCGTGTACTTACTGGGCAAGAACTTTAGCGCCGGAGGTAGCTTCAGGCCAGACTGGCTACCCGGCTTCATGATTCCGTAGGTGGCCTTGTCGGACATCTCCGGCCGGTTCAGGGCGTAGGCCGTGGCCTCGCGGAACTTCACGTCGTTGAAGGGCCGCTGGGTCAGGTTGAACGTCAGCACCGTCGTGCCGTTGGGGGCGTAGTAGAAATGGTTGAGCTTTGGGTTGGAGGCTACGAAGGTTCGTTCGGGATTCGGGATCTCGCCCCAGTACACGTCCAGTTGACCACTCCGCAGCTTGAGCGCGGCCTGGGATGCGTCGTATTGGCCCTCGAGGACCAGTTGCTTGACCTTGATCTTGTCGGCTTGCCAGTAGTCGGGCCTGCGCTCCAGGACCAGGCGGCGGCCGTTGTACGACGCCACCTTGAAGGGCCCCGTGTTCACGGGCGTCTTATCGATATACTTGGCGGGATCACCGACTTTGGAGTACACGTGTTCGGGCAGAATCTTGGTTGAGATGATGCTGTCGAATTTCGGCGAGGCGTTGCCGGAAAACTTGATCTTCACCGAGTTGCCTTCGACCGTCACAGCATCGGCGTGAGCACCGAAGGTGTCGTTCCACAGCCCCGCATTGTCTACGCTCGGGTACTGCTTGCCAAGGTTCAGCGTGAAGGCGACGTCCTTCGCCGTGAATGACTGGCCGTCACTCCACTTGACTCCATCACGGATGGGCAAGGTCAGGTTATCCGCTCCCTGCCAGGTGTACCCGGTCGCCAGCCAGGGGGTGACCACACACGACAGGCCGTTTCGAACCAGCAAGGGTTCGTAGAGCCAGGTCGAGGTCAGCGAGTTCGGTGAGTACGGGTTGTAGTTGACCAGGCCTCCAACCGTGTTTGGGGCCTCCGAGGGCAGGTTCAGTACCTGAATCAAACCGTTCGACGTCTGATTTGTGGAGCCTCCGGCACACGCCGGCAGCCCGACGATCGCCACCACGCCGACCGCAACTGCGATCCTGAACCCACGCACCATGCTTCCCTCCTGGCGGTGAATTGCCTCACACGCTGAGCAATCCGCGCGTCGGCGTCCCCGCCAATCAATTATATTGTGTAATCAGCGTACTCATCCTTTGTTCATTTTTGAAGATAGTTTGTCTATTCTCCGGTCCTTGTGACCAGCCATAAAATGCAGCCGCCCATCCCCGGGGGTGTCAGCAGCCGATCGAGGATGAGGGCGCAGTTCACGTCCAGCGGAGCCCTGCGACGCCTCGATGCTGGAGATCGGAGCATCCTTCTATATCCGGCCGACGAGCTCGAAGCCGGTCCGGCCAACCTGTATTTGCGCCTACGGGGTGACCACGACTGCGAGGCTGTGGCGCTGCTGGGGCCCGGCAGTCCCAGCACGGTCAGCTGGGGCGACAACGGACCCATCATCAGCGGCGAGTGGCAGGACCTGCGGTACACCGTCACCTTCCGCCTCGCCGACACCCTGGCTGCGTGGTTCTGGCACGTCTCGGTGACCAGCCGGCGACCCGCCCACGGTGAGATCGACTTCGTATACGCGCAGGATCTCGCGCTGGCCCCGTATGGCACAGTGCGGACGTGTGAGTATTACGTTAGCCAGTATCTCGACCTCACACCAATCAATACGTCGTCGGCAGGCACGGTTCTCGCCGTCCGCCAGAACATGCCAGGCCACACTAATCCTTGGGCGGTCATCGGCTGCCTCAGCAAGGGCGTTGGTTGGGGGACCGACGCGCTTCAACTGGTTGGGCGCGGGCACCATGCTGGGGCCCGACCGCCTGGACTGTCCGCCCGGGCGCTCCCCAGTACCCGCCTTCAGCATGAGCACACGCTCGCACTCCTGCAGGCTCGCCCGGTGCAATTGGTCGGCGGCGAAACCACGGCCACGGGGTTCTTCGGCGTCTACCAGGCCGACCACCCCGCCGCGACGTCCGGTCAGGATAGGACGGTTGTCGACCAGGCGCTGGGCCAGCCGGAAGCGCAGCGGCCGGCCCATCGCTCGCCGAACCCTCACGCCGACAGACCGGTTTCTGCATCGCTCTTCTCGTCGGCCCCGGCACTGCCATGCACGCCGCTGGATGACGATCTACTTGCCACGCTCACCGGCAAGGTACGCCATCACCAGGAGGTAGACGGCAAAGCCCTGCTCAGCTACTTCGCCGATGACGGAAGCCACATCGTGACCAGCGCCAAACAGGCGGCGGTCCTACGTCCTCACGGCCACATCATGCGGACGGGAACGGCCCTGGCGCCGGACGAGGGCAGCCTCACCACCACGGCCTGGATGGCCGGGACCTTCCACTCGCAAGTCACCCAGGGCCATGTCAGCTTGAACCGGATGCTATCCACCCGCCGCAGCTACCTGGGCCTGCGACAGGCGCATGGGTTACGGGTCTTCATCGAGTCCTCCGGCGCTCCGCAGGGTTGGGCGCTGCTAGACGGACCGAGCGCGTGGGCCGTCCGGCTGGACTCGTGCCGCTGGTGGTACCGCCATCAGAGCGGCCTGCTGGAGGTCGTGTCGAACGCGCCGGCCGAGTCGGATCAGCTCGGTCTTGAGATCCGGGTGCTGGACGGGCCGCCGGTACGCCTCCTGATCTGCGCCCACGCGGCGCTCGGTGGCGATGACGGGCAGGACCCCGAGCCACCAATTCTTGAGCAGGATGACGCGGGAGTAACGCTGCGACCCCTGCAGAACTCGCTGGCGGCCGCCCGATTTCCTACGGGGTCGTTCCGGCTCTCATGGGAGCGGGGATCGGTCGTGCGCGTGGGCCGCGATGAAGCCCTTTTCCTCGACGGGCAGTCGCGCGGGCTGCCCTGGATCACGATGCTCACGTCGCCCACGACGAACATGCGTCTGGCTCTGACTGCCGATCTCGTTCCGGCCGCCGACCGGGCCAAGCAGGACCTCGGAGGCGAAGCCCGGCCCCAGTTCTGGCATCGGATCAGCGATTCCGTGCGGCTGAAGCTCCCAACAGCGTCACCAGCAGCCACGGAGGTTGCGAGACTGGACGCGGTTCTCCCGTGGTTTGCGCACGACGCGCTCGTCCACTACCTATCACCGCGAGGGCTTGAGCAATACACGGGCGGGGGCTGGGGTACCCGGGACGTCTGCCAGGGACCGGTCTGTCTGCTGATCGCGTTGGGAGAGATGGCGCCGTTACACGACCTGATCACGCGTGTCCTTCGAGCCCAGAACGCCCGAGGCGACTGGCCCCAGGCCTTCGAGTTCTATCCGCGCGAGTTTCGCGGCGGTCAGGGCGACTCCCATGGCGATGTCATCTTCTGGCCTCTTCTCGCGCTCGGAGAGTATCTGGCAGTAACGCAAGACCCCAGCCTGCTTACCGAGCGGATCCCATTCGTCGACGACAGCGGAACAACCGCCGATGAGCCGGTGCTCGAGCATGTCCGGCGGGCGCTGGCCATCGTCGCCGCGAGAACGCTACCCGGCACCGCACTGCCGGCGTATGGGCGCGGCGACTGGAACGACTCGCTGCAGCCGGCCGACCCACACCTCGCGGCACGCCTGTGCTCCACGTGGACCGCAACGCTTCAGGTGCATGCGCTACGCACGCTGGCTCGCTCGCTGCGAAGCGTCAGCGTTACCCTGGACGGCCCGGGCGCATCTGAAGCCGTCGAATGCGCCGACCAATCCGAAGGCATCGCCCGTAAAACGGCCGACGGCATCCACGCGCTGCTGATGCGAGACGGGTTGCTGGCCGGGTATGGCTTGTTCGGCGACGATGGGTCGATTGAGCACCTGGTCCACCCGTCTGACCAGCGGACAGGGCTGCGCTACGGGGTCCTGCAGATCATTCACGCGATCTCGAGCGACCTCCTGTCCCCACATGAGGCGCGCGAGCACCTGGAAATTGTGCGAGAGCATCTGCTCGGTCCCGACGGCGCGCGACTCTTCGACCGACCGGTCCGCTACCAGGGCGGCCCCATGGAGGTGTTCCAGCGTGCGGAGGCCAGCACCTTCTTCGGTCGTGAGATCGGAATCATGTACATGCATGCCCACATGCGCTATGCGGAAGCCCTGGCGCGCTACGGCGACGCCGAGCGGCTGCTGGAAGCCCTGGCCCTGGCCAACCCTATCGGCGTGACCGAACGGATTCCAAATGCCCGGCCACGACAGTCGACGTGCTACTACTCCTCCTCGGATGCGGCGTTTGCGGATCGATACGACGCGGCCGCGCGCTACGGCGAGGTCAAGGAGGCCAAGGTGGCACTCGAAGGAGGTTGGCGGGTCTACTCCTCCGGGCCTGGAATCTTCCTGCGACTCATCGTCGAGTGTTTCCTCGGCGTGCGCCGGCGTGGCGACCTCCTGGAGATCGACCCCGTACTCGCTCCCTCACTGGACGGGCTGCAGGCGACCGTCCCGCTTCACGGCACACCGTTGGACCTGACCTATCGCATCGGCGATCGCGGCGTTGGACCCCTGGCGGTCACGTTGAACGGCGTCCTACTGCGGACGACACCGCTGTCGAACCCCTACCGGCCGGCTGGCGTCGCTATCGACCTGACGCTGGTCACGGCGGGCGCGACGACCTCGGGGCACAACCATCTCGAGATCCAGGTGTCCTGAGGTGACGACAACACTCGGCAAAACGGAGCGGCCCTGGTTGCGGCCCGACCTGCCCGTCGAACGACGCGTCGACGCGCTGTTGGCCGAGATGACGTTGGCTGAGAAGGTCGGCCAGACCCACCAGACCGCCAATGTCGACCCTGGCGTCGACCACGACCTCATCAGCCGCGGCAGGATCGGGTCGAGTCTGTATGCGAGCGGGCCCACCGCAGGGAACGAACGCGACGGAGGCGTTCTGGTCTCCGCCATCGACGCGGCACAGCGCATCGCCGTCGAGGAGTCACGCCTCGGGATCCCGCTGTTGTTCGGACGGGACATCCTCCACGGACACCGGACGGTCTTCCCGATCCCGCTCGGGCTTGCGGCCGCCTGGGACGAGGACCTCGTCTGCCGTGCGGCTCGCCTCGGCGCCGCGGAAGCAAGCGCGGACGGAGTCGGCTGGACCTTCGCCCCGATGCTGGATATCTCCGAAGATCCCCGGTGGGGTCGGGTCGCCGAATCGCTCGGCGAGGCTCCCGTGCTTGCCGGCCGGCTCGCCGCTGCGATCGTGCGCGGCTTCCAGGGCGACCCCCGCGATGGTCGCGGCACACTCGCGGCGTGCGCCAAGCACTTTGTCGGGTACGGGCTGGTCGGGGGTGGGAGGGACTACGACACGGTCCAGGTCGGTGAGAACGCTCTGCGGAACCTTCATTTACGTCCGTTCCGGGCTTCCGTCAAGGCCGGGTGCGCCACCGTCATGGCAGCCTTCACCGACGTCGATGGTGTGCCGATCCACGCCCACCGTCGACTGCTTCGAGAAGTCCTCAAAGGCGAATGGGGCTTCGATGGTGTCGTCGTTGGGGACTGGAATGGTGTGGGCCAGCTGGTCAACCAGGGTGTCGCTACCGATCTGCGCCACGCGGCTGCCCAAGCGATCGCCGCCGGCGTGGACATCGACATGGTCTCGGGCGCGTACGCGGCACATCTTGCGGAGCTGGTCGAAGCCGGCGAGGTTCCGCTGGACCTGGTGGATGACGCTGCCCGCCGCGTCATCCGGCTGAAAATCCGACAGGGGCTGTTCGAGCGTTCTTATACCAAAGCGACCACGTCGGCACCAGCCCCCACGCCTGCCTCCCGAGCCCTCGCACGGGAGGCGGCCGCCACATCCTTCGTGCTGCTGGCCAACAATGGCGTCCTCCCGCTGACCCCCACCCCCGGCCGCGTCCTCCTGACCGGGCCCTTCGTCGAAGAGGGAGCCGCGCTCCTCGGCACCTGGACCCTCGACGGCCGAGGCGAGGACGTGGCCAGCCCGGCTTCTGCCATCCGGGCTCGGCTGGGGGACAACGCGATCATCGACGAAGGGCGCTTCAGCGACCGAACCATGCAGCTGATCCGGCAAGCCGACATCACCGTCGCCCTCGTCGGCGAACACCCGTGGCGATCGGGCGAGGCCAACTCGGTCGCCAGCATCGGCCTCCCCGCTGGTCAGCTTGAGGTCTTGCGGGCGATCGCCTCCATCGGTAAGCCGCTCGCCGTCGTCGTGTTCACCGGCAGACCCCTGGACCTTGGCGAGGTGCTGGACCTGGCTGACGCCGTGCTGATCGCCTGGCACCCGGGGATTGAGGCCGGACCGGCTCTGATCGAAACTCTGTTCGGCGACCGCGCCCCGGGCGGGCGTCTGCCGATCACATTCCCGCGCAGTGTCGGTCACATCCCCTCCAGCTCACATGCCCGCCCCACCGGCCGGCTCATCGAGGCACGGGACGACCCCACGTCGGGTCGCTATCTCGACGCTCTCGTCTCGCCACGTCTCCCCTTCGGGTCGGGCCTGACCTACACGACCTTCAGCTACGGTCCGATCCGATTGTCCGCCGACCAGATGTCACGGCGCGGCGGGTCCATCGAGGCCAGCGTCGATGTCACCAACTCGGGAGAGCGCGCGGGCCGCGAAGTCGTGCAACTCTATCTTCGCGATGTCGTTGCCGATGTGACTCGGCCGCTGCTGGAGCTCGCCGACTGGGTGAGCCTCGCACTGGACCCGGGGGCGACCGGCACAGCGACGTTCACGATCACCCCTGGGCAGTTTTCCTACTACGACCGCACCATGACTCTCCGGATCGACCCTGGGGAAGCCGTGGTCACGGTCGGTCCGAACGCCTCCAGCGGCAGCTCAGCCCGGATCACGGTGTGTCGATGATCGAGATCAAACGCCGGCAGCTGCTCATCGATGGCGAGCCCCGCATCGTGATGTCCGGAGAGATCCACTACTTCCGGGTGCCCCGCGACGAATGGGCCAACCGCATCGCCTCATTGAAGGAAGCCGGGTGCACGACGGTCGCCTCATACATCCCGTGGCTCTTTCACGAGCTACCGGACGGCACGATTGACGTCACCGGCGAAACCTTGCCCGAGCGCGATGTCGGCGCGTTCATCGAATTGTGCCGCAATGAAGGCCTGTGGTTTATCGCCCGGCCAGGGCCGTTCGTCATGGCCGAGCTGAAGAACGAGGGTCTGCCCTACCGCGTCTACGAGCAGCACCCAGAGATCATCCCGGCCGGCTGGGATGGCCGGCCGACCCCCACCCGCACCGTCGACTACCTCGCCCCGGCCTTCCTCCGTGAGACGCAACGATGGTATGAGGCAGTCCTCCCCCCCATCGCCAGGCGACTGCAACCCAGGGGTGGCAACGTCATCGCCGTCCAACTCGACAACGAGGTGGGGATGCTGGCCTGGCTGAACAACTCCCCCGACCTGACCGATCACCTCATCGCCGACCTGCTCCACTGGGTGCGCACGCGACACGGTGAGGCCGCGGCGCGCCGCTACCCCTTCGACCTGGGCGACCCGGATGCCTGGGCGCACGCGGTCCGCTCTCCGGACGAACGATGGGCAGCCGCTCTCCGCGTTGACCTCGGCTCGTTTATGAGAAACCGATTCGCCCGCTACATCGCGGCCTTGCGGGACTTCGCGAAAACAGCGGGGATCGTCGACGTCCCATTCCTGGTCAACATCCACGGGACGACCGCCGATGGTCATGGAGGACCGTTCCCCGTTGGCATCAGCCAGCTGGTGGAAACGTACGCGGGAATCCCCGGGATGGTCTCAGGTTCAGACCATTATCTCGGCGAGATGACGCTGGGCACCACGACCGACCTGTATGTCATGAATGCGTTCATGGCCGCGGTCCAGGATGCGGATCAGCCACTCACCTCGGTGGAGTTCGAAGCGGGCACTGGTGACTACGACAACGGCCAGGACCACCTCTACGACCCGACGACGGTTGACCTCAAGACAAGGATCTGCGTCGCCCAGGGTAACCGGTTGATCAACTACTACCTGTTCGCCGGAGGCATCAACGGCCCCCTCGAGGAACCGTCCGGCGACGGCAACGACAGGATCAGCTTCACCGGGGAGCGGCACGGGACGGCGGCGCCAGTTGGCCCGGAGGGCCAGCGCAGCCTCACCTACGCACCGACCGCCCGGGTTATCGCCGCCGTGAACGCCGCTGAACCATGGCTGGCACGCATGAACGAAGAGCACGACAACCTTGCACTGGGGCTGGTCCTGGACTCCTTCATGACGGAGTACCGATATCCGCCGAGCAAGGTGATGCGCAACATTGTCGAGGACCTCGAGTCCTTCAGGGGCGCGGGCCCGCGCAAGGCGCTCGCCCGCTCGCTCCTGCTCGCCGGATACCGATTCGGGGCGGTGGACCTCCAGCACGACGCTATCGACCTGGACAAACACCGCCTCGTGGCTCTGACAACGAGCCGGCACCTCGCGGGTGATGTCCAGGAGAGGCTCGCCGCTCATGTCCACGCGGGTGGTCGGCTGCTCCTGCTGGGTCGTATGCCCGAACTGGACCTCGAGGGACGGACCTGCCGCGTCCTGTCAGAGGCTCTGGGCGTCGCGCCCGGCGACGTGCTCCGTGCCAGTCACACTTACTATCCGTCCGTGGTTGCTCATCGATGGGCTGCCCCCCGACCGGAGACGCGCGTTGGCTGGCTACAGTCGCTCCATGCCCCGGACGCGAGGCCAGTCCTGACCGATGTCGCTGCCAACCGCCCCTGCGGGGTCGAGGTGGCGGTCGGTGACGGACTCGCAGTCGTGCTCGCCGCCGAGCTGCCATCAGTTCCGTCATTCTTCGCCGCCGCCGCCCGGCACCTGGGTGTCGCCGCTGGCCTGAACCTTCAGGCCAGTGTGCCCGGCTTGTTCGCTACGACCACCGCGACAGACGACGGCCAGCGACTGGTCCACCTGCTCAATGTCTCCGGCTATGACTGCGAGGTCAGGCTCGGGCTGGACGGAACCAGACTGCATGACGGGAACGTCCTGACCGTCCCCGCACGGACCGGACGGATGCTCCCGCTGGGGCTCCGCCTGCCCTGGGCCACGGTGGCGTGGGCCAGCGCGGAGATTGCCCAGGTAAGCGCCGATACCATCACGTTCGGGCAGGGCCTGGGCTCCCCGTCCGGCGCCACCGGTACGGTGGTTGTGATGGAGACGGACGACGATGTCATAACGGACCCACAACACGAGATTCGGCGTGAGGGCCACCGGGTCGCGCTGAGAGCCGCTCCGCACCCCGGTCCACTCAGGATCAGCCGCCTCCCCCGCTAGCCCCGACCGTTCCGGGCCAGCTACACGTGCCTAGATAAAGAGTTCCAACATCGCCCGCCGAATCTGGCGGTTCCGCATGAACCAACTCCAGATTCGACCCGAGCGCAGGTTCTCCGCACTCAGGAGCGTAATTCCGACGTCGATACCGATCACGTCAGGATCCGTCCAGCCATTAGTCGGATGGAAGGCGTCGACGAAACCGTAGCGCTTGTAGATCCTTTCGCCGAATTGTCTTTGCATCTGCATCATGGCCGGGAGGCAGATTTCAGGCGCAAGCATCAGCGACCCGCCGGCGGCGCAGGGAACGACAGTCCCGTCGATGGTCCGAGTGGCCGGAGGGCCGCCCCACGCCTTGTAGCCCTTGGCGCTGTCCGACGCCGTGATGCCCCAAACGCCTTCCGAATAACCCGGAAACTGGCCGTTCAGGTCGATGCAGAACTGCCGATGGGCAAGCGTCGCCTCCACCGAATTATCGCACCAGTTCGTGTTCGGAGGTCGCTTTTCGTGGTGCTTCCGAAAATCGATCCAGGCCTGCGTGTATTGATGGACAAACAGCGGCGGCGCGCCGCTGATGTAGGTGCGCCCGGCGTAGGTCACCGCCGGACGGCTCCATGCGTACCACGACTCGAGGGGCAGCGGGGAGGTGGCCGAGGCGATGCCGAGCAGATACATGATGCCGAGCTCGCAGTGGTGATCCCAGTGGTCCTTCGAGCAACCGTACTCGGGCATCCAACACATACACAGCAGGGCAGGGTCACCGTTCAGCATCCACTGATAGTCGATGCGATCCCAAATGCTCTGCGCCAGACGGACGATTTCCTCGTCCTCATGAAAGTACTCCTGCGCGCTGACCACTCCCGCCAGAAGTAGGGAGGTGTCGATCGGAGAGACCTCGCTTTTGCGGCTGCGCGTCCCCGTCACGCAATCGACGAAATGATAGAACCAGCCGTGCTCATGTACCGAGGCTTCAGCATAGAAGCGAAGCGTGGCGAGAGTTCGCTCGCGAGCCTGAGCGCGCGAAATCCACCCTCGTTCGCTCGCGATGCACAGGCCGGTCAGGCCAAATCCGGTCGCGGCACTCGATGCAATAGGTCGTGGGTCAGGCTGGTCGCTATCCGCCAGGGCACGGTCGCGTACCAGGCCCGTTCCGGGGTCGGCCTGTTCCCAAAAGAATAGGAACGACCGGTGGGACACGTCTTCGAGAAACTGGTCTTCCTCTGTCGTGAGCCGGCGACCAACAACCACCGAAGGGGCGGACGGAAGCCCACCAGGGAGCTCGTGTTCGGCCACACGCCCGAGGTTACTATGTGCGGCTCAGCAGAGACTACGCGGCCAGCACCTGGACGATTTAGTGCCCGCTACTGCAGGAGCATGCCGCCACGTGCGCCCGCCACGCTGTCCATCCCCCGGCCTCCGAATTGGACTAACAATTCGAGCACGACCCGAATCGTATCGGCTCAGCCCCACCCCCACCCCACCGGCGCGGTTAGGTTATGTGTGCGGTCGGTCCCTGATGAATTTGTCGAGGTTGGCCACGGCACTCTTGTGGATCTGGCCCTGGACCATCGGGGTCCAGCCCAGCAAACGGCCTACGGGTCCAAGCGCCATCGACGCCCAGCGCCAGAGGTCGAACGTATCCTCCTGGCGCGAGATCAGCCCGTCCACGAACCAGAACTTCGACGTGATGTGATTGTCTACGGGGCGCCCGGTGCCGGGGGCAGCGTACTGTGCTTGCCAGGTCGCGCTGCCGGCGGAGGCGGCGACCGCCCCCACCTGGTATTGGAGCTCCAGCCCTCCCCCACCCGGACGGTTGAGCATCTGCCACATCGCCCGCACCCGATCGCCCTCCAGCGGTCCAAAGACCGGGTCGCTGAACTTGATGTCCGGTGCGTAGCAGGCGTTCATGGCCTCGGCATTCCGATCTTGGAAAGCCTGGTAGAAGCGACTGATTGTGCCCTGGTTGGCTTTCACAGCCGCAGAGACATTGCTTTCTTGGTCGCTCATCGCAAGGCAGTATAGGAGGAGGGCGGGGGGTCTGCCGCTCGCTAAAACAACCGGATCCGCTTTGATTTCATCTCAACGCATCGGCTCCGATCCGAGCGACCGTTAGTGCGCCAAGCGTCACACGTCGCCGTAGTCGATGGCTCGGAGCCAGGCGCGGGCGATCACGGCGTGGCCTGGGGCGCCAGGGTGGACGCGGTCGTCGGCCCAGAACGAGGATGGTTGGGCCCGGAGTGCTTTGTCGAAGGCGGCCTGGGTGCGGACCAGGATGGCGTCGTGCCGCTCCGCCAACCGGTGAACTGCGGCGATATGGGCCTCGACGAGCGTGCGAAATCGGTCGGCTCGCTCGGCCTCGATCACGTATGGCTCCATCAGGATCAGGCGAGCGGCGCAGGATACGCGCGCCTCGGTTAGGAGACGGTCACAAGTCGCCTCGTACTCTTCCACGGGATCCGCCTCGGCAGTCTGGCCGTCGATGTTGCGCCAGACATCGTTGATACCGATCTCCACTGAGAGCCAGTCGGGCCGCTCGTCGATCACGTCCGGCCGCCAGCGTGCGGCGAGGTGGCGCACCGTGTCGCCGCTCACGCCGCGGTTCACGATGTCCAGCTCCAACTCGGGGTAGCGCGCCAGCAGCAGGGCCCGCGCCATGTGCACGTACCCGTTCCCGTAGGGCGCCGCCTCCTGGCGCCGCCCGGCATCCGTGATACTGTCACCAACGAACACAATCCGCTGACCCTTTTCGAAGACCATCGCCCCATGGTAGGCAAGACCGAGGGGCCACAGATTCAACGCGAGCGACCCTGCTTGCGCCGTTAGGCGGGCCGGCTGGTGTCCAAAAGTTGGAGGCGAGTGCGGGACTCGAACCCGCGGTGGAGGTTTTGCAGATCGCAGGTCTCGCGCAGTGTTAAGAATCGATTAGGAGTTCGTCCAGTCGCGCAATCATCTGGAAGAAGTCAGATGATCGAGACCGTTGGGCCGACTCTTGACTCCGCTTAACGGCCTAGTGGCATGGTCTCCTTTGATTTCCTCACCGACATGCCCGGCGCGACCAGGTTCCGGGGCGATTCTGCAAAAGAAGGCTTCGCAAAAAAGTTGATACGGTAGATGTAACTAGCCGAATGGCACGGCAGAGTTGGTTCTTTCGGTTTGCAGATAGCCGCTTCATGAAAGCGGTAAATCGACTCATGATCAAGCTGCCCTACCCGTTGCGCTTCGCCATAGTCCTGCTGGTGGGGCTCGTGGCGATTGCCATCGTCGTATTCATCGAAGGTGTGGCGCTCGAGTATGGTATCCGTCTCCGGTCATGAAGTTGACCGAGCCAGCGCGTGCAGCTCCGGCTATATGAAATCAACGTGGACGCGCGAGCCTTTCAAGTCAGGCGCCGTGATGACGCTGATATATATCGACGTCAGTGCGGTTCTGTGGAATTCCAACTACGGCGCGTGACTACTCCTCGACTCCCATGACGAGGCCCTCGATGTCGTGGCGTTGCGTGATCGGCTGCAACTCATCGACGACGCGCGCGAGCAAGTGTGCGCGGATCTGCTCCGACAGCAACTCGTAGAACGGTCTCGAGACCTCGAGGTCGTGCTCGTCCGGATTGGCGACTTCGCCTGCGACGACGCCGAGGATCAGGACGGGACGCGGTGTCGGCGAGGCATGCTTTGTACCGCGATGGATCGTTAGCGCCGTGCGCGCCGAGACGTCACCCATCTTCGGGAGCTTGCGCACGCCCAGCGGTTCGTAGCGCGCCCACTCTTCCTTCGGCGGGAACATTCCGTGATTCCAGTTCGCACCACCGTCCCACTGCGTTCCCGGCGCGATCTCGAACGGGCCCATGTCGTCGGTGACGTCGACGCCCGTGCTTGAACGCGAGCGACGTCAGTCGATGCTCCTCTCGCGTCTCACGTGGCATCTCAAAGTCGCGGTGCCACGACTGGTTTTTGGCGCCCTGGAACGGCAGGTCGAACCCGATCTCGACGAACTTGTACTCGGGCCCCAGCACCGCCTCGGATACCGCTTTGACCCACGGGTGCGACACGAGCTCGGCAAACCCGCGGATCTCCTCGGGATGGACCTCGACGTGCCAGCGCTGAGGTCCGCGCGATACGGCGCCGCGCTGACGCTTCCTGGCCGACTCGAACGCGGTCATCATGTCATGCCGCATTCGAACGACCCATTCGCGTGGAAACGCACCCTTGCGGGCGGTGATGCCATCCCGGTAGATCGTCTCGACGTCCCCGCGAACGTCGGCCGGCGCGAGCTGGAGATCCGTCGTCATGATCGAACTCCGCGTGCGGCGATGACTCCCCTAATGATTATTCTACGCGTGTCGGACCGCCCTCCCGATATCGAGACCTGCTGTACACGCCGCTGCCGGTGTTCGTCCCCCCAGCGGGCGGGGTCGTCCCCGCGGTGGCGGCGCGCAGTCGCCATCCGAACGAGCACCCCATGTTTGGGCTGCTACGTGATACCTGGCCTCGGCGGGAATCGCATCAGGAGGAGCGATCTCTGCAGGTTCGCAACGACGGGCGTAAACGCTAAGCCCGGGCCGCCAGAATCTCGCACGATCTAAGGGTAGGAGTCGCCGCGAGTGACCGCTGACTCACCTAAGAGGAGATAGCGGCCCAGCCAGATAGACCAGATCGGTAAACCGATCACCGTCGCCAGAGTGCCGATCAGGAAGAACGCGATGGCCGGATAGTTGTTCAGTACCAGTTTGGGAGCGGCCATCATGGCCAGGCCTCCGAGCAGGAAGGCGCCCGCCGGAATCGCCAGAAGACCGGCACCAACCGCAATTCCCAGGCGGCTTAGCCCAGGTGGCAACCGTCCCAACCGCCCGCCTGTCAAGCTGATGGCTCCGATCCATATACCGATCAATCCGAAGCCAGTTGCGACAGCGGGAAAGTAGTCGCCGGCTTTCATCGCTCCAAAGGCGTAGAGCTCCGAGACGATGGTGGTCCCCAGCAGACCCGCCATCCCCGCGATTGCGAGGAACCGGCTGCGCCGCTCTTCGGTGAACCGCACCATCTGAGCGCCCGGCACGAGGAGCATGAGCTGGACACCCCCCATCGCGTCGTTGATCGCCCCCAGGCGGGAGGTCCTGGCTCCGGCGGCCAGTGCTTGCGGAGCCTCCAGAATGTAGAAGGCGATCAGAACTACAGTGGCGAGGATTCCGACGATCCCGCTGGCTATGGCCAGCTGGCCGACCCGCCTCAATCTAGCGCCAGCCGATCGGGGCGACCTCAACCGGCTGCGAGAATCTTTCGAGCTGGACGGAGGTGCGGCTTTCCGTTGCCATAGCCTAAGCGTGCTAGTCTACAGCCGCTTGCGAGGTTTCAACGGAAAGTGGCTGCGTGTTGGCTGCGTACCAGACTCGGGGACTGATTTCTTTCTGAATCGCCCTGGATTTAGTGGAGACCATCAAGGCAACAGGAGAGCGCCACGGCGTCGTGACTCGGGTGGGCCTGGAACTCGGGATTGGCTCCGAGACGTTGCGGCACTGGGTCAAGCGAGCTGAGGTCGACGAGGGGCTCCGGCCGGGCGTGACGAGCGCGGACCAGCAACGGATTGTCGAGCTGGAGAAGGAGAACCGCGAGTTGCGGCGGGCCAATGAAATCTTGAAGACGGCCTCGGCTTTCTTCGCGCGGGAGCTCGACCCGCGGTTGCCGAGATGACTCGCTATATCGACGCGCATCGTGAACGATTCGGGGTCGAGCCGATCTGTCAGACGTTGCAGGTTGCCCCTTCTACTTACTATGCCGTCAAAACCAGGCGGCCCTCAGCGCGGCGGGTGCGCGACGCGGGACTGAGCCTGGAGGTCAGTCGGGTGCATGCCGCCAACTTCCGCGTCTACGGGGTGGAGAAGATCTGGCGGCAGCTGCTCCGAGAAGGCATCACGGTGGGTCGGGATCGGGTGGCCCGACTGATGCGTGATCTCGAGTTGGCTGGTGCCGTGCGGGGCAAGAAAGCCCGCACCACCGTGCCCGGCGACGTCGGGGCCCGGCCAGCCGATCTGGTGGACCGGGCGTTTAGCGCGCCCGCCCCCAATCGCCTCTGGGTGGCTGACCTCACCTACGTGAGCACCTGGTCCGGCTTCGCCTACACCGCCTTCATCGTCGATGCCTTCAGCCGGGCGATCGTCGGCTGGCGCGTGGCCACCTCGTTGCGTACCGACCTCGCGCTGGACGCCCTCGAAATGGCGATCTGGGCGCGCCGGCCCACCGCGGAAGACGCGCTGGTTCATCACTCGGACCGCGGTGTGCAGTACCTCGCGATTCGCTACACCGAACGGCTCGCGCAAGAGGGTGCCGTCACCTCGGTGGGTTCGCGCGGCGACAGCTACGACAACGCGCTCGCCGAGACCGTGATGGGTCTCTACAAGACCGAGCTCATCCGGCGGCGCGGTCCCTGGCGCACCGCCGAGCAAGTCGAACTGGCGACCGCAGCATGGGTCGACTGGTGGAACCGGCACCGACTCCACAGCGCCGCGAGCAACCTCCCGCCGGCCGAGTTCGAGCAGCGTTACCATGACCAACAAGCGGCCACCGAGGTCGCGTGATTCCAACCGCCCGAGTCTCCACTAAATCCAGGGCGATTCAGTCACGTGTCAACAAGTGCCGTTTTGTATTCGGCCGCCGGAAATCTCGTGCCGATAAGTATCAAGAAGTGCTGACAAGTGGTCACGAGTCTGGTGGTATTTTGGTGGTACGGCTAGCGCGTTGAGCGCATGCAGGGGCCGGGGTAACGCCGCCTCATTCCTGCCTTACCTCAAGAGATGGCCGGAGAGGCCGCCGCGAATAGTTCCAAACGGCCCTAACCTATAGGCGTGAGGCTGGCTCCCACCCGGTTTCTGCCTGGACGCTTTTTGATGTTGGCGTTCCTTGCCATTCTGCTCCAGCGAGACTTGGTCAATCTCTTCGGAGCGCCAACCCCTCTGCCTGAGCTTGTCCTTACCCTAATCGTGATCGCGTTGATCTGTGCCGTCTACGCGTGGTTCTGGCTGCGCATCGCGGGGAGCGACGATAACCGCCGCGCGAGCGTGGCTCTCGTTCTGCTCACGTGCCTGGTCACAGTGTTCACCTGGATCGACCCCAATCGCTCGTATCCTTTCTATTACCCGTACTACTACTGCGCGATCGTCGCCGGCGCAGCCTACCCGTGGCGGGTCGGGCTCGTCGCTCTCGGCCTGGTTGCGAGCCTTGCGGCGACGGTCATCCTCCTCGCCGGAGGTCGCCTGTCAGTGGCGACTGATGTTGTCGTTGTGATGATCCTGCTCGGACTGGGCGCACTCGGAGTTCGTCGCCACATCGCGAACTTCGTTCAGCTTCAGTTGGCGCGAGATGAAATCCGCCGGCTGGCCGTGAACGAAGAGAGGCTAAGGCTCGCGCGTGATCTTCACGACGAATTGGGGCAGACGCTCTCTACCGTGGTTCTTCAGAGCGAGCTCGTCTCGCTCGAGCTTCCCCCAGAAACCAGTGAGAGCACCCGCAGACGCCTGCGCCAAGTCATGGACAGTGCTCGCAGCGCGCTTCAGTCAATGCGAGAACTCGTCACTGGTTTCCGGCAACCAACCCTCTCGCAAGAGATGGCCAGTGCAGGAGCAACGCTGGAAGCAGCCGGAATTAGGTGTGAGGTGACTCCACCGCAGCTGGAGCTACCCCAACCGACAGACGCCGCCCTCGCCTGGGCGGTGCGTGAGGGGGCGACCAATGTTCTTCGGCACAGCAGGGCCACCAGGTGCACGATCAGCATTGCAACCAAAGACGGCCACCTCCGACTCACGGTTCTGGACGACGGTCGAGGCTCGGAGAGCCTTGACCCCGGCCAAGGCTTGCAGGGGTTGCGGGAGCGGATTGAACCACTGGGTGGCCGGCTGTCGACGGAAGATCTCGGCGGCAGCGGATTCCAACTGACGGTCGACGTCCCGATCCAGCAATGATTCGTGTGCTCATCGCCGAGGATCAGGCTCTCCTGCGCCAGGCGTTAGCAGATATCCTCGCTCGCTATGAAGACATCAACGTTGTTTCTCAAGTTGGCCGCGGCGATGAAATCGTGGCAGCTGCTCTCCAGGCCCGGCCCGATGTTGCGCTGCTGGACATCGAAATGCCCGGCAAGGATGGGCTTACGGCAGCGGGCGAGCTGCACGATCGCCTGCCAAGCTGCCACGTATTGATCCTGACCGTTTTTGGTCGCCCCGGGTACCTTCGTCGGGCCTTGGATCAGGGGGCGGTTGGATTCGTCCTCAAGGACGCGTCGCCGGCAGTTTTGGTTGATGCGATTCGTCGCACTGCCCTTGGCGAGTGGGTCATTGATCCGCAGCTTGCGGTCGCGACGCTGGAGGAGGGCGAGAATCCGCTGACGCCGCGCGAACGAGAGATCCTGGCGATGAGCGCCTCTGGGTCCACCGCTGGGGAGCTCGCTCGTGCCCTCCACCTATCCGAAGGAACAGTCCGAAATCATCTTTCCCTCGCCATCCAAAAACTTAATGCTCGCACGCGCCTCGAGGCGATCAGGCTAGCGCAGGAAAAGGGGTGGCTTTGAACTAGACGAGTCGTGACAATCGTCACGACTTAATTCGTGAGATCCATGACTTCTTCGGCGGCTAAAACAGCCCTACGCTGTGTCCCGGGCACCAATGGCAGCGCAAACATCGGCACGCGGCCACGGGTCGTCTCGGTTGACTCTCATACGGCCCGCCGATGTTGCCGTGCTCTGCGGGATCGGGTCAGCCGCCTGGCTTTTCGACCTGGCTACTCATTCAGGCGACATTGGCCTGGCGTTCTCAGCCTCGCTGGTGGTCGCCGCTGGCGCATTGCTTGTCGCCGGACGCCCGCGCAATGGCTGGTCGCGACTCCTACTTGCTGCCGGGGCCGTGATGGCGCCGTGGGTGACACTGCGCGCCAGCCCCTGGCTGCAATGGCCGGACCTTATTGTCACGATCGGGTTGCTGTCTGGTGGCGCAGTCCTTGCTTCTGAGGGAAGCCCATTCAGCATCTCTTTTGCGCTGGTGAGCGAATGGATTGCTCGGCTCATGACCAACATCGCACACGCGGCAACCTTCATTGCCGCGCCTCTTTCGGCGGCTGGCGCAAGTCTTACCGGGGAGAAACGGCCAGCCGTTAGACAGATCGGTCGAGGTCTAGCCATTGCCATCCCGGTTGCCTGCGTAATTGGCTTCCTCCTCGCTTCAGCCGATCCGGTCTTTGCCTCCTTCTTCAACCTCCAAATTGATCCGGCAAGCATCATCGAGCACGCCTTCTGGCTGTTCGTGGGCGCGTGGGTAATGGGCGGATTGCTTCGGACATCGCTGACTACCCCCAGTGCGGAAAGAGAGGGCCGGCTTTGGAGGATCAATCCGCTGGAGGCCATGGTTGTCCTAGTCGTCGTGGATGCGATCTTCCTCGCGTTCGGAGCTGCGCAGCTTATTACGGCACTCGGCGGCGGCGCCGAAGCGCTTCATGCGGCCAATTTGACCTATGCGGACTATGCTCGGTCGGGCTTCTTTCAACTCCTGGCTGTCGCCGCCATCACGCTCCCTATACTCATCGTTCTCACGACCCTGAGCGGCACGCGAACGGGACGTCTCCGTTTCTTCTTCACGGTCCTGGTCGAGCTCGCCGTGGTGCTTACGATGGCGGTTGTTGTCGTTGCCCACCAGCGGCTGAGCCTCTATGAGGCGGCCTACGGCTTCACGATGCTTCGTGTGTACAGCCACATCTTCGCGTTCTGGATCGCCATCGTATTCGCACTCTTCGGGACCACCCTCCTCTTGGCCGGCTTTGCAGGCCGGTGGTTTCCGGGGGCTGCCGCAGTTGCTGGACTCGTGCTGCTTCTTGCTCTGAATATCGCTAATCCGGAAGCGCTCGTGGTGCGCCTAAACGTGACTCAGAGCAGCGCACACCACGTCCTGGATCCCGAATACCTGGCGGGTTTGTCGGACGACGCGGTTCCGGACTTGTTCAACGCCTTACCGCGAATCGACCCGCTACAGCAGAGTGAGCTCCGTCGGCTGCTCTGCCAGCGCCAGGAAAGGGACGGCGGTTGGGCTGGATACAACGCCGCGCAGCAGGCAGCCAGGCAAGCTCATGGCTCTTGCTCATGAGGCGTTTCCGGTTCAGCGGGCGAGCAGCCGCGGTACTCGCCGCGGGCCCCGAGGCCGGCAAAGTTTAAGGTGAGATGGGATCGGCGATCCGAGACTCTTGGGGCGCAAAACCACCAGTACTCAGCAAATAAGTTTTGAAGTAGAGCGAACGCCGAGCCGTACCTAGCCCGCGGTGCCGCGAAGCCACCTCGTCAATTCGGAGACCTGCCTTGGCATGAAGGTTTCGTACTTGCGGTCGATGCCCAGCTCGCCATTTTCAGTTTCCATGTATTCCAAGGAAGTCCATTGAGTCCAAGGAATTCCATTCTGGTGGCTACAACGGTGGCTACAGAAAATCAGGGCAATCAAGGGTTAGGCGGTCAGCAAGCCCAACCCGAGCGAAACGACCCCGATGCCGAGCGACGCGGCACCGAGATAAAGCACGACGATGAAACCGTTCGGCCTGGTGACGTCCCGCCCGCCCGCCGACAGGAAAAATCCGGCCGACATCAGGATGGCCGCCGCCCAGATCCCATTCGTGGCGAAGGCTCCGAGCAATCCGCCGACGTGCTCAGCGCTCACCAGGATCTGGCTCACCAGCGCGAGGATTACGAGTACCCCCGCGTGCGCGTGACCGGCCCGGAAGAAGACCTGCTGAAATGGGGTAACCGGCCGGCGGCCGCGAACAATGCGCAGCATCAGCCAGCCGCCCGACTCGACCGCCACGATCGTGAGCAAGAGCACTCCTGCGGTCATCCGCGTCCCAGACGTGAGAAACAGGCTCGAGTTCATCGGAACGCCTCCTTTACCAGCGACCCGACAGCCGGCGCACGACAACGGCGTCGACCGCCATCACGGCGAGGCCGATGACGATGCCAGACAGCACGACGATTCCGGCGAGATCGAAAAGCTCGCTCGGATTACCGGGGGAAGCAGACACGGTGAATCCGGACTGCACCGGCACCGCGACGATCTTTCATGCCAACAGACCCCCCGAGCGCGTCAATTTTGTGATCGTTGAGCGCGGGGCCGAGATCAAGTTCATCGCTGCCGATCCCGGCGCGGTCTTCGCCGGGTCAATCGACAAACAGCCGTCGGACGAGGGCCAGAACTAACCCTCGCTGACCTTGCACCCCATCTCCCTCCCCCTTGGGGGAGGGTTGGGATGGGATGGGGGCGTTATCGCAGCCGCCGTGAACGGCCAGCAGGATCAGCCAAGCCAGAAAGACGGCGATATTTCGGTAGGAGATCCGCCACTCCGCGACCGGCTCGCGCAGGGGTGAGGTCTGGCCCTCTTCTTATTAGCGAGAGTGTGCTAGGCGAAGATGCGCCGCAAAACAGCCAGAACCAGCAGACAGGCGGCTATCGCGGCCACGATTTGAAGGAACGGATCCGCTTGGATCGCCCCGACAGCCTTCTCGAGCGCGGCGCCGCCTCGAGTGAACTGAGCCCATCCGTGGCACAAGCGGGAGGCTCGATAGAGCACATCGCCCGGACATGGAGTTCGGCTGTAATCCAGGATCCAGCGCACGCCAGCCAGGATGGTGGCCAGCGCGGCCCCTGCCTCAAGAATTAGCCCGCTGCGACTGGCCGGGAGCCTGTAGTTGACCATGTCCGCGGGTAACACAACGCGCCCGCGACCTATTTCCGGCCCTGCCAGGGTGCCTGCCGTTGCCCATAAGATTGAGAGGCATCCGCCTCGGACGGTCCAAACGAAAGGGTGACCTTTCGCAACGACCACCGTGACCGGCCGACCTAGCGGCGCGCCACCCAAAGGCCGAGGGCGACCGCACCGGCGAGAACCAGCAGGTCAAGGTGCATGGGCCAGTAGGGCCGGTGAGAGCAAGAGTCGGGCGCGGCTTAGTGCGGCGCCCGATTCCATAATGGGACCCGCGTCAAACGGTCGGCACCGGCTGTGCGCGCACGAGCGGTCGTTGCGCGACGGGTGCCGTTCCATCAGGGCCGGTGATTACATAAGCAACCATCGCCACGAATCCAAAGCTGACAAGCCCGAGCAGCAGCAAGACGATAAACCAGGTCTTATCCTCCAGCTTCGCTGTTTTCAGCACCGCGTCGATCCAGGCGATGAGTTGCGTGACGCCAGCCGCCGCCATCACCAGGATTGCAAACGACGCGACGACGACCATGCTCCATGCCAACGGAGTGGCCTGGATGCCGGCGACATCTGGTCCGTTCATCACGAAGCTCGAACTGGCGACGCCAACTGCCCCTGCTCCCAGGAGCAGCATGAGCCCCGCGCCAATCGCGATCAAACTGCCGACGAACAGCCGGGGTGACTACTGTCTTTTTCATTGCAATTACCTCCCAGTATTCGCAAGAATCGTGTTGACCATGAAGTTGAGGAACTCCGGTGTCTGCTCGTAGATCGGCGCATGCCCCGATGCCTCGAACCAGACCAGATGCTTCTGCGTGTTTTTCAGCGCCTGGTAATATCGCTCCGTGAGTACCGCCATGTCGCTCAGGTCGTAGCGTCCGGTAGCGAAGTACACGGGCAGCTTCAGTTCGGGGATCTGCTTCTGGTAGTCGGCCTGGGCCACCGGACAGGAAGAGCAGGACCGGGTTATTGGCGTTCTTTCCCCGGATGACGATCCACTGATCGACGCGACCAAGTCGCACCTTCTCCATCGACGCGATGCTGCCTGCGACTACGCTTCCGCGCGCATCCCTCTTTCTGTCCCATTAAGGCTGGCGGTGCACCAATCGCGAATGTTCTTTTGAAATTGGTGGTACTTTTGGTGGTACGGGCTGTTGGCGTCGGCACTCGGAGCGTCCGCCGGGGCCGATTTTGTATTCAGAATCTGGAGCCGATGAGCACCTTCGGTTGATCTGTCGCAAACGTACTTCGGTTGAAGTGTCTCACTCTCTTGCCCTGGTTGGCGCGGTTCCGTCGGCGTGCTTCTTGCGGATCTCTCCCTTGGTTTGCCGGGCCACGGTCTTGACCAGCTCGTTGCCCACCCAGTACTGCAGCGTTCCGTCGGTGACCAGGACATTGCAAGCGCTGCCGGCATAGCTCTGGCCAATGCACACCTGCTGGTAGCCAACGCAGACGACACCGACGGTGCTCACCTTGCGGGTGACCCAGTGCTCGCCAGTGCGGTCGGGCTGAGGAGCCGGCTCATCGACGGTGCGGGCGGCGGCGTGGAAGCGGCTGACGGGGGCCGCGTCGCCCACCGCTTGGTGCGGCCGCTGGGTGTTGTAGTAGGTCACCCACTCGTCCAGCGCCTGCTGGGCCACAGCCAGGCTCGCGAAAGCACGGCGGGTGTCGAACTCGATCCGCAGAGTGCGATGAAAGCGCTCGATCTTGCCGGTGGTCGTGGGCGAGCGGGGCTGCGTCAGCAGGTGGTCGATCCCGTTCTCTCGGCCGAGGCGATCGAAGAGCACGTCCACCGGCGGCTGGGAGTACTTCCCGGTGAACACCTTGCCGTTGTCGATGAGGACCTGCTGGGGCACGCCGTGCGCGCGCATCGCAGCTACGAAGCCATCGCAGACAAACTGGGTTCGCTCCCGCGGCATGAGCCGTGCCGAAACACAGAACCGGGAGTGGTCATCGATGCCGGTCAGTGCTTTGGCCGAGCTGCCGTCGGCCAGCAGGAAGCCACCCACCAGGTCCATCTGCCACAGCTCCATCGGCCCACCGCTTCCACATCTCCTTGCGGCGGTGGCGCTTGACCGGGTCGATCACGCCGGCGCGCAGCAGGCAGCGGTACACCGCCGACTCCGACGGTGCCGGCGTGAGCTTCTTGCGCGCCAATTCCAGCGCCAGTCGCCGCGCGCCCCAGTACCGGTGCGCCCTCCGCATCTTGAGCACCCGAACTTCGACCTCGGCCGGCATCTGGTGAGGACACCGCTCCGGCCGATGGGAGCGATCCGGCAGACCCTCCAGCCCCTGCGCCTCGTATCGGGCCAACCAGCGGTGAACCGTCCGCCGGCTCACGCCCCGCTGACCCGCCACCTCCATCACCGCCAACCCCTCCGAGATCACCGCCAAAACTGCCTGGTACCGCTGTTCAGCCACGCTCAATTCCCTCATGAGGGAAAGTGAGACACATCAGCCGAAGTAGCTGTGACAGATCACCCGAAGGCGTGGGACACATCAGCCGAAGGTCCAATGGGACACCTCAGCCGAACTACTACAAGAATCTGGAGCCGACGACAGGATTCGAACCCGCGACCCGCTGTTTACAAATCAGGCGGCAATTGAATACAGATCGAAATTTTGGCTTTCCATGTATTCGAAGGAAGTCAATTAAGTGCAAGGAATTCCATTCTGGTGGCTACAACGGTGGCTACAGAAAACGCAGCCAGCCGGCCGACGCCTGGTCTAGCTACCCTGCTGGCTAATCCCCATCAGTTCCGCTCTTAGCCTCTTCGATAGCCTCTCGCGTTTCGGGAACGGCACAACCACCCGCACGTCAGTTAGGTATAAGGCCCCGTGGCACGCTAACGCACTCGGTCCGTACTATAGATCGGTAGTAGTTTGCTGCGGTCGGCAACCAACTGGAGGCTCCGGTGACCTGGAACGGAATGGGCGGCATGATGGTCTTTGGCATTGTGATGATGGTTTTCGGCCTGGTCCTGATCGTGGGTATCGTCCTGCTGGCAGCTTGGGTGACCGCACGACTCTGGAGGAGGAGTGAACCGCAGCCGGTGACGGCTGCCCGAGGAGAAGATCCGCTGACCATCCTTCAGCGACGGTACGCGGGCGGTGAAATCACCAAAGAGGACTTTGAGCGGATTCGGCGTGACCTGCAGGGCACTGGTCAGTGACTAACCGGTTTGCTTTGTTCGCGGGCTCCTAGACCTGGCCCCTGTTAGCGGCCGTCGTGCAGCGCTGATTCGAGGCCATCGCGGGTCGGCTGGGCCGCCAGGTCGAGCTGTGCGATCTGCGCTGTGAGCCAGGCCTGTCTGGCGGCGAGCTCGGCGAGCTCGCGACGTAGCTGGGGTAGATCCGGCGGCTCGGCGACGTTCGCCGCTGCACCCGGATTGGGAGTCGTGCCGTCGACCTGCGGTCGACTCATCCCCGACATTCCGCGCATCATCAGGAGCATCGAGATCGGGCAGGCGGCCACCAGGAGGTAAGGCAGCACCGGGGCGATCAAGGGTGGCCGGAGGAACAATATCCCAATGACAATGACGCCCAGCCCGATGAGGACTCGGCGATCGATACAAACACCGGCGATCTTCATGATTGATCTCCTCCGCGGCCACTCTCCGGCGGCCTGACGAGTACATTCTACTATAGGGGTATAGTTACAGACGGCATGGTCGGGATCCAACGGCTGGCGGCGGATGGTCGGGCGATGAGCCGGCGAAGCTTTCTGGCCGTCATCGGGTGGGGCGCCTTGATAGTCGCGTCGCTGGGCGCCTTGGTACAAAGTGTTCGGTTCTTGAACCCAAATGCGACCTACGAGGACCCCTCCCTGTTCAAGGCAGACCGGCCCAGCACCTATGCGGTCGGCTCGACGACCGTCTTCACCGACAAACGGGTAGTGATCAATCGCGATGCTGAAGGCTTCTATGCCTTCAGTCTCATCTGCACGCATCTCGGCTGCACCCCCCGCTATTTCCCCGACGTGACCAGCGATCTGATCCTCGCCGGGACCCGTGGCCTGCGGGCAAGCCAGGCTAACCCGGTAGTCCCCGGCTTCAAATGCCCCTGCCACGGCAGTCGGTACTACCGTGACTCGGTCAATTTCTATGGCCCGGCCCCTCGCCCGATGGACCACGTCCAGATCGAGGTTGCCCGGGACGGCCGGCTGCTGCTCGACCGGGCAAGGTTCGTCGAACTCGCGTCGCGTTTGAAAGTCTAGCCGTGTCTCGGCGCTGTGAAGGACCGCTCTTTCGCTTCACGATCCTGTCCGTTCTCTTCGCTCTGCTCTCCGCATGCACGCTTCAGCCGAATGTGGCGTCAGTTTCCCCAGGCGGCAAGCTGGGAGGCAAAGCGGCTGAGGTCCGGGGTAGAGCGCTCGATGGCAGCCCGCTGACCGTCGACTTCCGGGCACAGAAGACGGTCCTCATATTCTGGGCGTCCTGGTGCGGGCCGTGCCGCCACGAGCAGCCCGGATTAACGCGGATGGCGACGGACTTGGCGCAGAAAGGGGTCCGCTTCATTGGTGTGGACTTTCTCGATCATGACAAGGCTGCCGCCAGCGCCTTTGTTGCGGAGTTCAGGGTGCCCTATCCGAGCCTGTATGACGATTCCGGAGCAACGGCGGCCAGCTACGAAGTCGATGCGCCCCCCGGCAAGGTCCTGGTCGATGGTCGTGGAATCATCGTCGGCCGAGTTCCGGGAGAGGTCTCCGAGGACAAGCTGGAGCGACTGATCCAGGCCACGCTTCTCTCGTCGTGACCAGTTGATCGGCGCCCTGGGGCTCGCGTTTGCCGCCGGCCTGGTCTCCTGCATGTCGACCTGCTTTTTGCCGCTGCTGCCGGCATACGTCACTTTTATGGGCGGGCGGACCGCTGCGACCGCCGGCGAACCTGCGCTTCGGCATCAACTCCGGGTCTTAAAGAACGCCCTCCTGTTCATTGCTGGCTTCACAACCATCTTTGTCATTTTCGGCGCGGCCGCCGGTCTGGTCGGGGCGGACCTGCTGGCCTTCCGGCCTCTCCTTCTCCGGATTGCCGGTATCGCGCTTGTGCTGATGGGCATTGCCTTGATCGGCGCGTTGCCCTGGCTCATGCGCGAATTCCGGTTTGAGGTGGCGCACCGCCTGCCGAAGACGCCCTGGGCGCCATTCGTGGTCGGGCTGGCGTTCGCTGTCGGATGGACTCCTTGCATCGGCCCGATCCTGGCGGCGATCTTGATCGCGGCGGCGGATTCAGCGACGGCGGGGCGCGGGGCGCTGCTCCTCCTGGCTTATTCCGCCGGCATGGCGATCCCGCTGCTGCTCGCCGCCGGCCTTGCCGGCCGGCTCGTCCAGTTGCTGCGCAGGTTTGCCGGAGTGTCCATCATCCTGAACCGGCTGGCCGCCGGCTTTCTGATCGTGTTTGGCGTGCTGATCTTCTCCAATCAGCTCACCGTTCTGAACAGCCTTTTCCCCTACGTCAGTCCGCCCTTTCAAGACGGGTTAAGCGCGCCAAATCTGCACCCGTCGGGCGCGAGCGCCCGGGGCAATGGGGTGCTGCGTGTGGGCAAGCCGGCTCCGCCGTTTCGCGTGACCGACATCGACGGCCACCAGCTCAGCCTCGCCGACCTCCGTGGGAAACCTGTTCTCGTCAACTTCTGGGCGACCTGGTGCACGCCGTGCCGCGAGGAATTGCCCATGATAGTCTCCGCCTATCGGGCGCATCGAGGGCAGGGATTCACCGTTGTGGCGATCGATTACAAAGAGTCCCCGGAGGTGGTCAAGAAGTTCTGGGAAGGATTGAATCTCGAGCCCACGCCCTTCGTCGACCCGGATGGCCGAACCGCCGCCGCCTACGGGGTTGGCTTGAGCACCAGCGGGCTCCCCGTCAGCGTGTTCATCGCCCGCGATGGCACGGTTAGCGCTTTTTCTCCATGGCAGCTCGACCCCGATACCCTAGCTCAGCAGCTCAAGGCCATCCTCTGACCTGTCCAGAGTCTCGCGCGTTGAGCGCTTCCCGCTCCGCAGATGGCGGCCGTCGCGAGGCGATGAGGGCGCTCACGACTGCGCTGGCAATCACGATCAACCCCAGGGCTTGAACGAAGAGCGGAAGGTGTCCGAGCGACGCGGCAAGGTCGGCGGCAAGCGATGTGGCTCGGCGGTTCCAGGCCGTCAACCAGTCCGGTGAGTAGCTCATCTGCCCGGTGGCCGAGAGCAAAAGCGCAGCGGCGGCGATCGCGAGGAACATGGTGGCGGCGACGAGATCAGACCAGGGGATGGCTCTGCCCCGGATCCTGACCGGTGAGACCGGAAGCCGGAACTGGCGACCGGGAAGGCGATCCCAAAACAGGGCCGCTAGGAAGAGGGGAAAGACCATCCCGAAGACGTATGCAAGACCAAGCCCCAGTGCCCCCACGACCGAATTGGCGAGCGCGGACATCGCCACGACGCCGACAACGACGGGCGCACAACACGAGCTGGCGACGCCGGAAAGGAGCCCGAGCGCGAACACCGAGCCGATCCCGGCTCCGGAGGTGCGCATTCGCAGTGTCGGCATGGGCAAAATCCAGTGCCGGCCGGAAAGGATATTGAGACCAAGAAAGGCAAGGAAGATGCCAACGACGAGGAAGACCACCCGGCGATGGGCGGCGAACACCTGCCCCAGGGCACCGATTCCTAACACGATCGGCAGGAGGATCGTCGCCACGCCCGCCGCAAACAGCAGGCTGGTCGCTGGGAGGCGGCGGCGACCACGCTGGATCGCGGTTCCGGTAAAGGTGGGCAGGAGTGAGACGACGCAGCATGGCGCGAAAAGCGCCAGGATCCCCCCGAGAAAGGCGGCCATGAGGGAGCTGGAGTAGACGAGCGCGTTCATGAGGCTGTCCGTTTCTTCAGCCAGTTCCGCACGGTTCCCTCAGAGATCTGCCCGTAGCCGACCAGGCGGTCGTCAATGTATAGAGCCGGCGCGAAAAGCACGCCATCCCGCTCCACCAGGCGCCGGCCCTGCCGACTGTCCCAGGCGATCTCTTCCAGCTGGACTCTGCCGGCGCCTGCCGCTCGATGGACGGCCTCGCGCGCCGATGTACACAGATGGCAGTCGGGGACCGTCAGGAGGATCCCATGCAGCACATCGCTGCCCGGTTCAGGGTTTTTGGAGCGCCGCCAGAACATCCGCCACCGGGACATGCATCGTGTCCGGCGCCAGCTCCTTCCAGCTCACGTGGCCGGTCGGGTCGATGACGAATATCGAGTGGTTGTCCACGTCACCCATATCCATTCCGCCGGGCAGCCTGAAGACGCCGAAGGCCGAGCCAAGTCGATGATTGCGGTCCTCCAGGATGGGGTACCCGAGCTTGAGCTGTGTCACCAGCGACCGGGACTGGTCGACCGGGTCCACGCTCGCAGCCACCACCGTGGCGTGCAGCGCTTCGATCTGGGGCAATTGCTTCTGCAACTCCACGAGCTGCTGCTGGCAGGCCCCTCAACCGGAGCCTTCGTAGAAGTACAGCACCACCTTCGATCCGTGGAACTGATCAAGTGACACATTCTGGCCGGTCGTGGCTGGTTGGGCAATCGAAGTCACGAGAGCCCCGGTTGACACACCAGAGGAGGAGCTGTTGGGCGAACCATGCAGGAGGATGACACCGATGACGATGGCGGTGACGGTGATCCCGGCCACCACCCACCATCGCGCTGGGATCGGCCAGCGCATCAGATCGAAGCCAGGAGGTGCGCCGTGCACCACGCGAGGGCCAGTATCGATGCGCCGCCCGCTGTCGATAGAAGCCAGAGGCTTCGTGGCAGCGGCGTCGGTGCGATGGGGTCGCCGAGAAGCTGCGCCACTCGCGCTTCGGCCGTCCCGGCGAAGGCCGCCACCGCCTCGAACGGGATGTCGCGCACGGTGAGCAGGGCCTGAGCGACGGCCCTCCTCCCGACGCGTTCGATCGCGGCACGGTCCGCCGCCAGCTCGCTTGCTACCAGCTGTTGCTCCATCCATCCGCGAATGGCCGGTACGCAGAAGTACACCTCACTGAGGGCGCGCAGCATCGCCCGGCGTAGGGGGTCGCGTCGCGCGACATGTCGGGCCTCGTGCCAGAGCACGGCGTCGACTTGATCCGCCTGGAGGCTCTGCAGCAGCGCGGTCGTGACCACAATCCGAGGCCGAAGTACACCCGTGGCGAAGGCGGCCGGGACGCTCCCCTCGATGCATGCGATCGGTAGCTGCGTCCGAGCGGCGGCGGCCTCCAGCGTGGTGGGGCTGAGCGCTATCTGCAGCCGGCGAACAGCCCGATGGGCTGATGCGAGCAGCCAACCGGTGCGGCCCGCCCAGGCGGCGACCGGTATCGCGATCAACAGGAGGGTCATCATCGGCAACAAGGACGACGCACCGGTGGGGCTGAGGCAGGCGGTCCCCAGGGGGCATTGCATCAGCCAAACCGTGCAGAGGATCGCGGGAACGCTCAGAGAAACGATGGCGAAAACCCGGTACCTCATCGGTCGCTCAACTCGCTTAGCCTGCGCCGCTGGTCATCGCTGAGCTTGTCAAGATGGACCGCGAAGGCCGCCAGTGCCGCCTCTCCGTGGCGCCTGATCACCTGCTGCACGTCATCCCGACTCGATCGAATCAGAAACTCCGCGGCTGTCAACTCCTGGCTGTATTCGTGCGCCCGCTGGCCCGCTACAGGCCTTGCCCGAAGCAGCCCCTTCTGGGCCAGCCGGTTCAAGGTCGTCATGACGGTGGTGTAAGCCAGCTCGGGCATGTGCTCCTGCACATCGCGGACAACGAACGCCTTGCCGACCTGGCCGGACCAGACCGCCCGCATGATGCGCGCCTCAAGCGGGCCGAGCAGCGCAAGGGCGCGGTCCAACTTCTTCGCCATTACTAGAGCACTATAGTAGAGGACGTCCCCTGCGGATGCCGACTGATGGCTAAACCCACTCCCTTGAAGTCCGAAACGGCCATTCCGGGGAGGGCCGCCGGAAGGCGCCTGTCCATTCCGAGCATCACCATCGCGCTCCTCCTGGGTCTTAGCATCGCCTGGGCGAGCGGCTTTTGCTACCTCCTCGTGCGGGTCTTTCTGCCATCGCCGATCCCGTTACCGCTCGTGGACGGACTTCACCTGTATGCGGGGCTGACCTCGGTGGCGTTCTTGCTGGCCAACACGTTGACCGTACGCCGCTGCTTAACCCTCCCTGGCGAGTGGGGAAGATGGGCATGGCGGTCCCTCCTGGTCCTCTATCCCGCGATCTGGACGACTGGCTTGTTGCTGGTGGTCCCGCTGGCGCCATCGTTTGCCAACCCGGTGCGAGTGGTGCATCTGCTCTCCGCCACCTGGTCCCTGCTCCCGACCGCCTGGCTGATCTGGAATGCGCGCCAGGCAGGTCTGGCGGTGGTTAGGAAATTTCCGATCGTCAAACGTCCCACGCGGCTGGCTGCTTTCGTTCTGATTCTCCTGCCGCTAGCGGCCATCGCAGCGAGCCCGCGAACTATCTCTTCCCTCAGCCGGTTGGGCGCCGGTTCATCGTGGACTCTGGCGGGCCTCGATGGCGTATTCCTTGACCGGATGGCGGTGTCGGCGGACGGCCACGCCATCCTCGCCGGCGGCGATGGACTCTACGTCAGCACCTCCGGCGGCTTCTCCTGGCATCGGGTCGAGATATCTCGAACCCTGGTCCTCGGGATGGCCCTGTCCCGTGGCCCGAATGTCGCCTACGTCGGAACCGGGGACGGGCTGTATGCCGCAGCGAGCCTGGACGGTCCATTCCGCAAGCTTCCGTTCCCGTCATTCGAGGTGCACGGCATCGCCGTCGACCCCGCGAACCCTCGCGTGGTCTGGGCCAGCTCGCGAGGCGGCTTCTGGCGGTCAGAGGACGGCGGTGCGCACTGGACGAGCGAGTCCACGGGGCTTAAGCAACGGCAGGGAGCTTGGGCCATCACGTTCTTCCACGGGCAGGTGCTGGGCAGCGACGGGGTCGGTGTGTACCGATGGGATGGCGTCGCCTGGCAGCCAAGCTCCGACCAGGCCTTCGTCGCCTCGCTCGACGTCAGCCACGACGGGGACCGGCTGTATGCGAGCTCGATGGGCCGCGGGCTCCGCGTTTTTGACGGCCAGCGGTGGACCGCGGCCGACCAGGGATTGGCGGGCGGGCATGGATCCGGAGTGATCCACGTCGTTAGCGTGACGGCCCTGCCGGACGGGCGCGACTACGCGGCGATGATGCTCGATGGCGTCGGCATCAGCCAGGATGGTCAGAACTGGATTCGGTCAAAGAGCGGTCTGCCCGCCGGCGCGGTGTGGCGCGTTGTGGCTAACCACGGGACGCTGCTGGCGGTCACGGATGCCGGCGTCTACGCGTATCCGGAAAGGGTGTCGCCTGTGGCCGGTCTCGGATGGTGGACAGCCCTGGCTCTCGCCGTCCTGTTAGGCAGCGCCGGAGGCATTGGCCTGCTGGCGGACAGTGGACGTCCGTGGCGACGCTGGCGGGTGATCGAGTAGGACAATGGCCAGCACGATCGCCAGGAGCTCGGCGGCCTTGGTCATGAGGCCCGCCAGGTCGACGTCGTCGGGACGGCCGAATGCGACCCCGAGCGGGGTGGCGATCAACGGCAACCCTACCGCGACGTGAACCACGTAAAGAAAGAGCAGCGCGACATTCAATCCGATCGAGCCGTAATACGCGAGCCGCTGCGGCCGAACGAATACGGCGCTGGCCAGGGCGGCCTGGGCTAGACCCGAGAAAACAAATCCGAGGCCAAGCAGGGAAGACTCCTCAGCATGCTCGGTGAGCAAGATTAAATGTAGAGACGCGGCCATCAGGAGGGCGAGGCAGAAGAAAAGGCGAAGCTCCGGTTCGTGGCGGTAATCACGACCGGGGGCGAGGGCCAACCCAAAGAAAAGCAGCGCGCCCAGCAGTCCGAAGAGGATGGTGAGTGCGACGATTACGGGCAGCACGTTGGCATGGGAATTGGGCAGCAGGGCAGGGAAGGCGACCGCGACGGTCGACACAACCAGGCTGTTCAGGCCGACGATGAGGCCCACCGTCTGTGGGCGGCTTATCAGGTGTGGTTTCAACAGGTCCATTCAAGGATACGGAGCGTTAGCTCGTCGCAGGATGGGGGGGCCCGTTTGACCTCGTGCATTACCCAGCTCAGCTGCCGGACTCTCTGCCTGGCGAGGCTCGAGCATCGCGGTGCTCAAGTCGATGCCGGTGAGGCGAACTCTCGGAGGATAACGGTCGAGGTTTCGTCCCGTTCCAACCCCGACTTCCAAAACAACGCCCTCGGCCTGCGAGCGGATCCAGCGCCGGCTGCCGGCGAAGAGAACCGTGTCATAGAAGGCGATTTCCCGGTCGTACTTCGGAGCGAGCTTCTCCCAGATCCGGCGCACGCGATCCGTTTCAGCGGACGGCATTCCTTCGGTTCCGGGCATTCAGTTCCCGAGTATCGCAGGGCCGCGCCGGCCGATCCTAGGTCTTCAGGCCAACCGCCCGCGAGAGGCCGATGAATCCGACTGCGCCGGCTCCGACGAGTAAGGCTCCGCCAAGGATAAAGAGGGCACGGATGCCCATGCTCGCTGCCAGTCCCACTCCAATGGAAATTGAGGCAAGGCGCCCAGTTTGCCAGACGACGTCGAGCAGCGCGAACGCTCGTCCTCTGATGGCGTCGGGGATTTCCCGCTGGACCATGGTCTGGAAGGCGACCATGCCGGACGAGGTGTTGACCCCATAGACGCCCAGGAGGAGGCCGCCTCCTATGCCGCTGCCGATCAGCCCGAGGCCGATGTCGCCCACTCCGCGAATGACATAGGCGCCGCTGACCGCCTGGCAGGCTGGCATACGAGCTAGGAGGGGCACAAGGAGCGGGCCCGCCAACGCTCCAGCCGCAATCGCGCTCAACCAGAGTCCGTATCCCGTCCCGCTGAGGCCGTACGCGTTGCGGGCGAGTACCACCAGAAGTGCCGAGGTGGCTCCGACGGCTAGGGCGGCGAGCGCCTGCATCGCCAGGAGCGGCGGCAAGATAGTGAATCGCGGGATTGCTGCGAGCAGCTCAGGGAGTTGCCACCATGCGGAGCTGGGATTTTCGTGAAGCCGGGGCAGGTACGGCAACCCGAGAAGGACGAAAGCTGATGCCACGAAGCTGGCGGCATTGAGGGTGAAGGCCAGCCGCGCGGCGCCCGCTGTCACGAGGAGTCCTGCGACCGGCGCCGCAACCAGTTGGAGGAGGACACCAGCTGTCCACTGAAGGCCGTTGGCCGCGACCAGGGCCCGATCGGAGACCAAGCGTGGGATGATCGCATTCGAGAGCGGAGAGAATGATGCGCTGCCGAGCCCGAGCAGCAAACTGACCGCTACCGCTGTGGGAAATGTGGGGAAGATGGCAAGCAGCCCAGCGGCCACTGCTCGAAAGACATCGAGCGAGACCAGGAGCCGTCGGGCTGGCATGCGGTCAACGATCGACTGAGCCAGGAGCCCTCCGAGAATTAGCCCAAGGCCTTCCGATAACACGGTGATTCCCACGGGGGCTGGGGCATGGGTGATCCCGAGGACGAACAAGGGGAGCGCCGTGAAGTTCAGCGTGTCGCCGGTCCGGCTGATGACGGCCGCCAGCCAGAGGCGCCGGTAGGCCCTACTTCCGAGGGCGAGGCGGTAGTCTGCAAGCGCTACTCGGAGCGGATGTGAGGGCCCTGGTCGCACCACGCTATTAGGACAAATCTAGGCAGGGTTGTCAGCCGCCATGACCAGCTGTTTTCAAACAGCGGCTATTGAGCGTTGCCGCGAAATACGGCGTCTTTCGTATCCAGCCCCGGAACCGTTTGTCCGCCCGTTTTGCACTGGTGGCTACATCGGTGGCTACAAATCGGATAAGGAAATAGGGACATCGCGACGGGGCGATTCGTATTCAAAATGGTCAGCCGACGACAGGATTTGAACCCGCGACCCGCTGTTTACAAATCAGGATTTGTGCCGTCCGCTAGGTGTCGTCTCGTGTCAACAGGTGTCGTTTTGTATTCGGCCGCCGGAAGTTTCGTGCCATTGAGTATCAACAAGTGCTGACTGGTGGCAATGAGTCTGGTGGTATTTTGGTGGTACGGAATTGGGGCATCCTTTCTGAGCGGGATGAGTCCAATGCCCTGCCAATGGCTTGCGCAAAACCATCGGGATTCTGGTACATCATGGGGTGCCCGGCGTCGGGAACGATGATCCGGCGGATGCCGGCCTCCTCAAGCCCTGCTCCAGAGTCGGGCGACGATGGGTCGGCTTCAAGGGTCTTGGAGCCGACAAGGAATGCTCGCGGCATTGCCAGCTGCAATAACAGCTCCCGAAAGGTCGGCTTCCTGTCCCCGCAGAGGGATCGCGAACTGCGGTGGATCGCCCAGGGCGCCGAGACCTGATACATCCCAAGGACCGCGCCCAGCAGTGGCGAGCCGCCCTCGCGCGCACGTTTTTGCTGCGCAGCCAGGTCTTCCGCATAAACGTGGTGGACATAATTCTCCTCAGAGTGGCGGATGATTGCTCCCGTCATGGGGCCTGCCCCCGGATCAAGATTCGCCTCAGCGATCACTAACCCGGAAACGAGGTCAGGCCGCTCGGCAGCGATGACGATCGCGACTGAGCCTCCCATGCTGTGCCCAACGAAGTCGCAGCGCTGGACTCCTAGCCCATTGAGCAGCTTGATCACGGAAGCTGCATGGTGCTCTATCGTGTAGCTAAAATCAGCCGGCTTATCGCTGTAGCCGAAACCGAGAAAGTCCACAAGCAGCGAGCGATGGCCATTCAGCGGTGGACGAGTGGCTATATGGGCGAATGCTGGGCCGGCAGCACGCGCGACACCATGCAGATAGACCCTCGGCGGATCGGAGCCGGGCAGGTCGTGGCAGCGGATGAATGCTCCCCACTCAGGTAGATAAATCGCGCGCATCTTCAAGTTCCGGCAGGCCCATCTCTATCGGCACGGGAACAAGATTACGCTACCTTCGATGCGTGGTTTCTCGCCTGAACGGTTCACGTCGGCGGTGTTGCGGAGACCGATCTCGATGGCAAGCATGCCCAGTTCACCACGCCACCCAGGGTCGCGGAACTGGCGGCGCGGGCAAGCATAACTGCGAGTTTTTGAGGTTACGTGCGGATCTGTCCCTCCCTATCTAGATCTCCAGGCGGTTACCAGCATGGTGCTCATCAGCAAGCCTCGGGTTTGGCAGCTGTCGCCATCACCACCTCGCCTCTGAAGACGTACATTTCCTTGCCTGCGGCTGAGAGCCTGGTGCGTACTCGCTGTAGGCACTCGTCACGGCGTGCTGCATCCAGAGAGTCAAGCCGGAGTCGAGACGTACTGCGGAGCTGATACTCGAAATGGTCCTCGGGCCGCCATCGATGGTCTAGGGATTCGGTCGAGGTCCTGACCTCAATGAAGCCGGCTCGCTCCAGAAGTCGAGTGATTTTCACTTCACTGTCGCAGCAAGTCCTGTTATCGGTGGCGGGGAGTGGGAAGGTTGCAGCAGCGGCGGCGGTCAGCTCCTCGTCCCAAACCACGTTGGCCGCTGCGAAGCGCTCTACACCCCAGGTAGCCGTCCCCACCCACCCTTGCGGTTTCAGCACGCGGAACACCTCTTCCAGGCAGCGTTGCGGATCGGGCAGGTGGAAGAGGACAAAGGCGACGATCGCGATGTCGAATCGATCATTGGGAAGCTCCAGACTCTGCGCGTCCATGAGCGCGAGCGGACCATCGTGCCGCCCCCGTGCCAGCTGCAGCATCCCCTCTGACCGGTCGATCCCGAGTATCGCCGCTCGGGGTGCTGCTCGCCGGATCGCCGGCAATAGCGCGCCGGCCCCCGTTCCGATATCGATCACGTGCTCAGCCTCGGCGAGGGGCAGGCGTTCAAGGAGCCGTTCTCCCAGGGGCTGAATGGCCGGACTCCAGAGGCTGTCGTATGCTGCTGCCCTCTGCGAATAACGACGCGCGAGCTCCAAAATCTGCTCGTCCACTGTCGGCTCGCCCACACGTCTTCTCCTGAGTGGCAGTTGCTAGGCGTCGCTAGGCACGCTTACGGCCCTGAATCGGATAGCCGTAGGTGCCGAACTGCCGAGCTTTGTCTTCTCCACGGGCGCCCTTCGGGCCTCTCCAAGAGCTGGTCGATGGTCGTTATTTCCCCCGCCCTCCGGCGACATGTTATCTATGCTCTGGCCCCGATGCAACTAGGCGCCCAGCCCGGGAAACTGCCTGTGATTTAGCAGCCGGCCGATGCGTCTCATACATGCGGACCGCTACAACGCCGGCTCCAGCCGCCGTGACTACCGCGACCGTCCAGATGGCGGCGACCAGGCCATACAGGTCCGCCACCGCTCCCGACAGGAGAGCCCCAACTACGAATCCGGCGCCTCGCCATAACCGGTCGTGGTACTTTTGGTGGTACGGCTCCCAACCTGAGCAGCTCGCTATGCCCGTTTCGTATTCAGAATCTGAAGCCGACGACAGAGGTGAGACCTGGCAGACATCCTCGATCTCGTCGATGTGCAGGAACTCCGCAACGAGGTTCAGAAGAAGTACCGTGACGTAGCGGAGAAACCCGGAGGCGAGTACCACTTCCACACCGGCCGCCAGCACGCGATCCGGCTCGGCTACGACCAGGCCATCCTCGCTCAGCTCCCCGAAGCAGCCTGCGAGGCATTCGCCGGCATGGCGAATCCATTTCATTGGGAGACACCAAAGGCCGGGGAGCGAGTGGTGGACCTCGGTTCTGGCGGCGGAATGGACTCGTTCTTCGCCGCCTTATGTATCGGGAAAGAGGGTCGGGTCATCGGCGTCGACATGACGCCCCAGATGGTCGAACGCAGTCGTCACCTGGCGACGCAGCTCGGATTTGACAACGTCGAATTCCGCTCGGGGTACATCGAAAAGGCTCCGGTGGAAGATGGCTGGGCCGACATCGTTATCAGCAACGGCGTGATCAACCTCTGCCCGGACAAAATCGGCGTCTGTCGTGAGGTGGCCCGCATCCTCCGGCCTGGCGGCCGGATGATGATTGCCGACATGTGTATCGAGAGGCCGATTCCGGAGAGCGCTCTCCGTGACATCGACCTCTGGACCGGTTGAATAGCGGGAGCCCTGCCGTGCGCAGGATGGGAGACGGTGATCCGAGGCGCCGGGCTTATTGACGTGGAGCTTGGTCCTCGGGTCGACTCGTTTGCGGGTGCCAGTGGACAAGATAAGGCGCGGCAATTCGGGACCTACGGCTATCCGATCCGAGCGCGTAAGCCGGAGTAGGGTCGGGCCGCTCCTCTAGCTCAAAGCAACTCCGCTATCCGTCGGGCGGCCCGGGCAGCGCCGTCGCTGGTAACCGAACGGTAGTGGATTGGGCGTTTGAGCTCCTCCACCATCGCCTCGGCAATCAGCTCCGGCGTCGATGAGCGGAAATCCATATAGCGGCCGGCGGTATGCCGGTTCAGCCGATGCCGGACATGGAAGTTCTGCTCGAAATGATGCGCCAGAGGGAAGTACAGGAAGGGGCGGTTATTGGCAGTGAGCTCCATGGTGGTGGTCAGTCCTCCCTGGACGACGGCCAGGTCACAGACGGCGAGGTGACGATAGAGTTCGTGAACATAGCCGCGGATTTCGAGGCCCTCGACAGTGCCAAATAACACCGGATCGATGCGCGGGCCCGCGACGACGATCATCCGCAGCTCGGGCACCCGCCGCTTCGCCTCGGGGAAGGCGGCAATGACGCGCCGCAGCAGGTGCGAACCCACGCCGGACCCGCCGACGGTGACGATGCACACCTTCTCGTCGGGGCGGTATCCAAGCCCGGCGCGAATCGAAGCTCGGTCCGCAAAGGCTGCCGGGTCGAAACCCGTGATGTATCCGGAAAAGTCGTAGTGCTCTTCGGTCCAGTCTCGGATCAACGGCAAGCCGGCGCCAAACCGGTCGGGCACGATATCTTCGGGATCGCCCACGAAGATGGCGCGATCGCGCACTCGCGGGAAGCGGCCAATGTGCTCGATCATTTCCGCGTTGTAGTCGGTCGTGAGGGACACCTCTCGGTCGCCGCCATCTGCCATCGGGAGCCAGCCGACGAAATCGGTGAGCCAGGCGTAGGCCGCGCGTTTCTGCTCCGGGTTCTCGTGCAGGTAGTAATCCAGTTCCCACGCCTCGTCGCCAATCCAGAGGTCGTACTGCTCCTCTCGGACGACATCGTGGAACACCATGAAATCGGCAATCAAGATCTCGTCCATCCGGCGCCAGGCCTGGAAGCAGTGGAGATCGTGCTCGGCTGCTTCACTCTCGATGTGTTTCGACTCGCTGGCGAGCTCGACGCTGGCCGGGTGGATGCGTTCGCCCCGAGCCTTTAGCACCTCGGTGACCGGATGCTGGGCCAGCCAGTCGATCTGGAGGTCGGGATGGAGCTTGCGCAGCTCATCGGCGATCGCGACGTCGCGTTGCGCGTGGCCAAGCCCGATTGGAGAGGAGATGTAGAGGGCTCTCTTCGCCCGGTGCCGTCCGCGCGGCCAGTGGCTCACCGCTGGGGCGCGTGAGTCGGTTGACTCGACGAAGTCCCGAAGCAAAACATTCACCTTGACCGGGTCCCGGGCATGGGGCGCATGGCCGGATCCCTCGAGCACGACGAGGGCGCCGCGGGTTGCCTCAGCCAGGGCGTCGCCGCGAGCGGGAGTGCTGATGGCGTCGTGGTCGCCCTGCACGACGAGCACCGGGCAGCGGACCTGCGAGGCCAACTCCGTTACCCGCTGCGGGCTCAGCGCAGGCGACTGGATGGTCGCGATCAGCGTCTCGGCCGTGGTCTCCAGACCCCAGCCGACGCAATCCTCGATCTGCTTGGTGGAATGCGGCTCGGTGAACATCCTGGAGAAGAAAAATTCGAGGAATCCGCGGTAATCCTCGCGCCAGTAGTGCTCGTTGAATTTGAGCCATCCCTCGTAGTGCTCCTGCGGTACGCCGAAGACCTGCGAAGCCCGCTCTCGCTCCGGGTGACCCGGTGCGATTGGCATGGATGGGCTGACGAAGGCCGCGGCCAGCACCCGATCGGGATGCTCGGCCGCGAGTAGGAGGGCCCATCGCGACCCGGCGGAGAGCGACACGAGCACGGCTTTGTCCGTGCCGGTCCGGTCCATCACGGACAGCGCGTCCGCCGCGTATTCGGTATCGGCATAGGCCGCCGGCGAATCCGGGCGGTCGGAACGCCCATTGCCTCGGCCGTCGAAGGTCAGCACTCGAAAGTGCCGAGCGAAGTAGGGGATCTGGCTCTTCCAGTGTCGGGAGTGGATGATGGACCAGGTCGGCAGAAAGAAGACCGTCGGCTCCCCTGAGCCGAAGACCTCGTAGTACAAATTGACGCCGCGCCGTGCCACGTATCCCTTCTGGTATGGATTCTTTGCCCGCATGCCTCACCCGGCGACGGGGGTCGCCGCGCGGCGACCCCCAGCCTTACTTCTCTCCCTCAGGAAGCGGCCTTGAAGGTCGTCTTGACGGAAACCGGGTTTGCCAGGATGTCGCCGACCGGCGACGTCGATTCGACGTAGCGGCTCAGCTCTTCCAGGTCTTGAGCCGAAGCATTCGCAGCCTTGACCTGGCCGGCAACCCTGATCTCCGTGAACCCTGGGCGGCCCTTACCCAGCCCGAGGAAGGCGTGGAGATCGATGTCGCCCTCGACCGTGTAGGAGAGCTCCTCGATATCGATGCCCTTCGCCGCGGCGTTCGCCACATACCCAACCGCGTAGCAGAAACCGAGCGCGGCCAGGCAAAACTCGACCGCATTCGGTCCCAGGTTGCGCCCCAGCAGGACGGGTGGCTCGTCGCCGGCAAGCGTGAACTGCGCCGGCTTGCGAGACGTATCCTCCTTCCCGGCATGGGTGAAGCTTCCGATTTCAGCCATCGAGTGGGTGCCTTCCTTCCAACGGGTGGTGGCCTTGAAAGTCATCGTGGCGAGACCGGGATCCTGCTGAATCGCGCCAATGGTCTGCACCAGTTGATCGACGTTGATGCCATTACGAAGCGTGACGGTTGCCAAGACTCTTCCTCCTCATGTTTGCCTGACTCGGTCGACGTTCAAGTTGGTCGATGAGATGTCCGATCGTGTCCAGTGTTTGGGAGAAGCAGCCCTCTTTCTCCGTCACGCCGAGGAGCTGCTGAAGCTCCATCCCATACCAGGCGGAGACGACGATGGTAGCCAGCTCTCGGGGTTCGATCACGGTGATCCCGAACCGGGGAAGGGCCTCGGCTGCGGTGTCTGTCAGGAGATCGCGCCAACCACCGATCGCGGCCCGCACCCGATGTGCGATCTGCGGATTCGCATACCCTTCGGCGGCAAGTTCCAGGAGGACGCGGACGTACCCGGACTTCAGATCTGCACGGTAGAAATCGACGGCCCGGCGCCATTTGGTCGACAGGGACAGGTCTGAGCGACTGTAGAGGCGGCGCTGTCGGTTCAGCAGTTCGGCATTCATCTCGTCGAGGACCGCCACTAGGAGGCCCTCCCGAGATCGAAAGTGGTAGTGGATCAGGCTCAAATTGACGCTCGCGGTCTCGGCGACGCTCCGCGTCGACAGGCCCGCTCCGCCGTGCTGCTGCAGCACGGTCCGGGCGGCGCCCAAGATCTGTTCCTTCGTCGAACTTGGCTTCGGGCGGGGTAATGCCATAATTCCAAACTTGTCCCGGGATTCAGCGTCCCCTAGATGTCGGTCGGTCGACCAACCAATACCACATGGTCGCGTGCTTGTCAAGCGTCCGGTGGAATGCCTCGCAACCACGGTTTGCCCAGGGCTTGGCGCCACGCAGTTGGCTTCATCGGTCAGCCGCCAAGCACCCGCTGCATTGCCGCGTAGGTCGTCTTGCGAAGAATCCGCTCCGCTCCGAAGAACTGTTCGAGCTGCCACCAGTTGGCATTGATGACATCGACCACCCGGTGCTAGGGGTCGTCGTCGAAGTTGCGGCCGGCCTGAGGCTTCTCAACGAGCCAACGGGCGAACGTCGACTTCCCAGTCCCAGGGACGCCCCACAGGATCATCAAGCTCGCCGGTAGTTGGTGCCTAGCCACACCACTCATTCTGGGGTCGACGTCTCACGCCTGCCGGCCCTTCTTGTCGGGTCATTGCTCGAGCAGCTTCGCGGATCGATTAGGCGAGTTGTGGGAAGCCAAAATGTGACCCGCTGTTTATGAAACAGAAGCGCCTCCCAAGTTGGGCGGGCCGCTAACCGCGGAACCCGAATCGAACTCAGGCCAGGCGTTTTCCGATCAATAACAGGCCGCGCGATAGGTTGATTCTCTAAAAATTGGTGGTACTTTTGGTGGTACGCCCACCCAGCCCGGCAGCCCGCGGCGGCCATTCTGTATTTAAAAAGGGAAGCCGACGGGGAGACTCGAACTCCCGACATGCTGTTTACAAATCAGGCAGCAATTGAATTCAACTCGAAATTTTGGCTTTCCATGTATTCGTAACAGTTCCATATGGTCTCAAGTATTCCTTCGGGTTGGCTACAGAATTGGCTACACAAAACCCGG
>JALZAV010000110.1 GCA_030948145.1 Candidatus Dormiibacterota bacterium
GCTCGCGAACGGCGATCGCCCGCGTGCACGCGGCATGAATCACCGCCACGAGCTCCCGCGGAACAACAAACATCGTTCGCCGCATACCGAGAATCCGTACCAGCGTGCGCGCCTCGTAGAGTGCCTCATCGACCGCCGCGACGCTCGGAACTCGAAGCCGAGCCGCGGCCGCAAGAAAGACCGACGAGGCCGTTGTGCTGTGGAGCCCAACCAGAGCGCGCGCCACCTCGAGCGGCGTTTTGGCTCGCGCGCGGGCGGCCAGATGATGCCGTCGAGCTAGCCTGGCTCGCCGCTCATCATTCGTGATCTGGGGCAGGGGTGCGACCATGGCACGATCATGCTGGCAGCCGTCGACGCCATGTTCGAGAGGGCGTGGGCTCGCCGCTGAGCCGATCACCGGCTATCAGTGCTTCCAGCATCACGGTCGCCACCGGGCCGGCCTCGGGTGCCAGTTTGAAGGTCGTGACGGTGATCTGGCCCTCGCCCTGCGGAAACGTCCAGATCAGGGCTGCCGGTGCGCGGAGCCAGCCGGCAAACATGCCGGCCTGCACCTCGTCGCGATGGACGCGGGGCTCATACCCGAGCAACACATGGTCCGGGGCCACCTCCTCGTAGGCGAAATCGGGGGGATTTTGCTCCGGCAATCCGGAAAAGCACCGCGGCCAAACCACGGACATTCGGACCGACCTCGACGATATCGCCGCACGGTTCATGACCGGCGATCACGCCTCGATAGGCCTCGGGGCCGATGCCTTGCTGGGCCGGCCGGTAAATCGCACGCAGGTCACTCCCGCAGAGCGATGAGGCCCGCATGCGGACCAGTACCTGGCCCGGGCCAGGTTCGGGAACCACAAAGGAGCGCAGGTCGACCTGTCGATTCCCCGGAAGGACGGCGCCGCTCATTTGCGTACTCACGCGGAATCATCTTATGGCGGTCGGCGCCATGACATAAAAGAGCCCGCCAGAGCGCTGGCGGGCTCGGGATGAAATCGCGCTTTAACGGGACTCGGCAGCGGCCTCGGCGGCGATCTTTTCCTTCGCCTCGGCCGGCTTCTGGGCGGGGACGGCCTCGACCTCGAGCTCGACCTTGACATCGTCGCCAAGAATGAAACCGCCGGCCTCCAGCGCCTGGTTCCACGTCAGGTCGAAGTCCTTGCGGTTCAGCTTGGTCTCAGCGGAGAAGCTGACTCGACGGTTACCCCAGGGGTCGGTGCCCTCGCCACCAAAGTGGGCGTCGAGCGTGATCTCCTTGGTGATGCCGTGCAGGGTGAGGTCGCCGACGATCTTGAATTGCTTGGGGTCCTTGCCCTCGATCCGCTTGCTCTTGAAGGTTGCCACCGGGTAGTTCTCGACGTCGAAATGGCCGTCAGCGCTCCGCAGATGGTTGTCGCGCGCCTCGACCCCGGTATTGATGCTGGCCGTATCGAGGGTCACGTCCACCGTGGCCGTCGTGTGGTCGTTCTCGGCCTCGATCCAGCCTTCCTTGATCTTGATCTGGCCTCGCACCTTGGACATCATGTGACGGATCGTGAACGTCGCGGCGCTGTGGTTCGGGTCAATTGCCCATTTCATCGTGTTCGTCCTCCTATCGGCTCCGGATTTGCGAAGATTGTTGCCTGAGCAACATTACCCATGACAACAAAGTGATGTCACAATGTATTCCACATGTCCACTGAACTGAAACCGGAAGGGCGGCGAGCCTGGCGCGCCTTCCTCGACGCCCAGGCCTCGATCCTAAGGCTGCTCGAGGCCGAGCTGGTCGCGGAGGAAGACATGACCCTGGCTGAATACGACGTCCTCTTCCAGCTCGCCGTGGCCGGCGACCGCCGGCTCCGCATGACGGAGCTTTCCGAGCGAGTCCGGTTGAGCCGGAGCGGGCTGACGCGCCTGGTCGACCGGCTGGTCGAGGCTGGACTCGTCAGCCGCGGCCACTGTACCGCGGATCGCCGGGGCACCTTCGCGATCCTGACCCCTGCCGGCGTCGACCGTGTTCGGCGGGCGCGTCCGGTGCACCTGCGCGGCGTTCGGAGGCACTTTGTCGACCGGCTGTCAGCGGATCAGCTGGCCGCCTTGGCGGAGGCCCTCGAGCCCCTGGGGCGTTATACGCCGCAGCCCCTGGGAGCGAAAGTCGGTGGACGTCAATCCGCTAAGCTCGCCTAGATGAGTTTGGGCCGCACGATGATGCGCCTTGCCTTCCTGGCCGCGATCGGTCACCAGGTCACCTACACGCTCGTTGAGGGCGGCATTTTCGCCGGCACCCGGACCAGGATTTCATCCGTCCATCCCAAGCTTGAAGAGTTCATCCACTGCCATCTTTGTGTCGGAACCTGGTCCGGCATCGTGCTGGCCGGCGTCTACCAGCCCAATCTGCTCGCCGACGCCGTCGGGCACAAGCCACCCTCCGGTCCCCGCCGGGTTGCGAACCTGGCCGGCGACGCCGTTCTAATCGCGCTTGGCACCCGCGTCTGGAACGAGGTCCTCGGACTGGTGCGCCGTCAGGTTCAACTCAAGCAGCAGACCGTCGAGGCGATCGAGCCTGCCGATCTGGTCACGGTCGAGCGGCCGTCGATGCCCGGCATCTCGGCCCGCTCCTAGAGCCGTGATCCGGCACGTCGTGCTCTTCCACTGGAAGGCGAACACCACCGCGGCCGACGTCTCCAGGGTCGAAGAGGCCCTGCACCAGCTCCCGACGAAGATCGCCTGCATCCAGAGCTATCGATTCGGACGCGACCTTGGCGTCCAGGACGGCAACGCCGATTTCGCGCTCGTGGCCGACTTCGTCGACCAGGAAGCCCTGCAGACCTACGCCGATCACCCCGACCACCAGGCAGTCGTCGCCAGGCACATCCGCCCCATCACGGAGCAACGGACGGCGATTCAGTACGTGATCGACAACCCGGGCTGACCCACGGTCGCGCTAACCTTCGGGCTGGCCGAGCCACTCCCGCTGCTTATACGCCCAGTGGTGCCTCGCCGAGATTCGGCGCACCGTCCCCGATCGGCTCCGCGTGACCAGTGATTCCGTCTCCGCCCAGTTCATGTGGTATTTCACGCCCTGAAGGAGCTCGCCATCGGTAATGCCGGTCGCGGCAAAAAAGACGTCATCACTGCGGACCAGGTCGTCGATGGAGAGGACCTGGTCGAAGCTGGCGCCCGCCGCCTCGGCATTCTTCTGTTCTTCGGCGTTGCGCGCGAAGAGGCGGCACTGGATCTCCCCACCGAGGCACTTGAGGGCGCAGGCAGCGAGCACCGCCTCCGGAGAACCTCCGATGCCCATCAGGACATCGAGACCGGTGCCGTCGATCGCGGTCATCACGGCCCCCGCCACGTCGCCGTCACTGATCAATTTGATCCGGGCCCCGGTCTCCCGGACTTCCCGAATGAGGTCTTCGTGGCGCGGCCGGTCGAGGATGACCACGGTGAGGGCGCTGACGCGCATCCGCTTGGCGCGCGCAATGTGCTGGAGGTTCGCCGCCACTGGCTCATTGATGTCGAACGAGCCTGCCGCCTCGGCCCCAGTCGCGATCTTGTGCATGTATGCCACGTGCTTGGCGTCGTAAAGGGACCCACGTCCAGCGGCCATCGCCACGACAGAAATCGCGTTCGGCAAGCCCTTTGAGAGCAGCGTGGTGCCATCGATCGGGTCCACCGCGACATCGACCTGCGGTGGGTCGCCGGTACCGATCTTCTCGCCGATATAAAGCATCGGAGCCTTATCCTTCTCGCCTTCGCCGATCACGACAACGCCGTCCATCTCGATTCGACCCAGCGCCCGGCGCATCGAGTCCACCGCCGCCCCGTCGGCCGTGTTCTTGTCGCCCCGGCCCATCCAGCTGGCGCTCGCCAGGGCACCGGCTTCTGTAACGCGCACCAGCTCGAGCGCCAGGTTCCGGCTGATCTCGGCCGAGACCGGCGGCGTTGCCGTGGCAGAATCGGCCATCAGTTGATAGGCTGGCGATATTCCGGCATGGCAGCCCTACTTTAGCGGGGCAGGCCGGCCGAGGGATAGGGAGTTGAGCACGACAAGCCATCCGCCAGTCGATGCGCCCGGTTGGACCCGGGTTCCCCCCGTCCGGGGCCTGCGGGCGCTGCTCCAGACCTTTCTGGTCTTCCCACTCCTGAACGTCTTCTCACCGCTCTCGCTGAAGGGCCCCGAACGGCTCAGGGGACTCAGGGGCGGGGCGATCTTCGTTTCCAACCACAGCAGCGCGTTCGACGCGGTGGCGATGCTGCAGGCGATGCCCAAACGCTTCCGCTACCGATCGTTTGTGGTGGCGGCCGCCGACTCGATCTACAAACGCAAATGGGAGGGCGCCCTGACCGGATTGCTGATCAACACCTTTCCAATCCCGCGGGGCGGTGGCGCCCGGCCGGCGCTCGACCGGCTCAAGGAGCACCTCTCCCATAAGTGGTCGGTGGTGATTTTTCCGGAGGGGACGCTCTCCCGCACCGGGAATATCGGCACCTTCAAGAAGGGAGCCGCCATCCTCGCGGTCGACTCGGGCGTCCCGATCGTCCCGGCTTACATCGAGGGGATGTTCCAGGTTTTTCCCCGGTTCCACCGTCTGCCCCGTTTCCACGACACCACCCTGACCTGGGGCGATCCGATCCGGGCCAGGCCCGGTGAGGATTACGACACCTTGATCGCACGGGTGGAGGAGGCCGTCAGAAAGCTCGCCGGCCCGAAGGGCGAGCTCCGGGATGAGCCTCCGCCGGCAGGCTCGACCTCAGCCGAGGGCTCGAACTACTGGTACTGAATTTGAAGCTTCTCGTTGCAGACGGGTGCGACGACGGGTACGATTTCAGTCGCAGGGGAGCGCCCAGAGGACATGCCCCCCATTCATCGAAGCGTTTCCCCTGCCTTAACGTTTCACCGGACTCGGCTCTTCTCTAGGATGTGCACAGGTGACGCAGAAGATTACCCCGCTGGAAGTCGTGGTCATGGGGACCGGACGGCTGGTCGTGAAACTGTCCGAGGATCCCAACCCGAAGTGGCGCAAACTCTTCGGCGACTTCATGCGTGAATCGGCCGGCTATGGAGCGGTCTCGAAAAAGACGGCGTTCCAGGGCTGGGACAACTCGATCCCCGGCCCTGTCATCAACACCGGCGTAGATGATTTCACCGTGAATTACCGTGACATTGTGCGTGAGGCCGCCGACCACGCGAACCGGGAGATGGAGCGGCATGAGGCCGAGGTGGCGGGGAAGAACAAGGCTGAGGGCGAGGCCAAGGATCGAGACGAACAGGAACTCGATCGCGAGCGTGACAAGGCAAAGAAGATCAAGTTCGACTAGACAGAACCGTAGAATCGCGAGATGAAGGTTTCACGGACCGCCAAAGGCTTCAAGTCTAAGACACGCCCCAAGAACAAGAACCGCCACAAGGCCGCCAATAAGCCGAAGGCTTAGGCCGCTTTCTTTCGGCTTGTCTTCTTGGGCTTCGGTGCGGCGGCTTCGGCACTGAGCAGCGCCAGCAGGCCGCGCTCTTCCGCGGAGAGATTGTAGGGGTCACCCTCGTCCGCCTGGTCGATCGGTTTCAGACCGCCCGCAAGGTAGGCCGCGATCACCGCGGGATGGATGTAGCACTTCTTACAGACGGCGGGCGTGTTGCCCAGCTCCTCGGCGACCTTCGCGATCGCGCGCACCAGCTCTTTCTTGAC
>JALZAV010000044.1 GCA_030948145.1 Candidatus Dormiibacterota bacterium
CGAGAATGCCGTCGCCGGGTCCCCAACGGTCGTTCAAGCGCGGTCGCGGTTAGCGAGTGCCGGTAACCGCGATCGGCCCGCCGCTCGGCGCGTCGACGACCACCCGGTTGCCCAGTCGGTCCCTGAGGATCGTGGATGCAGTTCGCTGGTAGCCGACCAGGGTGCAAATCTCGGTGCCCGAACCATGGGGGTGCTCAATGATGCGGACGGCCACGGCGGTCGCAGACTCGGTGACCGCAAGCGCATAGTCGGACGTGCAGGATCCGGTCCCCGTGGCGCCACCGGTGAAGCTAACGGTCAGGGTGCGCTCGTCCGCGCCCAGGCTGGCTCCCGTGGCCCGCCCGAGACCGGCGTCGGAACGAAGACCGGCGGGCCGCCACTGGCCGTCCGGCGCGATGGCCAGGACTGACGTCAAGAAGTTTGCCGGTGAAACCGAGAACAGCCACGCCGGCAGGCTCGCGGGCCCGCGATCGGTCAGGAACGTCGCCCGACCGAGGCGGACTGCGGTCACCGCCAGGCGGCTCGTGCTCGAAGGTGTCGCGTTGCTACTGGACGCGGTCCTGAGGAACGTAAATGCCCGCTCGGCGCTGATGATCGGGTAGCCTGCGGCCATCGCAGGCCCACCTGGAAACACCGCGGGCGGATCGATCGCGCCCATCAGGAAGGCCTCCTTGGATGGGCCGTCCGGAAACGCCGGCGACTTCCCGTCGACGCGCTCCTTCCCTACCGGAGGGTCAACCATCACGATCGGGCGCGGGGACGCCTGGACGGGGAAGGCCGCCCATGGCAGTAGGACTGAGGATAGGGACGGACTGCCGCTGACGGAGGGTTCGGTTGAGCTTCTGCCTCCGCAGGCCGAAAGCACGACGACAACCAGCGTCAGGGCGATCACTCGCGAGAGTGACAAGGCGTTAGCCTGCATGACCTGTATGACGGTCCATCGGGAAAAAAGGTTCCGCCCGGGCAAGGGTGAAGGGTCGTTTCGCGTTTTACGGCTGTGGGAGACACGCGAATTCGAGTTCTGATCGTGGACGACCACGCCGTCTTTTGCGATGGCCTGGCCACGATTCTCCGGGTCGAAGCCGACATGGACGTTGTGGGGAAGGGCGCCACGATTCAGGAGGCGGTGCAGTCCGCCCGGGTGCTCCAGCCCGACGTGGTGCTGCTCGACGTTCACATGCCGGACGGCTCCGGGGTGGATGCAGCCGCGCGGATCAAGAAGGACCGTCCACAGACGCAGGTCGTGATCCTGACCAGCGACGAGGACGAGGCGGTGCTTCGCGCTGCCGTCCAGGCCGGAGTCACCGGCTACCTGAGCAAGCAAGAGACCGCCGCCCAGGTGGTGCAGGCGGTTCGCAGCGCTTCGCGTGGCGAGGCCTTGATCGCGCCCTACATGCTCGCCCGCCTGCTGCACGGCATGAGCCAGCCGAACGAGCCGGTGCCGGCGTCGCCGCTCACTCCGCGGGAGCTGGCCGTGCTGACCGAGCTCTCGCTGGGCCACGACAACCTCCTGGTCGCCCGCACGCTACGCATGTCCCCGAACACGGTCCGGACGCACGTCCAGAACATCCTCGCCAAGCTCGGCGTGCACTCGAAGCTCGAAGCCGTCTCGAAAGCGGTCCGCGAAGGCTGGATCGAGATCGCCCAGCGACCCGCGGCCTGACCGCGATCAATCAGACGTCAAGGCGGGCGGCCAGCGCCAGGATCCCGGTCACGTACGCCTGCGTGTCTCCGAGCATGCCATTCGCCTTCAGGCTGTTGGGGCCCTGATAGTAGGCCGCCAGCGCCATCTCCGGGCTGCCGAAGCTGTTGAGATTTTCCTTCAAGACGGCGGCGCCGATGTCGGCGTTGTCAAACGGGTCCTGGACGTTCACCGCGCGCCCCAGCAGCTTCGGCCCGGCCTCGGCGGCGGTTGGCGGCTCGACCTGCATCAGTCCTACCGCCCCGGTGACGGAGACCTTCGATTGATCCCAGCCGCTTTCCCAGTAGGAGAGCGCCACGACCAGCCGTGGGTCGAGCTGGTGCCGGATCGCCGCCGCCTTCAGGATCTTGACGACGGCCGGCTTGCTGTTGAGGCGGGAGCCGCTGTGATCGAGCTGGCCGCCCGTCTGCTGAACCGCGCCCAATGCGCGATGGCTCTCATTGCGATGACCGAACTCCGGTAGCCGCGCCCGAGCCTGCTGCTCGAGGGTGAGTCTGACCTGCGCCAATTGCGAGGCGCTGACCGCGCGAATCGGCCCCGTGGCCGCGTACTGCGTCAGGCCGGTAAGCCCGGCGCCCGCGATCACGAGGGCAAGCAGAAGACGACGAGCAGGGGGCATCCGGCCATTAGAACGGATGAGGCCCGTCTTTAGCAAGCTGCGCCCCGGCTATTGCATTGAGCCGGGCAATTTCTCCAGGACGGCGCAGCTAACGAGCACCGGCTTGAGGAGCCAGGGCCAGACGGCCTCACCGCGGTCCGCCATTCGTGCTTCGGTCTGGCCACGCAACCGCCGCGTCACGTTGCGGCCGAGCGCCATCGGATCCGAAACCAGCTTGGCTCCGACGTAGTGGGCGTAGGTGCCACAGCGCAGGATCGCGTGCTCGCGCAGGGCGGTGTTCGGAAAGGCGGCGGCGAGTTCCAGTGGTGTCGGCCGATAGCGGGTGTCGATCGGGTCCGGATGATAGGGGAATCGGTAGGGGACCGACAGGAGGAGCCGAGCACCGGGCTCGAGAATCCCGGCCGCGGCGGCGCAGAATGCGGCGCGTTCTTGCACATGCTCGAGCAAGTTGGAACAGAGAAGCGAGCGGAAGCCCATCGACTTGACGCGGTGAAAGAAGGAGGGGTCGAGGAGATCGCCGACCAGGTCGATGCCCAGCGCGTTCTGGATGTCGGCATGGACGACGACCTCGCCGCGACGCCGCAGTGGAGCGAAAATCTCGCGGTCGATCCATGGCTGTTCGCGGCGGCGGAAGACCTCGGTATGGCTGCCGAGATTCAGCATCGGAAAGAGGGCGGTCTGCTGGCGCAACCCGTCGATTTGTTTCGCGAACCACCGCGCCTCCGCGACCAGCACTGCGGCTAGGGGTCGATGCCGGCCGAAGTCCCCAGGCTCACAGACCCAGCTCGTTCTGCGCCAGCTGGACGCCCGCGACCATGTTCTGCAGCTTTTCGAACGCGATCCGCCAGGAGCGGGTTCGCAGCCCGCAATCGGGCATCACGTGGATCCGGGCCGGATCGTCGAAGACCGTGACCGCGTAGAGCACGCGGTCACGGACCAGCTCGGGCGATTCGATGAAGTCCGAGTGGATATCGAGCACGCCGAGGCCGAGGATCGGCTTATATGGGAGGTCGCGGAATTTCTTGATCACCTGGTACCCGGGTCGCTTGTCCTCACTTGTTCCCAGTTCGCGGCTGTCGTAGTTCGCGAACCCGACCGCATACTGCCGGCATTCCGACATCCGCTCGATCGCGGGAAAGAAGAGGTTGTAATCGGAGAAGCAGAGGTGGGTGGAGAACATGCCTTCGAGGCCCTCCACGCTGGCGTTGAAACTGTCGACGAACAGGTCGAGCTCGTCGGCCTCGGTCGAGGCGCCCGGCTCGTCGATCTGGACCCACCAGGCGCCAAGCTTCAGCAGCTCCTGAACATTGGGACGGATCACGTTGGTGGCGATATCGAGGATGAACCGCCGGCGGGCCGCCTTGCGCGCGCGGCGACGCTCCTTCGCCGGCTCGAGCAGGTTCTCGTTCGTCAGGTAGTGCTCGTCGAATGACCAGTCGCCGATGGTGTAGGCCCCGGTCACCGGGATCTTCAGCTCGGCCTCGGCGAAGCCGTGCAAGTAGGAGAACTCCGCGTTGTGGAAGGGGCTGCCCAGCTTGATCTCGCCCGTGACCGCTGCCTTCGTGTAGTACTTGTTGTCGAAGGCGCGAACGCTGCCGCGGCGCTCGAAGCCGTTCGTGTGGCTCACCGCCCAGTCGTACATCTCGGTCCGCTGCTGCTCGCCGTCGTAGACCACGTCGAGACCTGCGGATTCGAGCAGGCGTAGGGCATAGAGGCTTGACCAGCGCTGCAGGTCCGCCTTCTGCTCCTTGCTCAGGGGGGTGTGCCGCAGCAGTTCGAGCAGCTTCGGGTAGTCCGGCACCTTGAGGCGCTCGCCCCAGGCGCGCGCATCCTCGATGTCCGCCTCGGACAGCGGCTTTCCGGCATAGGCCTTGACCCGCCAGCCCGGCTTGTCGAGTGATCCGACTTCGTGCGTCAGCAGGGGCTTATGGGTCAGGACGGCGCTCATACGGAGACCAGCTCCTTCAATCGATTCGCCGCCTCCCCCAGTCGCTGTACCTTCTTCTCGGCCACCGCGGTGGGGAGGAAACCCAGCTCGCAGGTCGACGAGAGGTACAGGTTGCGCGGACGGACCGTGTCGGCGATGCGGCGGGCAAGTTCGACGGTGGAATCGAGCGGTTCGACAATAGAACTACGGCCGTTGAGGCACCCGATCAGGAGATCCTTGTCCCAGCCGCGGCCCAGTTCCGACACGTCGGTCTCCACCAGGTCGACGCCGATGCCGTCCACGGGCAGTCCCAAAAGCTGTTCCTTGAAGCGCCCCGCGTCGCCGAAGTAACAGTGGAGAATGATGGTCGCCTTTGTTGCCGGACGCAGGGCGCTGAGCGCCTCCTCGAACGGCTTCCAGTCGTTCCCCTCGATCCCGGAGTAGGCGACCCAGGGCTCCTCCAGGTGGATGACCTGGGCGCCGGCGGCGACCGCGGCGTCGATCGCCGGGCGCAGCAGCCGTTCGGCAATCTGGCCCATCAGCTGGTTTCGGTCGCGCCCTCCGGCTCGCGCGGCCCGGGAAAACATGTAGGGCGACGGCAACGTGGCGACACGCGGCCGCGGGACGGAGTCCGCCGGGACGATGCCGGGGCGCTTGGAATTCGCGCTAAGGGAGTCAGGCAGCTCTGGGGCGCGGAAGAACGTGTTGGTGTCGAACCAGCGGACCAGCGGGCCGGCCGAGTCGCTCAGCGGCCGGAAGATGTCCTGCCAGCGGATCAGCCCATCGGAGAAGAAATCCACCCCGCACTGCTGCTGGACCCGGACGAACTGCGCCTCGTCCTGCGCGAAGGCGTCGTCGACCGCGGACTGGTCGACGCGCCCTCGATCGAGCGATCGCGTGGCGGAAACCACTCGCTCAGAGCGGGGATAAAGGCCGTGCTGGTACGCAAAAATTCTGATGCGCACAGTGTAATGGGAAGTGGCGGCCCGGCCGGGTCAGGGCTTCTGAAGGAGGGCGAGCCCGTCGCCGGTAGCGACCAGGCGATAGCCCTGGGTGAGGAGCTCGTCCCGCTGCCGCGCGAACAGGTCCCGGCTGCGCCCAACCCCGGCGAAATCGAGCGCCACGTAGCTCGCCCCCTGGGCCCCTTCGAATTCGAGGTTGTAGATAAAGCGACGGTGGGTCAGATGCGGGGTGAGGTTGTTCTCCGACGCCACGCTGGCGTTGCTCGGCACACGGTCCAGGACCGGGGCGAACGCGAGGTAGCGGGCTTCGGCGCGGAACATCGCCGGGTCGAAATGCCGTGAGAACGGTAAATCACCGACCAGGACCGAAAACCCGAGCGAGCTCAGCAGTATCGCGGCCGTCACCGGCCCGTGGAGGCGCGCGGGAAGCCGCGCCAGGCCGAGGACGGATGTCCCGATCACAAGGGCGATCAGCGGCGCCGAATAGTGGCTGCTGAACGCATACTGCGGGGGGTAGTTCGACAACAACAGCACGGCTAGCGTCGGCAACACCAGGAGGATCGCCCAGCCTGAGAGCGCCGTCAGCCCGAGCACCGGGCCGAAGATGCCGAGCAGGAACTTGAGCTTCTGGCCCTGGAGGAGCGTTTGCAACACCGTGCGCGGGTGCGTCAGCACCGTCAGCAGGATTTGCTGCGGGGTGTTCCCGAGCTGGCCATATCGTGCGGCAAAGTAGACGTACCCCGCGCCACCGCCGAAGGCCGGGATGATGAGCCGGATGATGGCGAGAAAGCTCAGCGCACTGCCTAGCAACACGCCGAGCCCCAGGCGCCACTCGCGCTTGCCGAGCAGGATGTAGACGCCGAAGCCGATGCCGGTGAGGGGCAGTTCCTCTTTGATGAGGAACGCGGCCAGCAGGCTGAGCACGAACCATGGCGTCTGGCCGCGCTCGAGGAAGTAGATGGCGAAGCCCAGCGGGAGGACCGCGAAGGCGAGCTCATGGAAGTCGAATAGATTGATGAACGCGAGCGGGAGGAAGAGGAAGTAGACGCCGACCCAGGCGAACCGAACGGCGGCGGACGCGAACGTGTCGCGGGCCAGCAGGTAGATGGGCCAGACGCCGAGCGCGAGCGCAAGCGTCTGCAGGACCAGCAGAGTGCCGGGATGCGGGACGACGGCGTAAAAGGGCAGAAGCAGCAGGTAAACCGGGGAGAAATGATCCCCGAGATAGGAATGGGGTGTTGGCTGGCCCAGGCTCATGGTCGACTCCCAGGGGCGACCGTGGATCGTGTTCCAGAAAATCTGGTCGAAGATCCCGAGGTCCGGTCCGAACGAGTGAAAGGTGCCATGGCGCAGCAGCGAGAGGCCCGCGTAGGTCAGGAAGTAGAGCACCGTCAGGCCGACAACAATCCACTGCTCGAAGCGCAAGAAGAGCTGCCGCGCCTGGGTCGGGCCGTGAGCCGCCAATCGCTCTATAATGCGCGCGCGTAACCGAATCAACCGCGGGTTCGTTGAGGAGAGGGAATGAAGGTGCTGCCGGTCGCGCTCCCTGGGCTCGTCATCGCGCTCGCGCTGACGGCATGCGGCGGCAGCGACCAGACGCAGTTCGTCCTCTCGACCAGCACGGACTCGCCATCCGCCTCCACGGCTTCCGGCGCCTCGCCGAAGGCGACCTCGAGCCCATCGACCGGGCCGAGCGCACAGTCCGGGGTCACGGCTACGCCGATCCCCGGCGGCAGCAGGATCATCATCGACACGCCCGACGCCAGCTCCTCGATCACATCGCCGGTCCAGGTCTCCGGAACGGCCAGCGTCAGCAATGGCACCGTCGTCGCCGTGGTGCTCGACTCGGCCGGCACGGAACTCGGCCGGGCAAAGACCACCGCGTCGGCGAGCGCGCCCGACTTCGGCCACTTTGACGTCAGCGTCCCCTTCACGGGCGCCCCCCCGGGGAGCAGCGGAAAGCTCAAGGTCTTTGGCGTGCGAGCCGACGGGGTCACGCCCACATACTTCTACTTCATCACCGTAAGGTTTCCCTAGCCACCCACCGGAAAGCCGGTCACGCTGCGTTACATCAGCTAATGGGCAGCGTCAGCCTGTCGATCTCCCTCGTCATCCCGACGCTCGATCCGGGCCGAAACTTTGGCGCCCTCCTGCACCGCCTCAAGGGCCAGGGCCGGACGCCGCATGAGATCCTGGTGGTGGATTCGGGCTCCCAGGACGGGACGAAGCAGACGCTCCTCCAATTCCCCGAGGTGCGACTGATCGAGGTCGCCAACGGGCCGGGCCCCGCCAGCTGGAACCGTGCCTGCCAGGAGGCAAGCGGCGACCTGGTCGTCTTCCTCGGACAGGACGCCCTGCCGGGCAACGGGGACTGGCTGAACCACCTGACCGCCCCATTCGAGGATCCAGCCGTCGCCGGCGTCTACGGGCGGCAGGAGGCCTCCACCTCGAGTGACCCGATCTGGAACTTCCGGCTCGCCCAGCGCTATTGCGCCCAGGCGCACTGGCGCCGGCTGCGGGTCGGTGACCCCGTCCGCTACAAGAGCCTGCCGTTCTTCCTCGAGAATTCTGCCGTGCGGCGCTCGGTCTGGCAGGGCATCCACTTCAACGAACACCTGCCCGTCGGCGCCGACCGGGTGTGGGCTCGCCAGGCGGTCCTGGCCAGCTACACGGTGGCGTACGCACCGGATGCCCGGGTCGCCCGCGAGAACCCGGTTGGCCTGAAGCGCGCCTTTGCCCTGGGCCGGTCCTACGGCTATGCCGACCGTCAGGTGGGCGACGCCGGCGGAACCCTCTGGCCGGATTCCCGCCGCTTTGCCAGGCGGGCGGCCTGGTACCTGCTCTCCGGCTTTGCCTGGGGACGGTTGCCCTACCTGGCGTTCGAGGACGCCGCCCACCGCTACGGCTACCAACTCGGCCGCCGGACGCTCCGCCCGATCCCGGCGCTGGAGAGCGTCCAGAACTCGACGCTCTGGTCCGACCAGGCAGCGGCCAACGACGTCAAGCGCGCCGCCTAACGTCTGCGGCGCTAGCGCGCTTCGTTGCCGATCCAGCAGGGGGCCGGCAAACAGGTCATCGACGCCGAGTTGAAGTCGGGATACAGGTTCTGGTAAACGGTCCAGCCCTGACCGGCAATGTGCCACCACAGATACCCGTCCAGCCAGGCTGGCCCATCGTCGATGCTGACGAACGTCTTCATGGGTAGGCAGTCGCGGACGCGTGCCTGGAGCCCTGCGCGCTCCCGGACGTTGGCGCAGGTACCCGGGGTGAAGATGTAATTGGTGCCCCCGACCGACGCGGACAACTGTGCCGTGCAATATCCGTCGAACGGGTGCCAGCCGGCTGCATCTTCGAACACATAGACGAAGCAGTCGTACGGGCCCGGGCCGGCGTGCGTGGCCCCGGTCGCCCGGTAGACCGTGTAGGCGGCGTGGTCGCCGTCGTATTCGTGGCCCGGGCCGTGGATGCAGGGCTGGTTCGGCGGACACTGATCGCCGGCGACGAAGATTTCAAAGCGGCGCTCGGCAAGCGTCTGTGCGCCGGCGGCGGAGGCCTCCTGCGCCGATGGATAGCTGGCGGCGGCCGATGCCGATCGGCTGGCCGAAGGCTCCGCCGCGGGAGTCGTCGCCGGGGATGCCGCGGGAGTTGCCGCGGGATTTGCCGTGGGAGTTGCCGTGGGAGTTGCCGGGGGAGTTGCCGGGGGGCTGGCCGAGGCTGACAGCGCCCCCGCCGTCGAAGGTGAACAGGATGTCAGCACCAGGGCCACAAGCAGGCAAACACCGCGACCAATCACGCCCATCGTAAGTAGAACGGGTGGCTGAAACAATGGTTCCGAAGCCCCAGGTCGTCGCCGCCCCCGTTGCTATAATCGGCCCAATTCCTCCCATGCCCGAGAGCGGACCCGCGGGGCCCAAACGGCCAACGTCGCCGGATACGCGCGGGAGCGTTACGGTGGTGGTCCTCGCCGCCGGCAGGGGGGTTCGCATGAACTCCCGGATCCCAAAAGTGCTCCATCCCGTCGCGGGGAAGCCGATGCTGCTCTGGGCCCTCGCCGCCGCCCGGGCGCTTGACCCCGAGCGCACGATCGTCGTCACCAACCCGACCCAGGACGGCGTCCAGGCGGCCGTCAACGGCCAGGGGCAGACGGTGCCGCAGCGGGAGCAGCTCGGCACCGGCCACGCGCTGGCGCAGGTCAGCGCGGCGCATCGCTCCAGCGGGCCGGTCGTCGTGCTCTACGGCGACGTCCCCCTGCTTCGCGGCGAGACGCTGGCGCGGTTGCTGGAAGAGCACCGTAAGGCGCAGGCCGCCGTCACCCTGCTGACCGCGACCGTCCCCGATCCGCGCGGCTACGGGCGCATCGTCCGCGGTCGAAATGGCCTCTTTCGCGCCATCGTCGAGGAGAAGGACGCGACCCCGCCGCAGCGGGAGATCACCGAGGTCAACTCCGGCGTCTACTGCTTCAGCGGGCGCGAGCTCTGGCCCGCCCTGCTCAAGCTGGAGAACAAGAACCGATCCGGTGAGTACTACCTGACCGACGTCGTCGGGCTGGTCAAGGGCAAGGTCCACACCGTTCTGGCGGAGGACGCCGGCGAGATCGTCGGCATCAACGACCGCCGCCAGCTGGCCGAGGCCGAGGGCTCGATGCGCCGGCGCATCCTCGACCGCCTCATGCTCGATGGGGTCACCGTCACCGACCCGTCGACCACGTTCGTCGACGCCGAGGTGGAGATCGGGCAGGACACGGTGATCCATCCCTTCACGACGATCACCGGGTTGAGCCGCATCGGCGAGGACTGCGTCATCGGGCCGATGAGCCAGGTGCGCGATTCGATCGTCGGTGATGGCTCGCGGATCGAGCGTTCCCATCTCGAACATGCCAGGGTGGCGTCGAAGGTCACGGTCGGGCCGTTCAGCCGGCTCCGGCCGGGCACCGAGCTCGAGGAGGGAGTGCGGGTCGGCACTCACACCGAGATCAAGAACTCGCGGATCGGCCCGGGAAGCGCGGTGCCGCACTTCAGCTACCTCGGCGACGCCCAGGTGGGCGCCAACGTCAACATCGGCGCCGGCAGCATCACCGCCAACTGGGACGGGTTCCAGAAGAATGCGACCGAGATCGGGGACCGCGCCTATATCTCCTGCGACACGATCTTCGTGGCGCCGGTGCGGGTCGGCAGCGATGCCACCACCGCCGCTGATACCGTAGTCACCGGGGATGTACCGGCAGGGAGCCTGGCGGTCGGCCGCGCCGAGATGAAGGTCGTCGAGGGTTACACCGCGCGCCGTCGCGCCCGCCACAAGGCGGAGGCAGGAAAGAAATAGCGCAGCCCAGGGTCGGCGACCGAGTGGATACCCGGCAGCAGATTGGCGAGTCGGCGCCCAGGCAGCCCGGCGAGCTGAAGCTGCTCTCGGGTGACGCGAACCCGGAGCTTGCCCGGAAGATCGGGGAACATCTGGGCGTCCCGGTGTCCGCGATGCGTATCACCCGCTTCGCCGACGGCGAGTACGACGTCAAGATCGCCGACAGCGTCCGCGGCGCGGACATCTTTCTCGTCCAGCCGACCTGCCAGCCGACCTCGGAGAACCTGATCCAGCTCTTCATCGTGCTCGACGCGCTTCGCCGCGCCTCGGCGGGCCGCATCACCGCGGTGATGCCCTACTACGGCTACGCGCGCAAGGAGAAGAAGACCCAGGCACGCGATCCGATCTCGGCCAAGCTGATGGCGGACATCATCACGCTGGCCGGCGCCAACCGCGTGATCGCGCTCGACCTGCACGCCGACGCGATCCAGGGCTTCTTCGACATCCCGGTGGATCACCTCACGGCGGAGAAGCTGATGCTGGATTACATCCGGCGGCTCAACCTGCCGAGCGGCGTGATCGTCTCGCCCGACATCGGCGGCGCCAAGCGCGCCGGCTCGATCGCGCGCCTACTCGACCTCCCGCTGGCCTTCGTGTACAAGCGGCGGCCGAAGGACGACGTCGTCACCGAGCAACGGGTCGTCGGCGAGGTGACGGGCCTCGACGTGGTCGTCGTCGAGGACATGATCACAACCGGCGGGACGCTCGTCGGGGTCGCGGCGGCGCTCAAGGCCGAGGGGGCGCGCAGCCTGCGGGTGCTGGCGACCCACGGTGTGCTCGCCGGCGATGCTGTCGAGCGGCTGGTCGCGGCGCCCATCGAAGAGATCGTCATCACCGACTCGATCCCACTGCCGGCGGACAAGCAACATCCAAAGTTGAAGGTGCTCTCAGTCGCCCCATTACTGGCCGAAGCGATCCGTCGCGTGCACGAGGATCGTTCGATCAGCGAGCTCTTCAAGTAACCCACGCGGGGACTTCCTGATGGATGCCACAGCCTGGATCGAGCTCGTAATCATTCTCGTCGCCCTGGTTGTCGCCGCGCTGGCCGCCTCGGCGGAGACCTCGCTGACGTCGATCAGCCGGGTCCGATTACGCCGGCTCGTTGAGGAGGGACTGCCGCAGGCGATCGTGATCGAGCGGCTCCATAAGGATCCGAACTCCTACCTGTCGACCATCCTGATCGCCAATACGGTGGCGATCATCGTCGCCTCATCCGCCGCGACTCTCCTGTCGCTTCGCCTCTACCAGCAACATGTTGCCCAGTGGCTGGTCAGTTTGGTGCTTTCCCTGGTCGTCCTGATTGTCTGCGAGATCGCGCCCAAGACGCTCGCATTACAGAAGTCCGAGCGCGTCGCGATCAAGATGGCGCGGATCGTTGCCGGGGCGACCTGGTTCATGCGGCCGGTCGTCCGCGTCCTGACCGCGATCACCAAGGTGCTGGTGCGGATCTTCGGCGGCAAGGCGCAGGTCAAGGGCCCGTTCGTGACGGAAGAAGAGCTCAAGATGCTGGTCTCGGTGGGGGAGGAGGAGGGTGTCCTCGAGGAAGAGGAGCGGGAGATGATCCACGGCATCTTCGAGATGGGCGACATGCGCGTCCGCGAGATCATGGTTCCGCGCACCGACCTGGTCGCGATCGACGTCACCCGGCCCGTCGAGGAGGCGGTCGCGCTGGTGAGCAAGCACGGGCACACCCGCATCCCCGCATACGAACGCGACCTCGACCACATCGTCGGCATCCTCTACGCCAAGGACCTGCTTCGGGCCCTCAACCACGACGGCGGTAAGACGCTCCGGGAGATCGCCCGCAAGCCCTACTTCACGCCCGAATCGAACAAGGTACAGGACGTCCTGCGCGACCTGCGCAAGAACCGGGTCCACATGGCGATCGTGGTTGACGAGTACGGTGGGACCGCGGGCGCCGTCACAATCGAGGACATCATCGAGGAGATCGTCGGCCCGATCCAGGACGAGTACGACGTCGGGGAGGAGGACGAGATCCAGTTCATCAGCCCCAACGAGGTCGTCCTTGACGGCCGCGTCAGCGTCGACGACGTCAACGACCTCCTGAAGCTGCACATCGCCGGCGAGGACTTCGACTCGATCGGCGGCTACGTCCTCAACCAGTTGGGCGCCGCCCCCAAGGTCGGTGCGACGCTCCAGGTCGGGGATGCCGAGCTGCGGGTCGAGGGGGTCCAGGGAACGCGCATCAAGAAGGTGCGGATCCGGAGCGAATTACCGTTCCAGATTCCAGAGGCCAACGAGGGCCAGCCGGCGCTGTCAAGCAGCCCGCACGCGCCCAAGCCGGGCTCGTAGCGAGCTGGCAAGCCCGCGTGCCAGGGCAAGCTCCTGGGCGTCGAACACCCGGAAGAGGAGCGTGAAGCCGGCATAGGTAAGGAAGCCGCCGGCCACGGCGGCAAGGCACTGCGCCAGGCCCCGGACATGGGGCGCGACAAGCAGGGTCACGACCGTCAGGCTCGCGCCGGCCAGCAGCGGGCGAACGACGATGCCGGTCAGCACGCTCCGAAGCGAGATGTGGATCAGCCACCGCTGCACCGCGTAGTTCATCGAGACGAGCAGCGCAACCCCGTTGATCAGCAGCGCATAGGCCGCGCCGATGGCGCCGATCCGTGGGACGAGGACCAGGGCAAGCGTGAGATTGAGGATGGCGCTGCCGACGGTGAACGCCGCGTTCCAGTCCGGGTGCCCGGTCGCATCCGCGGCGAATCCGGCGACCGAGCTGACCGCGACGACCCCGTACGCGACGGCCAGCACGGCGAGGATCGGGGCGCTGCTGCCGGCAAAGCTCGGGCCGATCCAGGCGGCGAGCAGCGGGTAGGCCAGGATGCTCGGAATGATCATGAACGGCAGGAGCGCAGTCAGCCCGAGCTTGACCGCGGATCGGTAGAGGCGTTGTAGCCGGGCCCGGTCGTCGAGCGCATGTAGCTCAGCGGCGGCGGGGAAAAATGCCTGGTTCACGGCCTGCTGCACCAGGATGAATTTCTGGCAGATGCTGACCGGAACGGCGTAGTAGCTGACGGCGGCGATCGGGAGGAAGGCCGCCACGATCAGCCGGTCAACATGGAAGATCACCTGCACCGCCGCCTGGTTGATGAATTTCATCGCCCCGAATCCCATCAGCTCGGACAGGGCCGACCGGTCGAATCCCGGTCGAAAGCTGACGGTCGGTAGGAGCCGGCGCCCGACGATTACGAAGACGAGCAGGCTCACGACATTGAGGGCGATCGTGACCGCCGCCAGCCCGCGCAAGCCCCCGCCCATCTTGACGGTGACCACCTGGGCGACCGCGATTGCGGTGCCCAGCGCGACGGTGCGGCTGGCGAACAGGTCGAGCCGCTGCAGACCCTGGGCGACCCCGACGAAGAGGAGCAGGACCATATTGCAGGCAAAGCCCGCGGCCGCGACATAGAGGACGAAGCGAGCGTCGCTCCGCAAGGAGGCCGGGACGTGGAGGAAGGAGTCGACCGCGATCGGGGTCAGCAGGACCAGCAGGCCGCCGACGAGCACGCCGAGGATGAGCAGCATCGTCATCGCGGTCGCGATCACGGCCTGCAGTCGCCTGGTGTCGCCGGTCGCATGATGGATCGCGATCGAGCGGATGACGGCCGGTGTCAGGCCCAGGTCGAGCAGCGCCGTATAGCCAAGCACCAGGCTCGCCAGCACGAAGACGCCATAGGCGGCCGCCCCGATGCCATGTAACACGATCGGCACGCTGACGATGACGAGGACGATGAGCCACGCCTGGCTCACGACGTTGAACACCACGTTGCGTGCCACTCGGCCGCCGCCGGAGAGGGGGGTGCTCACGTGACCGTCGCTACTATACTTGCCGTGCCCGAAGGAAACGCGCGCGGATGTTGATGGAGGAGGCCAGGTGGTTGGGGCGCCAGCTGGCGACGATGAACGCGGTGGACGTGTTTCCCCTGCTCGACGTGGGCAGCTCGACCGAGGATTTTCGAACGCGCCAGCAGCCGTGGATCGAGAAGGAAATTTTCGCGCCCCTCCGGGGCCGCGGCACGATCGCGCACCTGGACGCGAAGGCGGAGCAGGGCGTCGATATCGTGGCCGACCTCGAGGACCCGGCCGTCGTCGAGGACCTCGCCCGGCGCGGGTTCAAGTCCGTCTTCTGTTCGAATCTCCTCGAGCACGTCAACGACCCGAGCCGCATGGCGGGCACACTGCTAGAGATCGTCCCGGAGGGCGGCTACCTCTTCCTCTCGTGCCCGTATCGGTACCCGTACCATCCGGACCCGATCGACAACCGGTTCCGCCCGTCGCCCGCCGAGCTGGCCGGTCTCTTCCCCGGAACCCGCCTCCTGCATCAGGCCGTCGTCAAGAACGGGCGCTTCGTCGATGAGATTCGGCACGCTCCCTACGATTTCGCTCGTCTCCTCCTCCGCTTCCTGATTCCGTTCTACCGGCCGGCATCGTGGCGTGACACGGCCCGGTATCTCGCCTGGCGCCTGCCCTGGACCTTCCGCCGGTTCGAGGCGACCTGCATCGTGCTCGCGCGCGGGCAGGGTCGCTGACATCGCGTCCGAGCCGCCGGTTCGCCACCCGGGCATCCGGGGTCGTGTCGTGTATGTCTGCCACTCGAAGGAGATCGGCGGCGCCGAACTCTACCTGGCAGGGCTAGCTCGCCGGGCGCTGGCCGACGGATGGCCGGTGACGCTCGTCTGTCGCCGCGATCCGGTGCTCGACGTCTGGGCCGGCCGCCTGCTGGCGGGCGGTATCGCGGTCCGGCGCAACAACCTGGCTGCCCCGGCTGACTACCTCGAGGTCGTCCCGCTGCTGCGCCGGGCCGGCCTGGTCCACGTCGTGCTCGCCTACCCGGTGGGAAAGTACCAGCTGGTGGCAGCCGTACTGGCCCGGCTGCTTTGCGGGCGCCTGGTCATCACCCACCAGCTCGCCCTCGACATCAGCACGGTAAGGCTCGGACGATGGCGGCAAGCTTTCTGGACTGTCCTCTTCCGAGGCTACGGCCGGCTGGCCCGGCTGCATATCGCCTCCTCAAGGGCCGGCGCCGATCTCCTGACCGGCCGCTACGGATTTCCACGGTCGGCCGTGACGGTGATCTACAACGGCGCCAACCTGCAGCTGTTTACTCCGTTGCGCGGACCAGCGCGCCTCGAGGTGCGACAAGGGATGGCGGCGGCGCTCGGGGTGACCGAAGCATGGCAGGACGCGTTGCTCGCCTGTACCGTGGCGAGGCTTAACCCGCAAAAGGGGCTCGTCGACCTCGTCGAGGCGGCCGCCCGGGTCATCCCAGCCGTCCCGCAGGCGCGTTTCGTCATCATCGGTGCCGGCGACCTTCGCCCGGAGCTCGAAGGGCGGATCGCGGCGCTGGGACTCGGCGGCCGGGTGCTGCTCGCCGGGGCAAAGCCACTCGATGAAATTGCGCGCTGGTTGGGCGCAGCCGACCTGTTCGTCTTACCGAGCCATAACGAGGGGCTGCCACTCTCCCTCGTCGAGGCGATGGGGGCCGGCTGTCCCGCCGTGGCCACCGCCGTTGGCGGCGTGGGTGAGGTCCTCGCAGACGAGCGCGCCGGCCTGCTCGTCCCTCCGCGGGCTGTCGATCAGCTGGCTGCCGCCATCATGCGGCTGCTCATGGACCCGGAGCGCCGCCGGTCGATGAGCGCCGCGGCCCGGGAGCGCGTTGTCACGACGTTTGACGTGGATCGCTGCTACGGGGCCACAGTCGCGCGATACCAAGACCTTGCCCGGGCCGGCCGGGACTCGCGCCCACCGCGTCGCTGAGGGCGAGGCTTGCCGCACTTCCGGCGGACCACCACAGTAAGAAGGTTGTCGCGAAGTCACCGTAGACATCGCTGGTCAGCGTAATGGGGGCAAGGGCGAGTCCGCCAACGAGCGCGACGAGCGGGAGGGCGGCGAGCAGCGGATCGGTCCGGCGGCGCCACGCCGCGAGCGCCGCCACGAGCAGCATCCCGGCGTACATCACGAGGTATAAGAGACCACCGAGCAGGCCCAGCTCGCCGAACATGTCGAAGACGGCGCTCTCCCCGGTGCCGGCACTGATGCCAAAGCGGTGCACCGAACTTCCCAGGCCGGTGCCGAGCGGGTGATGCAGGACGTACTGGACGTCGTAGGCGAGCAGGCTCGAGTGCTCGTTCAGAGATGGGTCGGCACGGCTGGTGATGCGCAGGTTCGACGGGCGATGAGCGATCGGTTGCAGCCGCTGATTCATCAGGGGGCCGATCTGGACATACTGGACGAGCACGAAGACGACCATTACGCCGACGACCGGGGCCGCGTAAAGCAGCCAGCGCCGCCGGGTGACGACGGCCAGGAAGAGAAGTTCGAGGACCAGCACGACGAGCGCCAGCCTCGTCAGGCTGAACACGATACCGAGCACGAGCAGGACGCCCGCCAGCCAGATGAGCGGTCGCCGATCACCCCGTTCTCGGGGCGAGAGCAACAGCGCGACCGCCGGCGGAACGATCAGGATCCCGGCGTACGCAACGCCCAGCGGGCTGACATAGGTCGAGACCATGCGTCGCAGCAGGAAGCCCTCCGCCGTCGTCTGGAAAAAGTTTGCCGGCAGCCCGCGCGGCCCGTTGTAGGCGAAGCCGAGAAAGGCGGAAAGCTGGTTCACGCCCCAGTCCAGCCAGACACGGGTGGGAAGGAACCAGAGCTCGAAGAGGCCAAACAGCCCGACGACCGCGCCCGCGCCGAGGATCGTCAGCACGACCCAGCGGATGTCGGACTGCTGCCGCGGCTGAAAGACCCGCCCCAGGAGATAGAGCGCCGGCAGCAACAGGACCAGGCGGGCACCGAGCAGGCGCTGGTGCAGGTTCGCCGACGAGTGCAGGAGGTGGGCGGGGAGCACCAGGTAGAGGAGCGTCAGCGCGGTAAAGGCGGCCACGACCAGGTCGAGGGGGGAGAGGACCGGCCGCTTGCCCTCGCGCCAGGCCGTGACCAGGCGCCACACCGCCATGACCAGGAGGAGAACCAGGATGCCCTCCTTCCAGGCCTGCACGACGCGGACCAACAGGGTCGGCGTGTTGAGGCCCAGCATGAACATCAGCATGATGTTGTGGAACGCCATGCCGGCGACCAGCACCCCGATGGCCCGAAATGGCACGCGCCAGATCAGTAGGAGCGCATAGGCGTAGACCGCGAGCAGCGCCAGCGCCAGCAGGATTCCCGCGAGGTGGGTCACGGGAGTTCGTACCGGCGCAGGCCGAGTCTTTGCGCCGCCACTTCGAGGACGAACCAGGGGTTGTCGACCAGGTACCGGCGCCAGAGGCGACGGGGTTCGTGGAGCAGTCGAAAGAGCCATTCCAGGCCGGCCCGTTGCATCCAGCCGGGCGCCTGCCGAATCCGGCCGGCGTGGAAATCAAAGGCGGCGCCGACGCCGATCAGCACCGGGGCCTCCAGCGCCGGCCGCATCCGCGACATCCAGAGGTCCTGCTTAGGGGAGCTGACGCCGACCCAGACGATGTCGGCCCCGGTGGCGTTGATGGCGGCCGCGGTCTCCGGAGTAGCCAGGGCGTCAACGGAGCCGAAGGCCGGCGTGAGCGTGCCGACGATCCGGGTGCCGGGAAAACGTCGGATCAGTCGGTCGCGAAGCTGGTCGGCCACGCCCTCGCCGCCGCCGTAGAAAAAGTGCCGGTAGCCGGCCTTCGGCGATCGCTCCATGACGGCCAGCATCAGGTCCGGTCCATAGACTCGCGACACATGCCGCTGGCCCGCCATCCGGAGCAACCACACGAGCGGCATTCCGTCGGGGGTCACCATGCCCGCCGCGTTGAAGACATGCCGCGTAGCCTCCGAGCGACGGCACTCCATCACGGAGTGGACGTTGCAGATGCAGACATACTCACGATCGCGGTGGGCGATCCAGGCGTCGAGCTGGGTGAGCGCCTGTTCCATGTTGATCGGGCTGATGCCGACCCCCAGGACGTTGACCGGCG
>JALZAV010000111.1 GCA_030948145.1 Candidatus Dormiibacterota bacterium
CGGAGCGCACCGCCCCGTACCCGATCGCCACCGACACGGCAGCGGTCGCCTGCGCGGTACGGTGTAACTGGTCGACCAGCGGGCGCGGATCGGGGGGACGCTTGCCGGCCAGGCTGACGAGCGCCAGGATCAGGTCCCCCCGGTCCCGCACCAGGGCGTTCAGCCGCATCGTGGCCAGCAACCGTTCCCAGGCGAGCCGGATGCCGCGGGCCCTTCCACCGTGGCCGGCTTCGGCCGCCAGGACCAGATAGGGGGCGTCGATATCGAACCCTTTTCGTTTCGCCCGCTCGCGGGCCGCGTCCTGGGATCCGGGGCGGGCTGCCGTGAGCACATCAAGCAACTCCTCTTCGACCTCATCCCGGGCATCACGGGCCGCCCGGACTCGCACCAGCTCGATGGCGCAGGCGTGCGCGGCGCGGCCGACGGCCAGCCGGTGCAGTTCGCCGAGCTCCCCGTCCGATCCCAGCAGCGAGACGAAGCCGGCGATGCTCCCCTGGACCAGGATCGGCGCGACCAGTCGCGACAGGCCGTCGGCCAGGGGTCGGGCCGACACGGGGGGGTCGAAGGCGGAGAGTGGCACGTCCCGCAACCACTGTTCCAGCGCCGACCGGTCGCGGGCGATCACCGCGGCCACCGCCTCCGGCAGCTCCCGAGCGGGACCCCTGGCGACATAGTCCAGGGCGGCCTCGCGCTCGAGCAACACGGCGACGCCGGTCAGCTCGCTGAGCCGGTTGAGCAGCGAGCGAAGGCCTCGCCCCGCCAGCGCCAGCTCGCTCAACTGCCGGTGCAGGTCCTGGGCGCGCTCATGCAACTCGGCGCGGCGGTCGATGATGTAGCGCAGCACCCGCTGCTCGATCTCGTCCAGCGGAGGGACGGCAGGGAGGCCGAGGAGAGGGAGCCCGGCGTGGTCGGCAACCTGCCGCGCGCCCTCGGGCAGCTGGCCCCGGACGGCTACTCCGGCCACGCCCTGGCCCGCGACCGAGGTTAGCAGGCTCGGCAGGCTCAGGTGCGGGTCGAACGCCTTGAGCGTGGAGGGATCGATCAGCAGCAGCTCGCCGCCGCGGAGTGGCTCGAACGCCGGCGCCCGGGCGCGCAGCGTGGTGCACCAGCCTACTTCGCGCCGCAGGCTGGCGCCGCCGGCGATCAGGATGGTGCCGGCTGGTAGGGCGCCATGCCACACATCATCGACGGTCACATGCGGGTGGGTTGGGGCGTCAGGGCTGAGGGACTGCATTTCTTCGTGCGTCCTGACCGAAACTGCCGGACGGGCGCTAATTATCCCACAGCGGGCTGGCACACTTTAGACATTACGCACAACCCCGTTTGGCTGGCGCCGCCTGAGAGTTAGGGCCGGACCGCCTTCTTGACCCGGCCGCGCCTGGCGCCGTTGCCATTTGCCCTCGGCGCGGCCTTCTCGACGCCGCCTCGCCAGAGCGATTCGAGGTCGTAGTAGGACCGCTCGCCCGGCAGGAAGATGTGGACGATGACGCTGGCGAAATCGAGGACGACCCAGGATCCTTCCTCGTAGCCGGCGATCCGGAGCGGGCGAAGTCCGGCCGCCTTGCAGGCCGCCAGGATCGAATCCGTGATGGCACGGACCTGCCGGTCGGTGTCGCCTTCGCAGATGACGAAGTAGTCGGCGATCGAGGTCTTCTGCCGCAAATCGAGCCGGACCACCCCCCGCGCCTTCTTCTCCGCAGCGGCATTCGCGATCAGCCGGCTGAGTTGCAGCGGGGTCGCCATTCGCCTCGATTATCCCATCCGGCCGGTGCGCGGGTAGAGACCGTGCTCCCTGATATAGCCGAGGACCTCGGGGCTGAGCATGTCCTCGACCGGCTCGCCGGCGCTCAGCCGCGCCCGGACGGTCCTGGCAGAGACGGCCGGCGTGTCGATCAGCACCATGCGGGTTCGGGACGGCGCAAATCCAAGCCGGTCGAGGTCACCCGGCCGGAGCTCGACCTGGGGACGGCTGAAGATGACGATTCGGGCCTCGGAAAGCAGGGCGTCGGACTGATGCCAGCTCCGGATCTGCAACGCGGCATCGAAGCCGAGGAGCAGCGTGAATGCCCGGTCGGGAAAGCTCTGACGCAGCTGCCGCACCGTATCGATCGTGTATGAGATGCCGCCCCGGTCGACCTCAAGCGAGGAGGCCATGACTCCGTCGATGCGGCCCGCGGCGAGCTCAACCATGCGCAGGCGGTCCCGCGGTGAGGCGAGCGGAGCCGTGGCCCGGTGCGGCGGCTGGGCGTTGGGCATCAGCCAGACATCCGACAGTCCGGCGACGGAGCGAAGCTGAGTCGCGGCCGCCAGGTGGCCCCGATGGACCGGATCGAAGGTGCCGCCGAGAATCCCGGTGGCCGCTTTCGGGTCAGCGCTCGGGATCGTAGAGGAACTCCACGTCGCGGATGCGGATTGCCTCGCCGCCCCGCGCTCCATGACGCGCGAGCGCGTCGTTCAATCCCCACCGGTCGAGTGTCCGCTGGAAGTGGGCGAGGGCGTCCGGGTTCGTCAGGTCGGTCATCGCCAGCAGGCGTTCGAGCTGGTTGCCGGAAACGCGAAAGCCACCCTCGTCCGGCTCGATCGTGAAGGGTTCGGCATTGACCGGCCCGCGGTAGACCTTGAGCGCCGGGATCGGCTCCCGCCCCGCGTCCTTCGGCCGGCGCTGGAGCGAGCGCCAGGCGGCCCAGAGCAGGTCTGATACCCCCTCGCCGGTGGCGGCCGAAATCGGGAAGGAGGGACGCCGTAGCTTCACCAGGCGCTGGCGCAGGGCGAGCACCTCCGAGGGATCGCTGACGGCGTCCATCTTGTTCAAGGCGATCACCTGCGGGCGCCGGGCGAGCGCGGCATTGTAGGCCTTCACCTCGGCACGCACCTGCTGGTAAGCGGCCCAGAGCCTGTCGCGGTCACCGGCAGAGGCATCGAGGACATGGATCACGACCCGCGTCCGCTCCACGTGCCTCAAGAACTGGAGGCCGAGGCCGGCACCGCCGTGGGCACCCTCGATCAAACCCGGAAGGTCCGCCATCACGAAGCTGGCGTGGTCGCCCAACTCGACGACGCCAAGCATGGGCTCAAGCGTCGTAAACGGGTAATCGCCGATCTTCGGACGGGCGGCACTGGATGCCGCCAGTAAGGTCGACTTCCCCGCGTTCGGCAGTCCGAGCAGGCCGACGTCCGCGATCAGCTTCAGCTCCAGGTCAAGCCAGCGGGCCTGGCCCGGCTCGCCGAGCTCCGCGAACCGCGGCGTCTGCCGCGTCGCGCTCTTGAAGCTGGCATTCCCCCGGCCCCCGCGGCCCGCGGTCGCGACCTGGAGCCGCTGCGCCGGAGCCACCAGGTCGGCGAGCGTGGCGCCGGCCTCGTCCTTGACGACGGTTCCCGGCGGGACATGGAGGATGAGGTCCTGGCCGTCCTTCCCGTGCCGGCGGCTGCCACCGCCGCGGCCGCCGTTCGGCGCGACGAAGTGATGCTTGTATCGATAATCCTGGAGCGTGTTCAGCTGACGGGAGACTTCGAGGATGACGTGCCCGCCGCGTCCGCCGTTGCCGCCATCAGGGCCACCGCGCGGGACGTACTTTTCGTGCCGGAAGCTGAGTGCGCCGGCTCCGCCATCGCCACCCTTGACGTAAATCCTGGCATGGTCGGTGAACATGCGCAGGCGGCAGTCTCCGGCTGCCGAGGCGCGGACTAGCCGGCTTCGGCGAGGACGGAGACTTTCTTGCGCCCGTGGCCGGTGCGCTCGAAGCGAACCACTCCATCGATCAGCGCGAAGAGCGTGTGGTCGCGACCCATCCCGACGTTGACCCCGGGAAAGATGGCGGTCCCCCGCTGGCGGAGCAGGATCGTCCCCGCGTTCACGGACTGGCCGGCCCCGGTCTTCAGTCCGAGCCGCTGGCCAATGCTGTCGCGCCCGTTGCGCGAACTTCCTCCACCTTTCTTATGTGCCATGGTTCACGCTCCTGCTTGAGGCTCGACGGCCTTCTTCGGCTTGGCTGCGGCGGTCGTACTCCGGCCCTTGCCGCCCGCCTCGCGGGAATGGCCGGGGGCATGGATGGCTCCGATCTGGAGCTCGGACAACTGCTGGCGATGGCCGATCTTGCGCCGATGGCGCTTGCGGGCCTCGAACTTGAAGACGATCAGCTTCTCACCGGAGCGATGCGCGACGACAGTCGCATCCACCAGGGCGCCTTCGACCAGGGGCGTCCCGACCACGGGCTTAACGTCGCCACCAAGCAGCAGCACGGAGTCGAGGCGCACGCTCGACCCGACCTCTTCCGGCACGCGATCCACGAGGATGCGGTCACCTTCCGAGACCTTGAACTGCTTTCCACTGGCGGCGACGATGGCAAACATGGATATCGCGCCCCCGGGCGCGACTGTGTAGTCTATCACGGCACCGCCTCCGGTCCCTTGTCGACGTGGCTTTCGTAGAAGGTGGTGATCGCGGTCACGTCATAGCTATCCAGGAATTGGATGTAATCCCAGGCAAGCAGGGCGATCTTTTTCTGCATCCCGCGGCTGTACGGTGAGAGCACGATCTTCATTTGGTTGAACTGGGGCTCGACCGGGACAAGGTTCTTGACGTAGTTTTCGAGCTGGTTTCGCAGCGTGGTGCAGTCACTGCCGCTGGGGCAGTTGTAGAGGACCACGATCCCTCCATGCTCCAGGTTGTGGATGTACTGGCCCTCCTGGAGCGTGGTGATCGTCTGCCAGGTCACCGGCGCAATTCCCTGGGCGTTGTAGTGCGAGCCCGAGGTTGGCGGATACACGTTATAGGTCCCCGGCGTCGAGGGGTCGATATGATTCCGTCCCTCGTCCGGCACCTGGCGTCCGACGAGGGTCGTCACCGGCTGGAACTTGATGTGGTTCGCGCTCGCGACCTGGCTCGCGTGGTTCAGAATCTGGGCGACCACGATGATCGCCAGCGCCACCACGGCGATGCCGACACCGATGATCAGCAGGTTCCGACGATCCCTGGCCCGCTGACGCGCCGCGGCCTCTTCCCGCTGCGCCTGGCGCAGCGCCTTCAGTTCCCGCTGGGTCTTCGACATGGTGCTTATTCTGGCGGAATCAGGCTAAGCAGCGGATAAGGGCCGGTTGGAAGCGCTCAACCGGCGGTGACAGTGACCGGTGTTTGGTCGGAGGCCCCGGTGATCTGGGCGTTGCTGCTGTTCCCCGAGACGACGTTCGGATGCGGACCCAGCCCAACGCCGGCCAGCTTAGCGGTAAACGTGATCACGAGGGTGGCGCCGTTGAAGCCACCGGCCGGGATCGTGAACGGCCCCCACTGCGGCGTCGGGCTGCCGGCGCGTGGCTGGAGCCTGGATGCCGCGCCTTTCCCGTTGATCACGATCGCATTCGTCGATTGGAAGGCAAAGCCCTGGGGCAGCGTATCGGTGACGGTGACCGCCTGAGCGGCATCATTGCTGCTGTTCTCGACCGTGATGACATAGGTGACGGTGCCGTTCTGGCTGGCGAAGGGCCCGGTCGGCGCCACCGTCATCGTGATCGGGATGGTGGTGCCCTTCCCCACTGCGACCGGAGCGGCGTTCCCGATCATTTGCGCCGGGATCTCGTTCGTGCCGGTGACCGCACCGGTCAGGCTGTAGAGACCGGGCTTGACCGCCGGAAGCACGCGAGCCTGGAAGGTCA
>JALZAV010000112.1 GCA_030948145.1 Candidatus Dormiibacterota bacterium
TGGTGTCCTCGCAGGGCAGGAGCCCGTAGGCGGCCTGCAGCGTGCCCGCCAGGCGGTCGACCAGCCACTGCTCGCGGTAATAGTTGTATTCGCCGAAGACGCCTTGCGGCGTGAGGTGGGCGCGCGCTTGCTGCATGGCTTCGAACGTGAACAGGTAGCTCTCCAGGCGAAGCGAAGACTGGCCCGCGACCAGCGTCAGGGAGTCGGGCAGCGCGAACAGGATCATGTCGTAACGCGCGTGCGTCTGCTCGAGAAAGGCGCGGCCATCGTTGACATAGGCATGTACCCGCGGGTCCTGATACGGATGATCAGGGTGCAGTGCGACGCCGATGTCGTGGATGCGGGGGTCGATTTCGACGGCGTCGATCGACTCGACGCCCTGGGCAAGCGCGATAGCCACGTCATCGCCGGTGCCGGCGCCAACGATGAGCAGGCTGTGTGGGTGAGTCGCGGCTCGCTGATAGGGAAGGAGATAGAGGGGGATCAGACGGCTGCGCAGGGCGACGGATTCGATCGTCTGATGGGGGATGCCATTTACGAGCACCCCGATGGAGCCGTTCGGCTGCGGGTTGAGGTGGATCTTGTAATACGGCGACCAGCTGCTCAGCGGTGTCGCCGACGCCACGCCCAGGAGGAGAAGCAGCGCGGCCGCGCTCACGATCTGTGGCGCGCGGTAAGGCCGTTCTAGGAGCAGGCCGAAGGCCAGCACAACCAGTAGACCCCAGGCGAGCGGCGGCGCGCCGGTAAAGGAGAGGATGGTGAAGGCGACAATGCCGGCCAGGCTCCCGGTGATATCGAGGCGGTAGGCATCAAGTGGCGGGAACTCGGCGAAGGCCCGCGCCACGCCGTTCGCGACCATCGCCATCACTACGGCTACCCCGACGAAGATGATTGGCAGCGTGAGCCAGGTTGGCAGGCCGGTGCGGGTACCGAGCGCACCGAAATAGATGAGCTCGCTTCCGGAACGGTCGATCCGCACAGGAAAGACTGTGACGAAGGCGACCAGGATGGCAAGCGCGACCGGAGCCAGCGGGAAGAGCGACTGGCCGGTGCTGCCGCGGAGGAAACCGATGCCGATCGCGAGGAAGCTGGCCAGCAGAACGAAGTTCGAGAAGTAGGAGAGGTAGAGGATGTTCGAGCCGGTCCACCGGATCAACGCGAGTTCGAGGAACAGCATTAAGCCGCTCAGCAAGACGAGACGGGTGCGCGTCACTGCCGTCAGATCGTACGCGAGCACGCGTGGCCACCGATATACCGGACTTACGCCGGAGTACGAGGAGCCACGCTGGAAAGGTAACTCTCGGCCCGTTACTCGTCTGTGACGTCCGCCAGGCGTGCCCTTAGTAGCGGGGGGAGGCGGCGCGGCCAAACCACTCGCTTCCTTCCGGCGTGCCGATGTGGGCCATCCGGGTGTCAATCGTTGCCAGCGGCCCCGCGTTGTCCCACCCGATGACGGCCGCCAGGTTACGGTCTGAGGGCGATAGTTCACGGATGACGGCGGCCTCCGCGGGAAACACCGCCGAAAGCATCTGGATGCGAGACGGGCCCGAGCAGGCCGGCGGCAACTCCTGCCCCGGAGTGCGCGGAGGGTATGTCACGACCGTGGCCATCAGCCGCGTACCGTCCGGTTTTACCGCGAACCAGATGGCCTGGTCGTTCGCTTGACGAGGCAGGCGCGTGACCGCTTTTGCCGGGCCGGAGGCCCGGAGCTGCGTCACGAAGCCATCGCTCGACAGGTAAAAGATGCTTTCGCCGGCCACTAGCGCCGGCCTGATGACATAGCCGCCCCCAAGGCAACCGACTTCTTGCAACCGTTCGAAGTCCACCGTCGCTCGTATGCGCCCGTCCAGCCCAATGATGGAAACGGTCGCCGTCGCTTGAGTGCCTGACTGGCCGCGCCGCCAGACGGCAAGCAGCGGTTGGTTTGCCGCGGTTGAGGTGGTACGGGCGGTCGGTGTCGTGGGAGACCTCTTCGGGGGCTGCGAATTCGCCGTGGTACAAGCGCTCAGGATGACGGCCGATGCCACAACGGCCACGCGTCGCACATGGGCAGAACTGTCACGGCCGGCAAGGGGTTACGGAGTTCTCCACATTAGTAAGCTGTCGGCGATGCCTTCCGTGAAGCAGGACGCCGTCCAGGAGATCAAGGACCGCCTCGATCTCGCCGACCTGATCTCGGAACACTTGCGGCTGCAGAAGGCCGGGCGTGACCTGAAAGGGCTCTGCCCGTTCCACGCCGAGAAGACCCCATCCTTATATGTATCGCCGGAGAAGCAGCTCTGGCATTGCTACGGCTGCCAGAAGGGCGGCGATCACTTCACCTTCATCCAGGAGATCGAGCACGTCGACTTCCGCGGCGCGCTCCGGTTGCTCGCCGAGAAGACCGGCGTCGAGTTGGAGGAATCGCCGGGGGCCGGCCGCCAGCGGGAGCTAAAGAAAACTATCGAGCGGCTGAACCTGCTGGCCGCCCAGTACTTCCATCATATCCTGATGGAGAACGAGGCCGGGCTGCGGGCGCTCCTCCAGCTCGAAAAGCGAGGGATCACGCGGGCCGCCATGAAGGAGTTCCAGCTCGGCTTCGCCCCGGCGGGCCAGCGCAAGGACAACCTGGTGCGCTTCCTGCGCAAGCACAACGCCACCGACACCGAGATCGTCGAGGCGGGGTTGGCGGTGCGGCCGGAGGGCGGAGGAGGGCGGGACCTCTGGGATCGCTTCCGGCAGCGGATCATCATCCCGATCCACGACGAGCGCGGTGAGCTGACCGCCTTCGGCGGCCGGGTGATCGATGACAGCCAGCAGCCGAAGTACCTGAACACCTCACAGACCGCCCTCTACGACAAAGGCCGGACGCTCTTCAACCTCCACCGGGCGCGCAAACCGATCCACGAGCTGAAGCATGCCGTCCTGATGGAGGGGTATTTCGACGCCATCACGGCCTGGCAGGCCGGCGTCCCTAACGTGGTCACGACCTCAGGGACGGCCCTGACCGAGCACCAGGTGCGCCTGCTGAAGCGGGAGACGCAGGAGCTGCTGATCGCCTTCGATCGTGATGATGCCGGCCGAACCGCGACCCAGCGGGCGATCGAGCTCGCCACCCGGTCGGGCATCCATATAAAGGTTGTGCGGGTGCCGCAGGGTAAAGACCCGGACGACTACCTCCGGGCGCATCCAGACGGTTGGGCCGCGCTCGGCGAGCACGCCCTGCCGGAATGGGAGTACCTGCTGCGCCAGGCGCTCGAGATGCTCGACCTGACCGAGGCCGACGACCGGCGGCGCGGCGCGGAGCTGGTGATCCCCGTGCTGGCCAAGATTCCCGAGGCATCGGTGCTTGAAATTTACGGACAACAGGCAGCCGCCTGGCTTCGGATCGAGCCGGCGGCCATCCTTCGCGACGTGCAGGCGCTTCGCTCGGGAACCGCGCCGGCGCGACGGCCGGCGGTCGAGGCGCGTTTGAGTCCCACACCGGCAGGGAAGACTGGCAGGGTCACGAAAGATGAGGGATACCTCCTCGGGCTGCTGATCGCGCGCCCCGACCTGGTCGGGAGCGTCACCGGGGTACTCCGAGCCGTCGACTTCTCCAATCCCTCGTACCAGGGCGTTTTCGCTAGGCTGCAACAGATGGTTGACGCCCAGGCGACGGTGGCGCCCTTGGACCACCTCGCTGAGTTCCCAGCCGACGAGCAACGCCTCGTCGCGCGAGCGGCGCTCGCCCAGTACCCCGAGCTCGACAGTGGCTCGGAGGCGGCGCTGAAGCAGTCTTTAGAACAATGTCTCCAAACTCTTAAAATAAACGCCTGCCAACGACGGTTGAAAGCGGTGGAGGCTGACTTGCGTGCCGCCCGCGCGTCGGGAGACGAGTCCCGGCTCGTTGCACTGATGGAAGAGCATGGGCGCCTGGCCCATGAGCGCGAAGCACTCAAAGACATGAGATATGGCTCGTAAACTGCCCGAGGCACCCGACGCGGCGCCGGCCCCCAAGAAAGGGCTGGTCGTCAAACGCGCGCGTGGCTCGGAAGAGCCGATGATGCTGGCCGCCGAGGCCCTGATTGTCAAAGGCAAGGAACAGGGCTTCCTCAGCCCCGACGACATCCTCGCCGGCTTCCCCGATGTCGAATTCGATCCCGACCAGCTGTTCCGGATCTTCAACGTCTTTCGCGATATGGGGATCGAGGTCTCGGACGGGGAGAAGGACTTCGAGGAAGTCGTCGAGATCGACGATGACCTGATTGCCACGATTGAAGTGATGGACTCGGTCTCGCTCGATGACCCGGTCCGGATGTACCTGAAGGAGATCGGCCGGGTCGCCCTCCTCAAGGCGGAGCAGGAAGTTACGCTCGCCAAGGCAATCGAGGCCGGCGACGAGATCGCCAAGCACAAGTTGACCGAGGCCAACCTCCGGCTGGTGGTCTCGATCGCGAAGAAGTACATCGGGCGCGGCATGTCCTTCCTAGACCTGATCCAGGAAGGCAACATGGGCCTGATCCGGGCGGTCGAAAAGTTCGACTACCACAAGGGCTACAAGTTCTCCACCTACGCCACCTGGTGGATCCGGCAGGCGATCACGCGGGCGATCGCCGACCAGGCGCGCACCATCCGGATCCCGGTCCACATGGTGGAAACGATCAACAAGCTGGTCCGGGTCTCCCGCCGCCTGCTCCAGGAGCTGGGCCGCGAGCCAACCGACCAGGAGATCGGCGACGAGATGGGGATCACCCCAGAGAAGGTGCGCGAGATCATCAAGGTCTCGCAGGACCCGGTCTCGCTCGAGACCCCGATCGGCGAGGAGGAAGACTCCCACCTCGGCGACTTCGTGGAGGACAAAGACGCGACCTCCCCGTCGGACGCCGCGTCGCTGACAATGCTGCGAACAGAAGTCGAAGATATCCTGGACACGCTCACGCCGCGCGAGCGGCGCGTGCTACAGCTGCGTTTCGGGCTGATCGACGGCCACCAGCGGACGCTCGAAGAAGTCGGCAAGCGCTTTGGCGTCACCCGCGAGCGCATCCGCCAGATCGAGGCGAAGGCGCTGCGGAAGCTCCGCCATCCGAGCCGCAGCAAGAAGCTCAAAGACTACCTGGAGTAATGGCAGACACTGAGGACCGTCGCCTCGAGGCGCCGGCTCACCTCGGCAGGCCGCGCTTCGAGGAACCGCTCGCCATCTCCGAGCGCTCGGTCGGGTCGGTCGGCTTGCTTGCCCTGCTGGCGCTGGTTGGCGTAATCGGCGGCTTCATCGGGCGTCAATGGGCGTTTGCTTCGATTGCGCTCGGTATCTTTGCGATCGCCGGCCCCGGGTTCGTCCTGCTGGTCCGCCGCCTGATGCGCCAGCAAGATGCGGAGGCACGCAGTCGCCGGCCCCGCGTGCTTCCCCTGGCCGGTGAATCGACCGAGGACTAGTGGCAGCCGCCGGCGATTCCCAGGTCGCCGGAACCGACCTGGGCCAGCTTCTTGATGCCGGTTGACGGCACGTAGAGCGACAGGCTGCCACGAGAGTCGCCCAGCCACATGCCGTGGGCGTCGCTGACCGGGTGAATGACGTTGCTCAGATCCGGCACAGCCGATCCAGGTGCGACCTGCAGCTTAGAGGCTTGATCCTGACCGCTGACGACGATGAGGCCGGCGGCGCCGCCCTTCCAGACC
>JALZAV010000011.1 GCA_030948145.1 Candidatus Dormiibacterota bacterium
GAAGATGAGCCCGAGGACGGCCGCCACGACGACGCCGATCAGGCCGCGCCGCCCGGCCGACCGCAGCCCTGAGGCAAGGCGGTTCCCGGGCACCCCCAGCAACGGCGGCATTGCCATGACGGCAATATGCGTCGCATGCCATGAAAGAGAAGTTAAGGAGCTGTCACGATTCGTTACAAATCGTGATAGCGGTCACGGAGGGATATATTTCACCGCCGCGCGTGGTTCAGCCTGAGCTCGGTGGGTCAGGGCGTCGCGAGTAACTCGAGGAAGGCCGCCTCGTCGAGCACCGGCAGCTTGAGGCGGCGGGCCTTCTCGAGCTTGGATCCGGGGTCGGCCCCGACCACCAGGTAGTCAGTCTTCTTTGACACCGTCGAGCCCGCCGTGCCGCCCAGCGCCTTGATCCGCTCCTCGGCCTCCCCCCGCGTCATCGAGTCCAGCGTTCCCGTGATCACGAACGTCTTGCCGCTCAGGGGACCCTCATGCCGTTTTGGCGCGCGGAGCTCGACGCCCGCGGCGAGCAGACGCTTGATCAGCCGTTGCGACTCCGGTCGCTGGAAATATTCGTGGACTTCCGCCGCGACGGCCGGTCCAACGCCCCCAATCGCCCGCAGGTCGTCAATGGTGGCGTCTTGCAGGCGGTCGATCGTGCCAAAGTGGTCGGCGAGCAGGCCGGCCATCGTCCAACCCACGTGGCTGATGCCGAGCGCAACGAGAAACCGGAGCAGTGTTGTCGGCTTGCTCGCCTCGATCCGATCGAGCAGGTTCTGGGCGGACTTGTCGGCAAAGCCCTCCAACGACATCAGCTGCTCCCTCGTGAGGTGATAGAGGTCGGCCGGGTCGATGACAAGCTTCCGGTCGATCAGCTGCCCCAGCGTGGCGTAGCCCAGGCCCTCGATGTCGAGCGCGCCGACGAAATGCCGCAGATGCTCGAGCACCTGGGCGGGACAGGTGGGATTGATACAACGCGTGGCTGCCTCACCCGGCTCCCGCGCCAGCTCGGTACTGCACTCCGGGCATTGCTTCGGCATGTGCCAGGGCCGACTCGATTTCGGCCGCTTTTCCATGATCACGCGGACCACCTCTGGGATTACATCGCCGGCCCGCTGAATGATGACGTGGTCCTGCGGGCGGACGTCCTTGCGCGCCACCTCGTCCTCGTTGTGGAGCGTCGCGCGGCTCACGGTTGTCCCGCCGACCACCACCGGCGTCAGCCAGGCGACCGGGGTGACCGCGCCGGTCCGGCCGACGTACACCTTGATCGCGTCGACCGTGGTCTCGGCCTGCTCCGGGGGAAACTTGAAGGCCAGCGCCCAGCGCGGGCTGCGGGACACGAAGCCGAGCTCCCCCTGCTGCGCGAGGTCATTGACCTTGATCACGATCCCATCGATCTCGTAGTCCAGCTCGTTCCGCTTTCCCTGCCACTCGTCGAGGAACGCGATCACGGAATCGATCGACGGGTGCGTCCGATGCGTGTCGTTGACGTGAAAGCCGACGGCAGCAAGTCCCGCGAGAATCTGCTCCTGGGTACGGGCACGGCCCGCCGGATCCAGCGCGTACATGAACGTGTCGAGACGGCGGCTGGCCGTGACGCGGGGATCGAGCTGGCGGACGGCGCCTGCGGCGGCATTCCTCGGGTTCGCGAAGAGCGGCTTGCCCAAAGACGCGAGGTCGGCATTCAAGCGATGGAAGCTGCGCTTCGGCATGTAGACCTCACCGCGTGCCTCGAACGTCGCCGGAACGTTCGCATCTTGTGTCAGCGACAGCGGCACGCTGGGGATCGTCTTCACGTTGGGCGTGACCTCTTCCCCGACATAACCGTCGCCGCGCGTCGCCCCGACGGTGTATCGGCCGTTCTCGTACAGCAGGCTGATGGCCAGCCCGTCGATCTTCAGTTCCGTGACGTACTCGACTGCCAGGTCGCCGAGCCCTCGGCGCACCCGCTTGTCGAACTCGCGCACCTCCTCGCGGTCGAAGGCGTTCCCGAGGCTCAGCATCGGCACTCGATGGGTGACCTTGGCGAACGCATCCGAGGGCGGCCCGCCGACCCGCTGAGTCGGCGAGTCGGGCGTGACCAGCTCGGGAAACTGCGTCTCCAGCTCCACCAGTTCGCGGAAGAGCGCGTCGTACTCGGCATCGGTGAGCTCGGGCTGGTCGAGTACGTAGTACTGGCGGTTCGCGCGGTCGATCGTCCTTCGGAGCTCGAGGATGCGGGCCGTCGCTTCCTCGATTGTCGTGCCCGCGATGCTCACACCTTGACTATCGGGGCGAGGCTCACGGCCAGGATCTTCATGCCGACTTTGTCGAACTTGACGATAACCTCCTCATCGGTCCGCGTCATCGTGCTTTTCAGGATCGTGCCGCGACCCCAGGACCGGTGCTCGACGGTATCGCCCGGGGCGTACCGCTGCTTCAGCTCGACCGGCGCGGCCGGGCGCGCCGCCTCGATCGCGCGGGACGGCGCCATGCCCGGCACCGGGACGCCGGCCGGGATCCCGGCAGATCCGTCCACAAGCTCGGGCGGGATGTCTGCAAGAAAACGAGACGGCAGGTTGAGGTTCGCGCTGCCCCAGAGATGACGCCGGAACGTGTGAAACAGGTAGAGCCGGTCCTTGGCCCGCGTCATCCCGACATAGGCGAGCCGCCGCTCCTCCTCCAGCCCAGCCGGTGAATCGAGACTCCGGCTGTGAGGAAACAGGCCCTCCTCCATACCCAGCATGAAGACCACGGGAAACTCGAGGCCCTTGACCATGTGCAGCGTGATCAGCGTCATCCCCTGTGCCCGGTCGTCCATGCTGTCGACGTCGCTCATCAGCGCCACGTCTTCGAGAAACGCTTGCAGCCCCTCGCCGGGAGGCAGCCCGTCGTACTCCGACGCCAGTCCGCGCAGCTCGAGGACATTGGCCCAGCGATCGTCGCCCTCGGGACTCCCATCCTTCAGGTAGCGCTCGTACGCGGTGCGAAGTAGTAACAGGTCGACGACCTCGACGAGGCGGCGATCCTGGCTCGCGGCGCGAACCTCGGCAACCAGCTCGCGGAAATCCGCGAGTGCCCTGATTGCGGCGGGTGCCAGTTCCGTCATCTCCGGCAGACGCTCGAGCGCATCCCAGGGCGAGATCCCGTGGGCGTCGGCCCAGTATCCGAGCTGCGAGAGCGACTTCTCACCGAGTTTGCGCCGTGGCACGTTGATCACCCGCGAGAAGCTCAAGGTGTCCTGCGGGTTTGAAACCAAGCGCAGGTAGGCGAGGACATCTTTCACCTCGCGGCGCTCGTAGAAGCGCAGCCCGCCGATCAGCCGGTATGGCACGCCGCGACGAAGCAGGACTTCCTCCAGCGCCCGGGACTGCGCATTGGTTCGATAGAGCACGGCCAGGTCGCCCAGGCGGTGGTCGCCTTCGGCAACCAGCCGGAGCGCTTCACGCGCGACGGTTTGCGCCTCCTCCTGCTCGTCGTAGGTCTGGGCGACGACGACCTTGGGGCCACCGGGACGATCGGTCCAGAGGCGTTTCTCGGCGCGGTTCGGATTCGCCTTGATCACGTGGTAGGCGGCGTCGAGGATAACCTGGGTCGAGCGATAGTTCTGCTCGAGCTTCACGACCTGCGCGTCCGGATAATCCCGCTCGAAGCTGAGGATGTTGCGCACGTCCGCGCCGCGGAAGCCGTAGATCGACTGGTCATCATCGCCGACGACGCAGAGATTCCGATGGCGGCCGGCGAGGTGACGGACCATCAGGTACTGGGCGCGGTTCGTGTCCTGGTACTCATCGACCATGACGTACTTGAAGCGTTTCTGGTAGCGCTCGAGAACGTCCGGATGCCGGTCGAACAACCAGACGGTCCGCAACAGAAGATCGTCGAAATCGAGCGCATTGTTGCGCTCGAGGAACGCCTCGTAGCCCTGTCGCACGCGCGCGGCCAGCTCTTCCGTGTGGGTGCCGGCCGCTTCGAGCTGCTGTTGTGGCGTCTGCAACTCATCCTTGGCGCGCGAGATCAACCCCACCATGCCCGCTGGTGGATAGCGTTTTTCATCCAGCCGGTGCTCGGTCATGATCCGTTTGACCACTGCAAGGCGATCGGCCTCGTCATAGATCGCGAAGTGCCGGTCGACGCCGTCGGCCGCGCCGTCGCGGCGCAGGATCCGAACGCCGATAGCATGGAAGGTGCCCATCCAGATCCCGCCGGCGGCCAGGTTCAACAAGTGCTCGACCCGGCTGCGCATCTCGCGCGCCGCCTTGTTCGTAAACGTCACGGCCAGCAGCTCGCCCGGCTCAGCCCGACCGTGCTGGATCAACCACGCGATGCGGTGGGTCAGCACGCGCGTCTTGCCGCTTCCGGCGCCGGCAAAGATCAACAGTGGTCCGTCGCTCGCGGTGACCGCGGCCCGCTGCGGCGGGTTCAGTCCCTCGAGCAGGTCGACGCCGTGCTCGGTCGCAATACTCAAAGCACCAAGAGTTTATCGGCCGCAGGCCGGACTACCCGCCGAAGTCGACGTCCCTGGTCTCGACCGTCCCGGCGGTCCGCCCGGGCGCGGTCTGGTAGGTCCAGTACAGGTTCGTGTGCGCGATGACCTGGGCCGGTGGCGGGGCTCCCCAGGCCGTCTGGTCCTCCGTCGTATGGGCGTCACTGACAAGCGTCGCGTCATAGCCCCTGACGAAGGCGCCGTGGAGCGTGGAGCGGACGCATGCATCGGTCTGGGCGCCGACGACAACCAGTCGGCCGACCCGTAGGCCCGACAGCACGGTCTCCAGCGAGGTGTCCTCAAAGGAATCGCCGTAGTTCTTCTCGACGAGAGGCTCCGCGTCTCCCGGCGCCAGCTCGGGGACGATCTGCCACCTGTCGCTTCCCCGGGCGAGCTGTTCGTCGGAGTGCTGGACCCAGACGACGGGGACCCGCTCCCGCCGCGCCTTCTCGACGAGGCTGCCGACGTTGGCGACGACCGCGTCGCGCTGGTGCGCCCCCTCGACGACGCCGCTCTGCACATCGATGACGAGGAGGGCCGTGTTCGGCCGGTTCTTGAGTGTGGTCATCGTCGCGCCTTCCTTCCGGTGGAGTCGTCCACAATGGTAACCCGACAGACTGACGGCGAGCGGAACCGCGCCGGCGCGGGTGCGGCTAGCGCTTTTTCGCGCGGCCGCGCATCCGACCGGCGGCCATCTGGTCGACGTCGTCGTCGTTGATCGTCTTCTTCGGGCCGGCCTTGAATGACTCGGAAAAGGCGCCGATGAACTGATCGCGCAGCTCCATCGTCGACACCTCGAACGCGTCCTGGAGCGTCCAGTGATCGTCCGCGGAATATTTCCGCTCGCAGGCCCAGAGGAGGAACTTGATCAAGCGGACGTCCAGCGCGGTGCGGAGCTTCGATTTCGCCTTCTTCTGCCCGGGAACGGATCCCTTCAGGCTTTTGACGTTGCCCTTGCCCTTGGCCTGGGCCGGTGCCGGGGCCACCGCACCTTCCGCCGAGCGCACGCCCCAGGCGGGGGCCCTGGGCGCAGGCGGTGCCGCCGGCGAATCGGCGATGAGGCTGGCGCGCAACGATTGAAGGTCGTCCTTGGGCGCGCTCGGCGCGGCCGGCTTCATCGCCTCGGGAACCGGCGGGATCGCCGAGGCCGGAGCAACCGGCGGCTGGTAGGTGGGGGTTGGCTCCTTGCGTTTCGGAATCGCCATCGGCGGCACCGAGAAGGTGGGCGGCGTCGCGGGCCGGCCTGGTGACATCGGCGGGGCGGCGGCGGGCGCCGGAGCCGCGGGTGCGGGCGGAGCCGGCGCGGACGGGGCCGCCATCGGCTGGGCCTGCTGATACGGGCCGGGGAAGACGGGCGGCTGCGGGGCCGTCGGATAGGGTTGTGGGTACGCCTGCGGGGGCGCGGCCGGTCCCTGTCCTGGCGGCGCCTGCGGATATGACTGCTGGTAGGCGGGCGGCGGCGGGTAGCCGCCATTGCCCCAGGCCGGCTGACCCGGTTGACCCTGCGGTTGCCAGGTCGGTTGCGGTTGCTGCGGCTGGCCGGGCTGGCCTTGCGGTTGCCAGGTCGGTTGCGGCTGCTGAGGCTGGCCGGGCTGGCCTTGCGGTTGCCACACCGGCTGCTGTTGCATCGGCTGGGCCTGGCCGGGCTGGGCCGGCTGCCAGGTCTGGATCTGCCCGGCTGCCGGCGGCGAGTAGGGCCGCTGGACAGGCTGGATCGGGCGCTGCTGATCCGGGGCGATATACGGCGACGCGGGACCCTGCAACACCGCCTGGCTGCGGCGAAGCAGATCCTGGAGGCGGTTCTTGTCGATGTAGAGATTACCGGCCAGCGTCGTGCCGGCACCCCGTGTGAACTGGAACTCGCCGTTCCCGAACTCCCAGAGCAGGTCGAAGGCCTGCCGCGCGCCACGGACCCGGCCGCCGCTGGCGTGGGTCAGGGCGCCCGCCTGAAAGGCGTAGGTCCAGGTTCCGCCGCGCTCGTGGAGCTCGAGCGTCCCACTCTGGCCGCCGTTGACGACCTGGTCCAGGAGGCCGAGGAGGCCGCCTCGATCGATCGGCTGGAAGACCGGCCCGCGGGGCGCTGCGTCGGCGCTCCCCTTGCCCCTGGCGAAGAGCTTCATGCGGCCACCAATATATCGCCGTGCGTCCAGAATCGGACCTTAAATCCCGTCACACCTCTGTAACCGGCTGGGCCGCCCGACCTTGCCTGCTAAAAAAGCCCGCTACATCCTGTTACCGACCAGCAGCAGGGCCCGAACTTGATCGTCAGTCACCTGAGGCCAGTCGGCAAAAAAGTTCCCGACGGCGTAGAAGCGCTCGGGCGCCTTCAGGCAGACCCATTCGTCGACGCACGGCCGCAGCCAGGCCGCCGTGTCGGCCGGCGCCACCGGCACCGCCAGGATGACCCGGCCCACCCGGTGGCGGCGCAGTGCCTCGACCGCCACCCTCGCGGTGTAGCCGGTCGCCACCCCGTCATCGACAAGGATCACGGTGCGGCCCGTGGCCGGCCAGTCCAGCGCACCGGGCACGCCGTCGAGCCAGGCTCGGAGCTGCTGCCGCGCGACCTCCGCGGCTCGGACCAGTTGCTTCTCGGGGAGGCCCAGGGCGTGCGCCAGCGCCGGATCGAGGACCTGGCCGGACTCGTTGTCGACAGCCCCGACGGCGAGCTCCGGATTGCCCGGCGCACCGACCTTTCGAACCGGGGCGATGCCCAGCGGCAGGTGGAGCCTGGAGGCGATCTCGGCGGCCACCACCACGCCGCCGCGGGGGATCCCGAGCACAACGGTGGTCTCAGCGTCGCGATAGGGAGCGAGCCGGACCGCCAGGTGCTCGGCGGCGTCGAGCCGATCTCGGAACATGGTCCTGCCGACTATAGTGGGGGCGGTGTCAGACGAACCGGCGATGCCCGGCGTTGGCGACCTCGCCCCGGAGTTCTCGCTGCCTGCCACGCCGGACGGCGACCCGATCGCGCTCAGCAGCTTCCGCGGGACCCGCCATGTGCTGATCGCGTTTTACGTCTTCGACTTCAGCCCCGGTTGAACGAACGAGCTCACCTCCTTGCGAGGTGATCACCAACAGTTCCTCAAGGGCGAGACCCAGGTGCTCGGGATCAGCGTCGATCACATCTGGGCCCACAAGGCCTACAGCAAGAGCCTGGGCGACCTGCCCTTTCCCCTGCTCGCCGATTGGGACAAATCCGTCAGCCGCCGCTACGGCGTGCTCATGGAAGAAAAAGGTATTGCGCAACGCTCGCTCTTCCTCATCGATTATCGCGGTTATGTTCGTTGGCGCAACCCGCACTACGACTGGCGCAACCCCGACCAGTACGCCGAGATGACGGAGGCGATGCTCGGATTGCCGCGGATTCCGAAAACAAAAAAGCCAGCCACTTAGGCTGGCTTTTCCCGTAGTTAGTTTCTAGCTCTTGCCGTTGGCGACGACGGCGAGGATGTCCTTCTCCGACAGGATCAGGTACTCGGTCTCGTCCAGCTTGATCTCGCTGCCGGCGTACTTCGCATAGACGACGCGGTCACCGATCTTGACGTCCAAAGGCTCCCGCTTGCCGGTGGCCTCGATGAAGCGGCCATTGCCGATAGCCTCGATCATTCCTTCCTGCGGCTTCTCCTTGGCGGTGTCGGGGAGCACGATGCCGCTCTTGGTCTTCTCCTCACGCTCGACCGGCTTGATCACGACGCGATCACCGAGTGGTCTCAATTGCATGGTCAGATCCTCCTTAAGGCGTTGGTTAGCACTCAGTTGTCCCGAGTGCTAATGATAGCTGATGCGGTCCCGGCTTTCAACCCGCAAAGCCGAGCCCGGGGTCAGCGTCGAAGGGGACCCAGTCCGGATTGAGGCTGCCTGCGCCGGCCAGCGCCGCGGCGCCGATCATGGCGGCATTGTCGGTGCACAGCTCCGGCGCTGGTATCACGAGGCGCGCCAGGCTACCCAGGCGTGCCTGCGCCGCCTCGCGCAGCCGCCGATTCCGCGCCACGCCGCCCCCCAGGATGATCGTCGGCGCGGGCGCCGCGGCGAAGGCCGCCTCAACCCGGCTGAGCAGCGCGTCGACGATCGCTTCCTGGTAACTGGCCGCCAGGTCGGCCCGGACCTGGTCGGAGATCGGGCCACGTTTGCGGACGTCGTAGAGCAAGGCCGTCTTCACGCCGCTGAAGCTGAAGTCGAGGCCCGGAGCCCGGGGACGTGGGAAGGCAACCGCGCGCGCGTCGCCGTCAGCGGCAAGCCGGTCGATCGCCGGGCCACCCGGAAACGGCAAACCGAGGATCCGCGCTCCCTTGTCGAACGCCTCGCCGGCCGCGTCGTCCCGGGTGCGGCCGATCACCTCGATCGACCGGTCCCCGTGCCATCGCACCAGGTCGCTGTGGCCCCCGGAGACGATCAGGCCCAGCGCCGGCGGCATGATGGCGGGGTCTTCCAGTTGCGCCGCATACAGATGGCCGGCCAGGTGGCTGATACCGGCGACCGGTAACGCCCGCGCCCACCCGATCGCCTGGGCGAGGTTGACGCCGACGAGCAGGCAGCCGATCAGGCCTGGTCCCCTCGTGACCGCGAGCCCATCAATGTTCTCCCAGCGGACGCCGGCCTTGTCCAGGGCCCGTTCGACGACAGGCACGAGCAACTGCAGGTGGGCGCGAGCCGCCAGCTCCGGCACCACGCCGCCGAAGGGGGCATGGAGGGCATCTTGCGAGCGGACCACGTTCGAGAGACAGCGCGGGCCGCTGACGACGACGGCGGCGGCCGTTTCATCGCAGGAGGTCTCGATTGCGAGCAGCTGCAGGGTCGGCCTTACTACTCGGGTGGGACGCTCGCGATCCCCTCGATCTCGAGCGATTGAAGGATCTCGGCAAAGCGCCGCTTGAAGCTCGGGGCCTGGATCGAATCGGACCACATGACGATCGCGTCCTCGTTGTTATCGGTGTAGTAGCCACGCCGCCGGCCGATCACCTTGAAGCCGAACTTCTCGTAGAGGCGGACCGCGACATCGTTGGATGGGCGCACCTCGAGCGTGAGCCAGCGCGACCCGAGCTGATAGGCGCGCTGGATCAGTGCGGCCATCAGCGCGTGTCCATAGCCTTTGCCCTGTTCGCCCGCGCGTACCCCGACTGTCGTAATGTGCGCCTCGTCGCTCATCTTCCAGAGCCCGGCGTAGCCGACGATGTCCTCGTCACGGCGAAGCACCAGGTAATACGCCGACCGATTGTGGTGAAGCTCCCGGTAGTAGGCGTTGCGCGGCCAGGGCGTCGGGAAGATCTCCCGCTCGATGTTCTGCACGTGCGGGATGTCGTCCTCGCGCATGCCATCGACAAGTACACGGGACTTGAGCTGCATCATCATGGCGCCTTCCTCATGCGCTCCTCGGCGGCGGCCGGCTGGACGTAGAGCGCCTGCACCTCATCATATCGCACCGGTTTTTGCATTTCGAAGGCTTCGATCGCGGCATCGGCCAGCGCCCGGCTGGTGCGGGCGCGCTCCTCGGCAGGCACTTCGAGCGCCGCGTGGACCGGCGACCAGAGCGCCAGTTTCGAGGCCGGCTCGACCACGATCCGGCCAATCGCGGGCAACCAGCCGGAGAGCTCGGCAACCGGCCGGCGGCTTACCGGTTCACCGTCCCGCCAGGTGTAAAGCTCGCCATGCCCGGCGTCTCGAATCGCGACCGCCGCGCGCTCGGGTCGGCTCCGCCGCGCCAGGATGGGCAGGCTGTCGAGCAGGTAGAGCGGCAGGTGGCGCGCGTAGGCTAGCCCGGCCGCCAGCGACAGCCCGACGCGCAGGCCGGTAAAAGACCCCGGCCCGCGGGCGGCCGCGATCGCCTCGAGATCGTCCGGCCGCGCACCCGCGTCGCGAAGCAAGGCCTGCAGCCGGGTCAGGACCGGCGGATCGTCGCGGGCGCGCTCCCAATCCGCGGCCGCCACCAGGTGGCTGCCGTCGAGCAGGGCCAGGGCATGCCCCACGCCGGAGGTGTCAATCGCCAGGCGCATTGAAGATCCTCGCGACCCGGTCGGGTCCCCGACGTAGCGCCAGCCGGCGCTCATCCTCGCCAATCACGGCCAGGTCGATCTGGATCGTGGCCCAGCTCTCCAGCGGCGCGGCCCGGGCCGGCCACTCGATGACGGCGACCGCATCGCCAGCCGGCTCATCGAGGCCGGCGTCGATCCAGCTCGTGCCTTGCAGGCGATAGAGATCGTAGTGTTCGAGCGGAATCCGCCCCGCATAATGATGATGCAGAACGAACGTAGGGCTATGCACCGAGCCGGTCACCCCCAGCCCGTCGGCCAGGCCTTTGACCAGCTCGGTCTTGCCGCTCCCGAGCTCGCCCTCGAGGGCGATCACGTCGCCCGGTTCCAGCGCGGCGGCGAGGCGCAGGCCGAGCGCGCGGGTCTCCGCTGCCGAGTGCGTCTCAACGAAAGTGCTGATAACCCATCTCCCCGATCATCGCCGGCGCTCCGCCGGCCCGGACCCGAATGCCCGGCTCGCGATCGACGGTGCCGATGACAGCGAGCGGACTCGCGCTCCGCGCCAGCTCGCGCCGGGCACGGTCGATCGCCGCCGGCGGCGCCGCGCAGACGAGCTCGAAGTCCTCCGAGCCGCCGAAGGCGAGGCGGAATTCGTCGGGGCGCAGGCCCTGAGCCAGAGGGACCCGGTCGACATCGACAGTGGCTCCGACGGCTGACGCCTCGGTCAGCTTTTCGATCTCGCGATAGAGACCATCGCTGATGTCACCACCGACCCTTACGCCCGCCCGAACGAGCGCCTGGCCGGCTTCGATCCGTGGCACCGGGTCGACCTGGCGCCGGACCCAGCGACGCTCGGCGGCGGTCCGAGGGAGCCGCCCTGACTCCAGCAGCCGCAGGCCGGCGGCGGCTCCGCCCACCGCGCCCGTCACCGCAAGCTGCCAGCCGGGCCTCGCGCCCGGTCGCCTGAGCACGGCACGCGCGGAGGGGACCCGTCCGATCAATATCGCCGTCAGCACCAGGGGTCCCAGGGTCGCGCTGAGATCGCCACCGGCGACGGTGCAGCCGAACCGCGTCGCCTGTTCGGTCACGCCACGATAGAGCCCGAGCACCTCGCCGGCGAGCGTTTCCCGTCGCAGGCAGAGCGAGATCAGCGCATGCCGAGGCGTCGCGCCCATCGCGGCCAGGTCGCTGAGATTGATCGTCATCAGCCGACGCCCGAGCGTGCGGAAATCGAATCCGGGCCAGTCCGTGCGAAAGTCGATCCCCTCGACCAGCGTATCGACAGTCGCCACCACGAAGCGATCGCCGCGCCAGACGGCGGCGTCGTCACCGGGCGCGGGTACGATGAGGTCGTCTGACGGGCCATCCAGGTAGCGGCTCAGCATCCGCAGCAGTCCTTGCTCGCCCACTTGAGCGAGGGTGTGCGAACGGCGCGCGGTTTGGTCTATACGGGGACGCCCTCGACGGGGCTGCTGGCCACCGCCTTGAGGCCGATGCGGGCACGGCCGGCCAGGAACGCTCGCCGCCCCGCCACTACGGCTTCGGAGAAGGCGCGGGCCATCTCGGGTGGATCCTGCGCGCGGGCGATCGCGGTGTTGACCAGCACGGCGGCCGCGCCGAGTTCGAGGCAGCGGGCCGCCTCCGAGGGGACGCCCAGCCCGGCATCGACGATCACCGGGACCTCGACTTTCCTCACGATCAATTCCAGGTTGAGCAGGTTCTGGATTCCAAGCGTCGTCCCGATCGGTGCAGCTCCCGGCATGACCGCCGCCGCCCCGGCCTCGGCGAGGCGCATCGCCTGCACGACGTCATCGCTGGTGTAGGCCATGACCACGAAGCCTTCTTTGACGAGCTGCCTGGTGGCGTCAAGCGTCCCCTGGGGATCGGGCAGCAGGGTCTCCTCGTCGCCAATGACCTCGACCTTGATGAAGTCCGAGAATCCCGCGGCGCGCGCGAGGCGTGCAAGCCGGATGGCGCCGTCCGCCGTGGTCGCGCCGGCGGTGTTCGGCAAGAGCGTGTAGCGGCGCAGGTCGAGACCCTCGAGCTCCGATCGGCCACCCTCGAGGTTGAGCCGCCGGATCGCGACCGTGATCATTCCCGGCCTGGCCGCTTCGAGACAACGGGTCAGAAGGTCGTTGGACGCGAAGCGGCCAGTCCCGTGGATGAGGCGCGATTGAATCACCCGGCCACCGATCGTCAGCAGTCCGGTCCCCTCCGGGGCACCACCGCCGACGAAGTAGACGAGCTCCAGCTCGTCGCCCTCGTGCACGGGCGTCTTCCCGAAATCCTCGCGGCGCCGGATTTCGCGATTGTGCTCGATAACGACACGGCCTGGCTGGACGTCGAGGTCTTTGAGCAAGTCAAGCAAGCTGAGACCGTCTTCGATTGTCCGCCGCTTTCCGTTGAGGGTGACGGTCACTTCGCTCATGCGGTCACCGCCGCTTGGCCCGCGATGACAAGCTGTCGCAACTGTCGCGCCGTCTCGCGCGGGTCGGGAGCATCGTAGACGGCGCGCACGACGGCCAGCGCCCGCGCCCCGGCGGCGATGACCGATGGCGCTGTCGCTAAGTCGATACCCCCGATCGCGACGAAGGGCCGGTCGATTAGCTGGAAGACCTGGCGCACCAGGTCGACACCCACCGCAGGACGGCCGGCTTTCGTCGGCGTCGCGAAGACCGGCCCGACCCCGAGATAGTCGACCTCATCGCGGGCCGCCGCGACCGCCTGGTCGAGCGAGTGCGTGCTGCGGCCCAGGAGGCGTCCCTGGAATCCATGCAGTGCGCGGATCATGGCGGGCGGGAAATCGTCCTGGCCCAGGTGCACGCCGTCGGCATCGGCGGCGATCGCCAGGTCGGGATGGTCGTTGATGATCAACAGGGCCCCCCGGGCCCGGGTCATCTCGCGGAGGGTGACCGCCAGCCGGTACTGCTCGTCCTTTGGCATCGTCTTCTTTCGAAGCTGGATGACGTCCGCGCCGCCGTCGAGCGCCGCCTCAGCGATTGCGGACGTCTCGGCGGCGTCGCCGCGGTCACCCGTGACGACGTACAGGCGCATCCGCGCCAGGCGGTCGCGGCGGTCGTCGGCAAGATTTCCCATAGGTGGCATCCCTGTCCGGTCGCGGAATGCCCGAGCCCCTTCGCTCCGCAGGTATGACCCTGATCAGCTCTCTTAGGGTTAGCCGGGCGCGCCGGCGTTCTCAGCATTCCGCTCCCCTAGGGACGAGCTAATAATATCAAGTGGCCATGGCCCGCCCAGCCGATCGTCCGTTCGTGGGGATCAGCGAGATCGCCGTCCCACCGGAGGGAGACGGGGCTATGCAGGTCGCCTTTCATGATCGGCTGCGCGCGGTCGATGGCTGGCCAGGATTTTCAGGCCTGGAGCTGCTCCAGGATCGGCGCCGTCCTGGCCGGTACCTGATGATCACGCGCTGGCAGAGGAAGGCCCAGTTCCTCGCCTATATGCGGAGTGATGATCATCGGCGGTCTCACCAGCGCATCGACCGAGGGCCCGCCGGCCCACGTCCTGCCGGGTTCACCGAATACGACCTGGTGGCCGAGTGACACCGGTCGATCGACGTCCCGGCGCGGTCCTCTCGGAGGCGGCCCCGATGCTCGCCTACCAGGCGACCGTCGCGCTCTACGAGGAGCAGCCGGCTTTGTGGCAGATGGGCGAGCGCGGTCGAGCGCGCACGCTCGAAGACTTCGGCCGCCACTTCGAGAGTCTCGCGACCCTCGACCGCGATCTGTTCGCGGTCTACGTCGGCTTTTGCGAGACGCTCTTCGACAACCATGGCTTCCCACGCCAGTGGCTGACGGACGCCTGGCGGGTCATGGCCGACGTCATCCGACGCGAACTGCCCGCCCCGGTCGCCGAGCCGGCGATCGCGATCCTGGCCGGCGCCTCACCGGTAACGGCGCGGCACCCGACCTGAGATGGCGCAAAGCACCTCGTAGCTGATCGTGCCCGCGGCCTCCGCCAGGTCGTCCGCAGTTGCGGTTGCCTCGCCGTCCCGTCCGATGAGCGTGACGACGTCACCCGCGGTCACATCGGCCACCGACGTCACGTCGAGAGCGGCCTGGTCCATGCTGATCGTGCCGGCGAACGGCACCGCTCGGCCGCGGACCAGCGCGCGCGCACCGGCCGACGATTGCCGATGAAGCCCATCGGCGTATCCCACCGCGATCGTTGCGATCTTTGCCGGCCTGACCGCGGTAAAGCGGCGCCCGTAGCCGACCGTCTCCCCCGGCTCGACCGCTTGCACCCTGGTCACGATCGTCTGCCAGGTCATCGCCGGGCGCAGGCCGGGCAAATCGTCCCCGGCGCGCACCGGGCGCACGCCGTAGATCACGAGCCCCGCCCGCACCAGGTCCAGCCGGGCCGCGGGAAGCCGCAGCAGGCCGGCCGAATTTGCGGCATGACTGAGGAAACCGGTGACACCGCCGGCCCAGAGCGCCGCGCGTGCCTCGAGGAAGCGCCGCAGCTGGTCGCGGGTGAACTCGGGATCATCGTCGGCACTCGAGAAGTGCGTCCAGAACCCCTCCAGTCGCAGTCGCGGATCCCGGTGCACCTCGGTGGCCAGCGCCACGGCGTCGGTTTGGCCTGCCCCGAGGCGGTGCATGCCGGTGTCGACCTTGACGTGGACCCCGACTTCGGTGGCTGCCGACTTCAGTCGCGTCAGGCTATCCCGGTCATAAAGCGTCAGCGAGAGATTGGCGGCCACCGCCGCAGAGAGCGCGACCGGCGGCGTATAGCCGAGATTCAAGATCGGCGTCGTAAGTCCCACCCGGCGCAACTCGATGCCTTCCTGGACCGAGGACACGCCAAGCCAGGTCGCGCCGCCCTCGATAGCGGCCTTCGCGGCCTGGACGGCGCCGTGGCCGTAGCCATTGGCCTTGACCACGGCCATCACCGCCGTCGCATCGCCCACCAGAGCCTTGACCAGGCGGGTGTTGTGCGCGATCGCGCCCGTGTCGATGTCGGCCCACTTGGTCGCGTCGGTCAGCGCAATCGCTCCATGACGCGAGGGATCTCCAACAGCAGGTCGGAGGCCAGCACGCCCGCCTTGCCCAGGCTGATCTCGAGCTCGAGGCCCGCGACGCTGTGCACGTGTACCCCGGTGACGGCCGCCTCGAACGGCGGCAGGCCCTGGGCCAGGAGGCCGCCGATCATCCCGGCGAGGACATCCCCGGTTCCGCCGGAGGCAAGCGCGGGGGTCGCGATCGGGTTGTCCGTCAGGCGGCCGTCCGGGGCCGCGATCACGGTCCCGGCTCCCTTGAGCACGACGACCTTGTTCCATGCCTTGGCATAGCGCGAGGCGATGCCGCGCCGGTCGGCCTGAACGGCGGCGGTTTCCAGGCCGGCGAGGCGGCCGAACTCCGCGGGGTGGGGAGTTAGCACGATCCGGTCCGAGAGCCGCACGAGGGCGGTCCGGTGCTCGGCCAGCAGGTTGAGGGCGTCGGCGTCGAGCACCAGGGGCGCCTGGATGCGCGGGATGAGGTCCTCGATCAGACGACGCGTCGACATGTCCCGGCCGAGGCCGGGCCCGATGACGCCCGCGTCGGCACCGGCGAAGCCCCGCAGCACGCCGCTGAGCGAGGCATGACCCACCACCCCGGGCGAGATCTCCGGGACCGGCGAGACGATCACCTCGGTGCACTTCTGCGCCAGGATCGGGTAGATGGCCTGGGCGACGAGCAGGCGCACGATGCCCGCGCCCGCCCTGGCGGCGCCCATGCTCGCCAGGTAGGCAGCGCCCGTGAAGCCTTGAGACCCGGCCAGCACGGTGACGCTCCCGAATGTTCCCTTGTGACCATCACGGGGCCGCTCCGGCAGCTGGAAGCCACTGGGCAACCTACCGGCGCTGGTGGCCGCCGGGGTCTCGGGGATTACGGCCACGGCGACCGCGACGTGGCCATCGTGGGCGATGCTGACGTCCACGGTGCGGCCGGATAGCGTGGTCGACGGCGCGACGACGACATGCGGGCGGCCGTCATCGCTGGCGAGGATCTCGACGTCCCGCATCCGAGGCCGTCTGACGCCGGCGGGCATCGCCTTGCCGATCGCCTCTTTGGCCGCCCAGCGGCCTGCCCACCGCTCAGCGCTGTCGCCGCAATAGGCGATCTCGCGATCGCTGAGGAACTTGTGGAGGAAGCGAGCACCGAATTGCCGGTACGCCGCCGCAACCCGCTCGACCGCCGCGACGTCAACTCCGACCCGCGGCGTCATCGCCCTACTCGACGGTGACGCTTTTCGCCAGGTTCCTCGGCTGATCGACGTTGCAGCCGCGCTCGGTGGCGACGAAATACGCGAACAGCTGCATCGCCACGACGTTTGTGACCGGCGAGAGGAACTCGGAAACCGCCGGCACCGCGATCCGATCCGCCACGATGGTGTCCAGCGTATGGTCCCCCTCGCTGACAAGCGCCAGCACCGGGGCGTCCCGCGCCAGGACCTCCTGGACGTTGCTGGCAACTTTCTCTGATGTTGCCGCCTCGGTGACGATGGCGAAGACCGGGAAGTCCTTGTCCAGCAGCGCGATCGGGCCGTGCTTCAGCTCGCCGGCGGCATAGCCTTCGGCGTGAAGGTAGGAAATCTCCTTGAGCTTGAGCGCGCCCTCGAGCGCGATCGGATAGTTGATCCCCCGCCCGATGTACATGAAATTCCGATACCCGGCGTACTTCCGCGCCAGTGTCTGGATGCGCTCAGCTCCGTCGAGGACCTGCTGCACCGCCGAGGGCAGATTCTTCAGCTCCAGCGTCAGCTGGGCCACCCGCTGCGGGTCGAGCCGGTGGCGCACGGCGGCGAGCCGGATGCCGAGCAGATACAGGCACGTCAGATGCGCAATGAACGTCTTGGTGGAGGCGACGCCGATCTCCGGCCCGGAGTGCAGGTAAACCACGCCGTCGCTTTCCAGTGCCATCGAGCTGCCGACCACGTTCGTGATCGAGACGACTTTGGCCTTGAGCTTGTGCGCCTCGCGGATCGCCGCCAGCGTATCGGCCGTCTCGCCCGACTGGGAGATGCCGACGACGAGCGTATCGGCGTCCACGATCGGTTGGCGGTAGCGGAACTCGGAGGCGGCCTCGACCTCGACCGGGATCCGGGCAAGCTCCTCGATGATGTACTTGCCGACCAGGGCCGCATAGAACGACGTACCGGCCGCGACCATCTTGATGTCGCGCACCTTGAGCAGCTGGCGATCGGTGAAGCCGAATTCCTCGAAAGTCACCTCGCCCTCGTCTGACAGGCGCCCGCGCAGTGCGTTCGAGACAGCTTCGGGTGCTTCGTTGATCTCCTTTGCCATGAAGTGCGGGTAGCCACCCTTCTGCGCCTGGCTGATGTCCCACTTGACCTCGATGACCTTGGGCTTGACCGCCGCGCCGTTCAGGGTGCTGACCTCCGGCCCCAGCTTGGTGATCGAGACCATCTCGCCCTCACCAAGCAGCAGGACCTTCTTGGTGTAGGGGATGACAGCCGTAATGTCCGATGCGATGAACCACTCTTTCTCGCCGATCCCGACCACGAGCGGCGCATTGAGGCGGGCGCCGATCAGGAGATCCGGATCATGCTGGGAGAAGATCGCCATGGCGTAGGCGCCGCGCAGTTTGACAAGCGCCTCCCGAACGGCAGCCACCAGGTCGCCTTTGAAGTATTCCTCGATCAGGTGCGGGACCACTTCGGTGTCCGTCTCCGAGACGAAGACGTGGCCGCGGGCCTGCAGGTCGCGCCGAAGCTCGGCAAAGTTCTCGATGATCCCGTTGTGGATGACCATGATCTTCTTCGTGCAATCGGTGTGCGGGTGGGCATTGATGACCGTCGGACGGCCGTGCGTTGCCCAGCGGGTGTGGCCGATGCCGAGGTGGCCGACTGGCATCTCCTCGGAGACGCGCTCGATCAGGGTGTCCACCTTGGCGGCGCTCTTCACGACCGAGGTCTGGCCGTCATTCTCGTTGAAGATCGCGATCCCTGCCGAATCGTAGCCGCGATACTCGAGCCGCTTGAGGCTCTCGACGATGATGGGCGCGGCCTCGCGCTCACCGAGGTACCCGATGATCCCACACATTCCCGCCGTCTACCTCCTGCTTTCCCGCCCCGAGATCCAGCGTCCTATGTTCCCATTCCGGGCATCGTCAAACGAACGAACCGACTTCGTGCTTTTGGGTGAACGCCGGGGCGGTCGGAAGGTTACGGACTGGCCGAAGGCGAGACCTGGGGGCTCTTGGAGATGAAGACGTGGATTTGGACGGTGCTCTGGCTGACGGCGACTCCCGCCGGCGGCCGGACGGTGATGGTTCGGATCACGTCCGCGCTGGCGCCGTTGACGTCCACCGCGTCTGTGGGCACCAGGTTGAGACCGGCGAGCGTGTTCAGCAGGCCCGTGGCGTTCACCTGGAGCGGGGACAGCGTGACGTTGGTTACGCGATAGCCGGCCGCCGGCTGGCCGGTGAGCGTCCAGCCGACCGGTTTGGTCTCAGTCACGGCGTCCGCCTGGATCGTCATCTTGACCGACACCTGGGGCGGGGTCACCGTGATCCCTTTGAGCACGATTCCCTTCTTGGGATCCCGGACCACCACCAGGGGGGTCAGGTCAACCGGGCCAGTGATCCCGCTGAGGTCCACGACGACGATGGCCTGCGCCCCGGCGAGAAGGCTTTTGGGTCCATCGATCTTCACGGTCGCGGGCGTCACGGACGTGGTGGCGGTCAGCTCATGGAACCCCGCGGGAAGTGCGTGCACACGTTCGATCGATACCGGTTGGGTCGCGCTGGCGAGCTCGTCGATCGGGATCGTCACGGACGTCGGGGCTACGATCTGGACGTTGGGGTTCGGATTCTCGACATGGATCGGGATGCGGTCGTTACCGGGCTTGACTCGGCTGAAATCGCCCGAGGCGTGCAGGGTCCGGATGTCGAAATGAGTCAAGTCAGCGGCGGTCCCCGTCACCGTGACGAGGATCTGTGGCAGGTCGCCGACGACGACCAGGCCACTCGGAAGCACTGGGTGGTCCAGGGTGACGCGATGGGTGTGACTCTGGGTGGGGTTCGCGGTGTAGGCGACCACGCTCCAGAGTGCGACCGCGAAGCCGATCGCCAGCAGCTTGATCCGAAGGTTCCCAAACAGGATCGCTAGTTTACGGCAAGACCGGGGCTAGCGTCGCCACGGCACGCCCGGCATGTGCGCCTCGGGTCGAGGCTGCAGCAGCGAGCCGAGGACTTGCCGGAGCCGGTCCGGGTCCAGGTTCCGAAGGAGCTTGCCCTCATGGGCAACCGCGATCTGCCCTAGCTCCTCACTCAGGATCAGCACCACGGCGTCGGTCTGCATCGAGAGCCCCAGCCCGGCCCGGTGCCGGGTCCCCATACGTTCGCGTACCGCGCCTTCCTCGGCGAGCGGCAGGACGCAGCCGGCCGCCAGAATCTGGTTGCCGCGCACGATCACCGCGCCGTCGTGCAGGGGCGAGTTAGGGAAGAAGATCGCTTCGAGGAATTCGGCGGTCAGCTCGCCGTTGATCCGGATGCCGCTGTTCGCGTAGTTCTCCAGCCCGGTCTCCTTCTCGAAGACGATCAGGGCGCCGGTGAACCGCTGGGTCAGCTTGGTGGTCGCCCGGATGACCTCGTCGATCATCCGGTTGAAGATCTGCAGGTTGTAATGGGTCAGGGGCCGCCCGATAAAGCCAATCCGCCCGAACTGGTCGAGCGCACGACGGATCTCCGGCTGGAAGAGCACGATGATCCCGATCAGGATGGCGGGGGCGGCGTTGCGGAAGATCCAGGAAAGGAGGCGGAGATCGAGCAGGTTGGCCAGCAGGCCGACCAGCCCCAGGAGCAGGACGCCGACCATCAGCTGGACCGCCTGCGTGCCGCGGATCAGCAGGAACATGCGATAGAGGAAAAACGCCACCAGGCCGATGTCAATCAGGTCGAGAATGTGCCGCCAGATACCCCCGCTGGTCAGGAAGACCAGGATGTCCCGCAGCACGACGTCCATTCGGGGTAGTATCGCCCAACCGCCAAACGGGCTTCCGATCCGTTTGCCTGGGCTGGACCGGCCGGTCGGCGCGCACGCGCGGTCGGCCTGATCGAAGAGGAACCGGGCCCGGCTGGCTAGCCCTGGCTTCTCTGCTGCCGGTTGGCTAGCGTTTCGTGTACTGCGGGGCCTTGCGGGCGCGCTTGAGGCCTGCCTTCTTGCGTTCCTTCATGCGCGGGTCGCGACTGAGCATGCCGTGCTTCTTGAGGACGGGACGCATCGCCAGGTCCGCGACGCACAGGGCCCGCGCGATGCCGTGCTGCAGCGCGCCGGCTTGGCCGGACATGCCGCCGCCGTTGACCTTGGCCGAGATATTGAACTTTTTCTGGCTCTCGGTAAGCCGCAGTGGCTCGACGACAACCATCTCGAGCATGCGGCGGCCAAAGTACTGCAACGGCGTCTTGTCGTTGACCGTGATCGTGCCGTCGCCGGCATAGAGTCGCACGCGCGCGACGGCGTTCTTCCGCCGTCCGGTTCCGTAATAGTAGGTGCCGTTCTCAGCCAATGACTTCGATCTCCCCGCGAGCCCCAAATTTGATCGGTTTCGGACGCTGCGCCACGTGCGGGTGCGCCTCGCCAGTGTAGATCTTGAGGCGGCTCAACTGCGCCTTACCGAGCGTCCCGTGCTGCAACATCCCGGCAACCGCGTGCTGGAAGGGGAACGTCGGATGCTTGACCAGCTGGTCACCGTACGCCACTTTGCGCAGTCCGCCCGGATATCCCGTATAAGACGTATAGATTTTCTCGGTGACCTTCTTGCCGGTCACACGGATGCCCCTGGCGTTGATCACGATCACATGATCGCCGGTGTTCAGGTGGGGCGTGTAGGTCGGCTTGTGCTTTCCACGCAGAATCCTGGCGACGTTGGCCGCCAGGCGACCCAGCGTCTGGCCCTCGGCGTCGACCAGGTACCACTCGGGCGTGATGTCCGAAGGCCGAGCAGTGTAGCTCTTCGATTTACCCATCAGTAATCGACTCCAATTTGCACGAGGCCGACCGCCGGCGCGGGCCGCAAGCCGGTGCCCGAGCCAGTTAGCAATTCATCGATCCAATCGAGGGACCGGCGACCCCGGCCGACTTCGACAAGGGCGCCCGTAATCCGGCGGACCATGCCATAGAGAAACGCGTCGGCTGCGACCGCGATCGTAAGCCAGTCGCCCTGCTGGCTGACGGTCAGATTGTCAACGCGGCGTACCGTATGGCCGCCACGACGCGGGCTGGAGCCGAACGCCTTGAAGTCATGCCGGCCTTCCAGCTTGCTGCCGGCCGCCTGCATGCGGCTCAGATCCAGCTGGTCGCGCAAGCCCCACGCATACTGTCGTTGGTATGCGCCGCGCGGCAAGGCCTGCCGGATGCGGTAGGCGTAGCGGCGCAGACGGGCCGAGTAGCGCGCGTGGAAAGCGTCATCGACGACCTCGGCATGCCGCACGGCGATGTCCGCGGCGAGTCGGCTGTTCAACGCGCCCGGCAGTTGCTCCACGGGAAAGTCGCCGGCAAGCCGGAAGTTCACGCACTGGCCGAGCGCATGAACGCCGGCGTCCGTCCGCCCGGCGGCGGTCAACTCGGGCGACGCGCCGGTCAGCGAGCGGATCGCGGCCTTGAGAGCGCCTTCCACGGTCGCCTGGCCAGCTTGTTGCTGCCAGCCGTGATAGCGAGTGCCCTCGTACTCGACGAGCAATTTGATATTGCGCATCTAGTCCACCAACTCGACGAGCACCATCGGCGCGCCGTCGCCCAGTCGCGGGCCGATCTTGAGCACCCGCGTGTAGCCACCGGGACGGTCCTTCATCCGTGGGATCAGCTTGGTGAAAAGTTTCTCCGTGACGGCCGGATCCTCGACGAAGGCGTCAACCCGGCGGCGAGCCGCCACATTGTCGACCATGGCGCTTGTGATGATCGTCTCGACCCAGCGTCGAAGTTCTTTTCCTTTGGCTTCCGTTGTCTGGATGCGGCCGTGGTCGAGCAGCGCGGTCACCAGGTTCCGGCTCATCGCGCGACGATGGGCCGTGCTCCGGCTGAATTTCCGCCCTGCTTTCTGGTGCCGCATCTCGCGCCGGGTTAGACCAGGACCTTGGTCAGCTCTTCCTGGGTCAGGAAGCCGCGCTGCACCAGTTTCTCTTTGATCTCGTCGAGTGACTTCCGGCCAAAGTTGCGCAGGCTCAACAGGTCTTCCTCGCGGAGGGCGACAAGCTGGCCGACTTTCGTGATCTCGTTGGCCTTCAGGCAGTTGAGCGCCCGGACGGACAGATCGAGATCCTCGATCGGCACGTCGGCCAGGCGGGTCGAGACGTCGTTGCCCTTGGCGGTAGGGATCTCGGCCTTCTTGATGCTGTTCGTGAAGTTCGTGAACAGTCCGAGGTGCGCCGTAAACTGCTTGGCCGCATCGCTGATAGCCTCATCCGGCTTGATCGTGCCGTCGGTCCAGACTTCCAAAATCAGCTTGTCCCAGTCGGTCTCCTGGCCGACGCGGGTCTTCTCGATCAGGAAGTTTGCCTTCACGACCGGGCTGAAGATGGCATCGATCGGGATCACGCCGATCGGCTGGCCTTCCTTCTTGTTGCGGTCAGCCGGGACGTATCCTTTGCCGCGCTCAACGGTCAGCTCCATCCGGAGGCGACCCTTGTTGCTGTCGAGCGTGCAGATATACAGCTCCTGGTTGACGACATCGACGTCGCTCGGCGCCTGGATGTCGGCGGCCGTGACGCGCTTGGGCCCGGTGACGTCGAGCGTCAGGCGAACCGGTTCGTCCGTATAGGACTTGAGGTTGAGCCCTTTCAGGTTCAGGATGATCTCGGTCACATCTTCCTTGACGTAGGGGATCGATGAGAACTCGTGCGCGACGCCTTCGATCGACACCGACGTGACCGCGGCGCCCTGCAACGTCGACAGCAGCACCCGGCGGAGCGAGTTGCCGAGCGTCGTGCCGAATCCCGGCTCCAACGGCTCGATCTCGAACTTTCCGTAGCTGTTCGAATTCTCGATACTCTTGACTTGCGGCTGGGCGATGTCGAACATGGTCCTCCCTGTGAATAAAACTAGCGTGAATAAAACTCGACGATCAACTGCTCCTGGATCGTCTGGTCGATGTCCTCGCGCGCCGGCTCGCCGACGATCTTCGCTGTGAGATTGTCACGATCGACGCTGAGCCATGGCGGAAGCGTCCGCTGCTCTCCGGCCGCGACGGCGGTCTTGATCCGCTCGATCTCCTGGCTTGGTTGGCGCACCGTAATGACGTCCCCGACGCGCACGGCGTAGGACGGGATGTTGACCGTCCGGCCGTTGACGGCAAAGTGCTTGTGGCTGACCATCTGGCGCGCATCGCGCCGCGAGGCGGCGAAGCCTAGCCGGTATATCACATTGTCCAAACGCGTCTCGAGCAGGCGCAACAGGTTGAGGCCCGTGACGCCGGTCATCTTCGAGGCCCGGTTGAAATACAACCGGAACTGACCCTCGAGCAAGAAATAAATGCGTCGTGCCCGCTGCTTTGCGCGCAACTGGATGCCGTAATCCGAGACCTTGCGACGCCGGACCTGCGTGTGCATGCCAGGCGGCATCGAGCGCCGGTCGAGCGTGCACTTCGTAAAGCACTTTTCGCCCTTCAAGAACAGCTTGACGCCCTCGCGGCGGCAGTGACGGCAGACGGGGCCTTCGTAGCGAGCCATTAGACGCGCCTCCGTTTGGGCGGCCGGCAGCCGTTATGCGGAATCGGCGTCACATCCGTGATCGCCGTGACGTCGAGCCCGGCCGCCTGCAGGGAACGGATCGCGGCTTCGCGGCCGGCGCCCGGGCCCTTGACGAAGACTTCGATCTGCTTCAACCCGTGCTCCATCGCGCGGCGCGCCGTCGCCTCGGCGGTCGTCTGCGCCGCGTAGGGCGTGCTCTTGCGCGAGCCCTTGAAGCCCTGGCTGCCGGCGCTTCCCCAGGCCAAAACGTTGCCCTGGGCGTCGGTCAGCGAGATCACCGTGTTGTTGAACGTCGACTGGATGTGGGCCTGACCCACCGTGACGTTCTTCTTTTCACGGCGTCGTGTGCGGACAACTTTCTTCTTCGGCATTAATCGGCTTCTCTACTTCTTCTCAACTTTCTTCTTGACTCCAACCGTCTTGCGCGGGCCTCGGCGCGTTCGCGCGTTGGTCCGAGTTCGCTGACCGCGCACCGGCAGCCCGCGCCGATGACGCAACCCTCTGTAGGTCCCGATCTCGATCAACCGCTTGATGTTCAAGGCGATCTCGCGTCGCAGCTCGCCCTCGACCTTGGCTTCCTTGTCCAGGACGTCACGCAGGCGGCCGATCTGCTCGTCGTTGAGCGCTTTGACGCGGAGGTTCGGATCGACGTTCGCAATCGTCAGCACCCGGCGAGAAGTGTGCGGGCCAACCCCGAAGATATACGTCAGGGCGATGACGACGCGCTTCTCGCGCGGGATGTCGACGCCTGCTATACGCGCCATCTACTTATTAACCCTGCCTCTGGTTGTGCTTGGGCGTGACGCAGATGACCCGCACCTCGCCCTTGCGCTTGATGACCTTGCACTTCACGCATATCTTCTTGACCGACGAACGCACTTTCATTCTTCAATCTGCCTTCTTGACGATTCGACCGCGTCCCGGATCGAGCGGTGAGACCTCGACGCGGACACGGTCACCCGGGATCACCCGGAGAAACCGAAGCCGCGCGGCAGGCGCCACGTGTGCCACGATCCTGTGGCCGGTCTCGAGTTCGACGCGATAGAGCGCGTTGGGCATCGGCTCTACCACCCGTCCGACGACATCTTCCGGCATCAGCAGCAAATGCCCATGCCAATGTCGCCGGATTTCCGGCGCACGAAGGAAAAGCATATCACAGGCGGGAATCCCGCCACCCTGACGATCAATCCCCAGCCCCTGAGCCGAGGCCGTTCGGCACGACCGTCAGGATTTGTGGACCGTCAGCCGTGATCGCCACGGAGTGTTCAAAATAGGCCGACAGGCGATGATCCCTGGTCACGACGGTCCACCCGTCGCCTAGCAGCGCTACCTCCTTGGAGCCGGCGTTCACCATCGGCTCGATAGCCAGCACCATCCCGGGCTTGAGGAGAGGCCCCCGGCCCGCGATTCCGAAGTTCGGCACCTGGGGATCCTCGTGCATGTCCCGCCCGATACCGTGACCCACGAATTGCTCGACGACAGAAAAGCCTGCTGCCTCGACGTGCTGCTGGATGGCGGCGCTGATGTCGCCGATGTGGTTGCCCGCCTGAGCCTCGTTGATCCCGACCGCGAGCGCGCCCCGGGTGACGTCGATCAAGCGTTGCGCCTCGGCGGAGACCTTGCCGATCGGCACGCTGACGCCGGCGTCGGCCCAGAAGCCGCGATGGATCAAGCCGGCGTCGAGGCTCAACAGGTCCCCCTCCCGGAGCTTGCGGTTCGTGGGGATGCCGTGCACGACCTGGTCATTGACGGACGTGCAAATGCTGTTCTGGTAGCCGTCGTAGCCGACAAAGCCCGGGATACACCCCTGCTCCCGGATGAATCGACCCGCCTCGCGGTCCAGGTCGAGCAGCGTAACGCCCGGCCGGGCCATGGCCTGTAGCCGGTTGAGCGTCTGGGCGAGGATGGCCCCCGCCTCGCGCATCAGCTCGATCTCGGCCTGAGACTTGTAGATGATCATCGTGGCCGGACTCCATCGAGGCGGGTGGCGAGCCGGCGCGTGATGTCAGCCCGAACCTCGGGAACCGTCATCTGGCCGTCGATGTTCTCCAGCTTGTCCTGGGCGGTGTAGTAATCGATCAGCGGCGCCGTGTGCTTCAGAAACACGTCGATCCGCCGGGCGACGATCTCCGGCTGATCGTCCGTCCGCTGGTAGAGCTCACCGCCGTCGATCGTGCATTGCGGCAGCTTTCGCGCCTGCTCCGGCGTGAAATTGTAGACAGCATCGCAGGTCCGGCAGCTGTAGCGGTGGGAGAGCCGGTCGATCAGCACCTGTCGGCTCACCCGGAGGTAGATCACCGCGTCGACCTGGCGGCCGATCGCCGGCAGCATGGCATCGAGAGCCTCCGCCTGGGCGACCGTGCGCGGGAAACCATCGAGGATGAAGCCTTTCTGAGCATCCGGCTTCTCCAGCCGGTCCCGGATGATGTCGACCATGACTTCGTCCGGCACCAGCTCGCCACGGTCCATGAAGCCCTTGACCCGTTCGCCCAGGGCGCTACCGGCGCGCCGCTGCGCCCGCAACATGTCACCGGTCGCGATCGCCGGAATCCGATATCGCTCGATCAGGTACCCACTCTGGGTGCCTTTGCCGGCTCCGGGCGCGCCAAACAGGATCAAATTCATCGATACATTCCGCGAGGAGGCCTCGCTACTTGATGAACCCCTTGTACTGACGCATGATCAGCTGGGTCTCGATCTGCTTCATGGTGTCGAGGGCGACGCCGACCACGATCAGGATCGCGGTACCGCCGAGGTACATGTTCTGGGTCGGGATTCGGGTCAGCGCCGTGGCGAGAAGCGGGATCAGCACCGTGACGCCACCGAGGAAGAGCGCGCCGGCGAACGTGATCCGCGTCATCGTGCGGTCCAGGTACTGGGCGGTCGCCACACCTGGCCTGATACCGGGAATGAACGCGGCATGCTTCTTCAGGTAGTCGGCCGTGTCGACCGGGTCGAAGGTCACCGCCGTGTAGAAGTACGTAAAGCCAAAGATCAGGATGAAATACACAACGTTGTACAGGATGTCCGTTGGCACGTTGGGCCCCGCCGGCACCCAGTAGGTCCGGAGCGCGCGCGATATGTCGCCCCAGGGTGAGGGGGCAGTGGCGAGGAAGTTCCCGATGATCACCGGGAAGAACATGATCGAGATCGCGAAGATGATCGGAATGACCCCAGCCTGGTTCACCCGGAGCGGGAGGTGCGAGCTGCGACCCTGGTATACCTTGCGCCCCACGACCCGCTGCGCCGACTGAATTGGAATTTTTCGTTGTGCTTGCTGGACCTCGATGATGAACGCGGTCACGACGATCGCAAGAGCCGCAAAGAGAATCAAAGGCGCCAGGTTCGACTGGCCGCCGCCGGTCAGCAGGTTGTAGATCGTGTTCGGAATCCGGCCGACGATACCGGCGAAGATGACTAGCGAGATCCCGTTTCCGATGCCGTACTCGGTGATCAGCTCGCCGAACCACATCAGCATGACCGTCCCCGCGGTGAGCGTGACCATGATGCCGACGATGCCGAACCAGCCGATCGTGTTGCTGAGCACGCCCTGCCGGCTGAAGACGAGCGTCAGGCCCCAGGCCTGCAACAGGCCGAGAGCGACGGTGAGCCAGCGCGTCCAGCGGGTGATCTTGCGCCGCCCGTACTCCCCCTCCTTACTCAGCTCCTTCATGCGGGTCGAGACCACGGTCATCAGCTGCATGATGATCGACGCGTTGATATAGGGATTGACGCCCATCGCGATGATCGAGAACGTCGACAGCCCACCGCCCGAGAAGAGGTCGAGCAGCCCGAGGAAGGCGTTCGTGTTGAAGAGCTTGTCGAGCGCGGCCTTGTCGGCGCCCGGCACGGCGATATGCGCGAAAATCCGGAACACGAGGAAGAGACCCAGCGTGAAGAGGATCTTCCGCCGGAGCTCCGGAATCCGCAGCGCGTTGCCAATCGCTTCTAGCATCGACTAGCCCTTCTTACCCTTTTCCGGGCGACCCCGTTTCTCCGAACTCGCGTCACCCTCGGCCGCCTCCGCCCGCCCGGCCTTTCCGGACTTTTCGGCCTTCGGCGCCTTCTCGCCCGACTCGCCCGACTCGCCCGACTCGCCCGTTTCGCCCTTCTCGCGCTTCTCGGGCTTCCCGGGCTTCCCCTGCGTGGCCGCCTTTGTCGGCTTCTCGGCCTTCTCGGCCTTCTCGGCCTTCTTCTTTGCCTTCTTGTCGGCCTTCGACTCGCCCTCGTCGGCGTCCTCCGGCCTGGCAGGGATCACCCGCTTCGGCTGGTTCTTTGCCCGCTTCGTCTTCTCACGGATCGGCGGCGGCACCGCGATCACGGCCACCGTCCCGCCCGCCGCCTCGATCTTCTTGCGCGCCTCGGCAGAAAACCGGTGGGCATGGATCGTCAGCTTGCGCGTCAGGTCGCCACTGCCCAGCACCTTGATGCCGGCCCCGACGTCCTTGATGACGCCGGCATCCACGAGCTGCTCCGGGGTGACGTCCGCTCCATCCTCAAAGCGGTTGAGTCGCGTCAGGTTGAGGACCGCGAAGCTCTTCTTCCATTTGTTGTGAAAGCCGCGCCACTTCGGGATCCGCATCGTGAGGCGAGTCTGCCCGCCTTCGAACGCCTTCGGGACGTTGACCGAGGTCCGCGCCCGCTGACCCTTCTGGCCGCGAGTCGACGTCTTGCCGTGGCCGGATCCTGGGCCACGTCCCACGCGCTTGCGCGCTTTGTGCGACCCCGGGGCCGGCTCGAGCTCATGAAGCTTCATTTCGTTTCCTCGACCTCGACCAGGTGGCGGACCTTGTGCACCATGCCGCGCAGCTGCGGGCTGTCCTCATGCTCGACGGTCTGGTGGAGGCGGCGAAGGCCCAGCGCCTGGACGGTCCGCTGCGCCGCGGGCTTCTGCCCGATGACACTCCGAACGTAGGTGATCTTCAAGGTGGCCATGGGATTACGCCACCGGCTCCGGCTCCGGCTCCGGCTCCGGCTCAGCGACAGCGGCCGGTGCGGCCTCGACCGGCTTCGGGCCACGGCGGCTTAGCTTTGCCATCTCCTCGGTTGAGCGGCCGCGGTTGAGCCCGATTGTCTCCGCGGTCTGCAGCGCCGCCAGCGCGGCGAGCGTCGCCCTGACTGTATTCACCGGGTTGTTGGTTCCGAGTGACTTCGTGATCATGTCCTTGACGCCGGACAGCTCGACGACGGCGCGCATCGCGCCCCCGGACCGGATGCCGGTTCCGGGCGCGGCCGGCTTGAGCATGACCTTGGCGGCACCCTTCTTCATCCGGATCTCGTGGGGAATCGTGCTCCCGACCATCGGCACGGTGACAAGGTGCTTCTTCGCCGACTCCACGGCCTTGCGAATCGCCTCCGGAACCTCTCCGGCCTTGCCCAGGCCGGCACCAACCCGGCCGTTGTTGTCACCAACGACGACGAGCGCGCTGAAGGAGAAGCGGCGGCCACCCTTGACGACCTTCGAGACGCGATTAAGGTGCACCACCTTCTCGCTGAACTCCGAACGTTGATCGCGATACTGGTAACCCATAGGCTCCTTCTAGAACTTCAATCCCGCATTGCGGGCCGCCTCGGCCAGGGTCTTTACCCGGCCGTGATAGGGAAAGCCGCCACGGTCGAAAACGACCGACTCCACGCCCGCCTTCTTCGCTCGCTCGGCGATGCTCTTGCCGACGGCCGCCGCGCCCTCGGCGCCCGAGCCGGATTTCAGGGTCTTGCGGAGGTCGGCATCGGTCGTCGAGGCGGCCGCGAGCGTCCGGCCGGCGACGTCGTCGATCACCTGCGCATAGACATGATGCAGGCTCCGGAACACGGCCAGCCGCGGCCGCTGCGGACCGCCTTCGATCTTGGTGCGCAGCCGGACATGGCGCTTGAGCCGCAGCGTGCGGCGCTCCTGGGTCTTATACATTACTTTGCTGCTCCTGCGGTCTTCCCGGTCTTGCCGGCCTTGCGGCGGATCCGCTCGCCGCGGTAGAGGATGCCCTTGCCCTTGTAGGGCTCCGGCGGCCGGACCTTCCGAACCTCGGCGGCCACCTGACCCACGACTTCTTTATTCGCGCCCTTGATCGAAATCCTTGTCGGCTCGGGGACGTCGATCGTGATCCCCGGCGGGACCGGGTAGCGGACCGGGTGCGAGAAGCCCACGTTGAGGACCAGCGCCTCGCCCTGCCTGGACGCGCGGTAGCCGACACCGACCAGCTCGAGCTGCTTCTCGTAGCCCTTGCTGACGCCTTCGATCATGTTCTCCACCAGCGTGCGCGTGAGCCCGTGAAGGGATCGATGCAGCTTGGACTCGCTGGGCCGCTCGACGATGACGCTGCCCTCCCGCACCGAGACGTTCATCTCCGGATTGATCTGGCGTGTCAGCTCGTTCTTCCCGCTCTTCACCACGACGGTGTGGTCGTGCACGTCAACGGACACGCCACCGGGGATCTTGACGGGGAGCTTGCCAATCCTGCTCATGGGATCACCAAACGTAGCACACGACCTCGCCACCGAGGCCGGCCCTCGTCGCTTCCTGGCCCGACATGACGCCGTGCGAGGTCGACAGGATGACGATGCCCAGCCCACCGAGCACCCGCGGGATTTCGGTCTTGCGGGCGTAGACCCGCAGCCCGGGCTTGCTGATCCGGCGAACGCCACCGAGCGACTTGCCGCGCGTGCTCTTGGGCTTGAACGTGATGTCGAGCTTCTGCCCCTGCTCCGCCGCGGCGACGTCGTAGGTGGCGATATAGCCCTGTTCCTTGAGCACCCGGGCGATCTCCACGCCGACCCGCGACGCGGGGATCGCGACCTTGGCATGCCCGGCGGTATTGGCGTTGCGAATCCGGGTCAGCATGTCCGCGATGGTATCGGTACTCATTCCCTTCTTCCCCTCCTCACCACGACGACTTCTTCACGCCCGGGACCTGGCCCTGGGACGATAGCGTGCGGAAGCAGATGCGGCAAATCCCGAATTTGCGCATGTATGACCGCGGACGTCCACACAGGTTGCATCGGTTGTGCTGCGACACGGCGTGCTTGTGCGGTCGGAGCCCGCGATTGATCGTTGATTTCTTAGCCAAGCCTCATCCTCACTTCCTGAATGGGAACCCGATCTCCGTCAAGAGCGCCCGCGCCTCCTCGTCGGTGCGCGCGGTCGTGACGAAGGTGATCTCGAGCCCCCGGACTTTGTCGATCTTGTCGTACTCGATCTCGGGAAAAATCAATTGTTCGCGCAGGCCAAGCGTGTAGTTGCCCTTGCCGTCGAACCCGGTCGGCGAGATGCCTCGGAAGTCACGGATCCGGGGCAGGCCGACGGAAATCAACTTGTCCATGAACTGGTACATTCGGGCACCGCGCAAAGTCACCTTGACCCCGATCGGTAGGCCGGCGCGAAGCTTGAAGTTCGCGATCGCCTTCCGCGACTTGGTCACGATCGGCTGCTGCCCCGTGATCTTCTTGAGGTCGGCGACCGCGGCATCGAGCGCCTTGCCGTTCTGGATTGACTCCCCCATCCCGATGTTGGCGACGATCTTGATAAGCCGCGGGACCTGGAGCGTGTTCGTGTACGCGAACCGCTGGATGAGCGCCGGGACGATCTTGTCCTGGTACCGCTGGCGCAGGCGCAGCTCGACTTTCTCGGGACTGGCGGCCACACTCATACCTTGTTCCTCGCCCGTTCATAGATTTCGCCGCACTTGACGCAGACGATCGCCTTCTTGCCGTTGGGCAGCTCGGTCTTCCGGATCCGTGTCGGCTTGTCGCATTTGTTGCAGACGAGCATCACGTTGGAATAGGAGAGGGGCGACTCGAAGTCGATGATGCCGCCCTGCATGACGTTCGTTCCACCCTTCTGCTGGCCCGCTTTCTGGTGGCGCTTGAGGACGTTGACGCCCTTGACCACGATCTTGCTCTGCTGGGGCAGTGTCCGGACCACGACGCCGCGCTTGCCACGGTCCTTCCCGGTGACGACCTGGACCGTGTCGTCGCGATGAATGTCGAGATGAAGACGGGACATGATCAGAGGACCTCCGGGGCGAGTGAAACGATCTTCATGAAGTTCTTGTCGCGAAGCTCGCGGGCGACCGGGCCGAAGATGCGGGTGCCGCGCGGGTTGTTCTGGGGCCCGAGGATCACGGCGGCGTTCTCATCGAAGCGGATCGTCGAGCCATCCCCACGGCGGAACTCGCGCGAGGTGCGAACGACCACGGCTTTGACGATCTCGCTCTTCTTGACCTGACCGCCGGGCGTGGCGACGGTCACCGCGGCGGTGATCACGTCACCGATGGACGCGTACTTGCGGTAGTGGCCACCCATGACCCGGATGCACAGGATCTCCCGGGCCCCCGTGTTGTCCGCCACCTTGAGTCGCGTCTCCTGTTGAACCACTATTTCGCCTTCTCCACGATCGCGACGACTCGCCACCGCTTGTCATGGGACAGCGGACGGGTCTCCATGATCCGCACGCGGTCCCCGACCTTGCACTGGTTCTGCTCATCGTGAGCCTTGAACCGGGTCGATTGCCGGATGACCTTGCGGTACTTCGGGTGCTCCTTGAGCGTCTGCACCTGGACGACCACGGTCTTGTCCATCTTGTCGCTGATCACGAGCCCGGTTCGGCTCTTGCGCATGGAGCGCTCGGTTGTCGCGTCGTCCACGTCTTTGCTCACGTCCTCGCTCACCTCTTCTCCTCGGTGGCCGCGCGGCGGCGGCGCGGCTTGGGCGCCTCGGCGACGGCAACCGCCGCCCCGCTCTCACCCGAATCCCGTTCCTTCATGTGGATCTCGGTCAGGATCTGGGCCAGGCTGTTGCGGACGTGCCGGATCTGTCGGTGGTTGGCCAACTGGCCGGTCGCCATCTGGAAGCGCAGGTTGAAGAGCTCCTGGCGCGAGTTCTTCAGCTGCTTCTGGAGATCCGTCATTGACATGGCATGGAGATCCTTAACTTTCATTTCTTGCCTCCGCCCTTCGCTGGCTTCGCCGGGGCTGCGGCAGCCGTGGCCCCCTTGCCTGTGGCAGCGGCGCCCTTGCCGGCGGGTCCCTTGGCGGCCGGAGCTGCCCCGGGCGCCGGCTTGGCGGTCGGCGCGGCGCCGGGCGCGGCCTTCGGACCACGAGCGGCGGCGGCCGCGGGGGCGGCGGCGGCTCCGGCAACGGCGCCGGCCTCGGCGCCCTCACCGGGCTTCGCTTCCGCGGCGCCCTTGATCTTGACGTCGACCGCGGCCTTGACGCCGGACTTGATGCCGAGCGTGCGCGTCTTCATCGGCAGCTTGTAGGCCGCCAGCTGAAAGGCACGCTTCGCCATCTCCGGTGTGACGCCGCCCATTTCGAACAGGACCCGTCCCGGCTTGATGACGGCCACCCAGCCCTCCGGCGTGCCCTTGCCGCTTCCCATCCGGGTCTCGGCGGGCTTCTTCGTGGTGCCCTTGTCGGGGAAGACGCGGATGAAGACCTGGCCACCGCGGCGTACGAACCGCGTCATGACGCGGCGCGAGGCCTCGATCTGGCGGTTCGTCATCCAGGCCGCTTCGGCCGCCTGCAGGCCGAACTCCCCGAAGGCGAGGTCGTTGCCCTGGGTCGCGACGCCGCTGCGGCGGCCACGATGGGGCTTACGCCATTTGACGCGCGCGGGTAACAGCATCCTTTACCTATTCCTTCTTCTTGGTAGCGCGTGGTTTCGGGGTCTTCGGCGTCTCGCCGGCCTCGGCGCTGGCGGGCGCCGCCTTGGACCGGCTGGCGCGCTTGGGCGCCGGCTTGTTCGCGCCGCCTTCCGTCGCTGAGCCTTCCGCCGCCGCTGCCTTTAAGGCGCGTGGCGCCCGTTTCGGCCTGGCGGGCGCCTCCGCCGTCGCCGCGGGCGCAGTCGCCAGCGCGGGTTCCGGCGCTGCGCCGGGAACGGCAGGGACCATCGTGGCGACTGTCTCCAGCGGCATCAGTTCGGCCACCGGGGCCGGGATCTGCGGCAGGCTCGCTGCGAGCGGCACGCCGCCATCGACCGGCTCCTCGGCTGCCGCCGGGGCGACCCGTTGCGGGGTATCGGTCGGGAAGTTCCCGGTGTAGACCCAGGCCGAGACGCCGATACGGCCGAACGTGGTCCTGGCCTCGGTCTGGCCGAAGTCGATGTCGGCTTTCAAGGTGTGCAGCGGCACCCGCCCCTCGCGGTTCCACTCGATGCGACCCATCTCGGAGCCGCCCAGGCGTCCTTTGACCCGGATCTTGACGCCCTGGGCGCCGGCCCGCATCGTCTTCATCAGCGACTGTTTGATGGCGCGGCGGAACGCGATTCGTTTCTCCAGCTGCGCCGCTACATTCTCGGCCACCAGCTGGGCGCTGAGCTCGGGCTTCTTGATCTCCTGGATCGTGACCCGCACCCGCTTGCCGGTCCGCTTCTCGAGCTCGTCACGAAGCTGGTCGACGCTTGTCCCACCCTTCCCGATCACGATGCCCGGCTTGGCGGTGTGCAGCGTGACCGTAAGCGCACTCGAGGAGCGCTCCGTCTCGATGCGGGCAACCCCGGCGTTCTTCAGTCGGGCGAGCAGCATCCGCCGGAGGCGAACGTCTTCGAGGAGAAGCGCCTTGTACTCCTTGTCCGGGGCGAACCATTTCGCTTCCCAGTTTCGGTAGACGCCCAGCCGGAAGCCGTTCGGATGAACCTTGTGTCCCACTACTTGCTCTTTTTCTCCTTGCTGTCCTTCTTTGTCTCGTCCTTCTTTTTGCTCTCCGTCCGGGCCTTTACCTCCGCCCTGGGCTTCTCAGCCTTTGGCGTTTCGGCTTTCGCCCGCCGCGGCTTCGGCTTCTCCTCGACCACGTCCGTCTCCGTCGTCGCGGGCTCGGCGACCGCCGCGCCACGCGACGCACGGCGGGAGGGCGTTGTCGGGGCCGCCGCCGACGAGGTCTGGCGGCCCGCCGGCTGCGGCGCCCGTGGCAGCGAGGCCGCCCGGCGCCGGACGACACCCGGCCGGTCCTCGATGACCGCGGTGATATGGCTCGTGCGCTTGAAGATGCTGAACAAACGGCCCATGGCACGCGGTTGACCGCGCTTCAGCATCGGTCCGGCCTCGACGCGGATCTCTTTGATCACGAGGTCATCCCTGACCAGGTTGAAGTTGTTCTCGGCATTGGCCTGGGCCGACCTGATCACCTTCGCCACGTCGCGCGCGGCCGCCCGCGGCATGAACTGGCATGCCGTCAGGGCCTCGCCGACCGGGAGGTTGCGCAGACCCTGCGCCACCAGCCGCACCTTGCGCGGTGACGTCCGGACCCACTTCGCCTTTGCCTGGACTTCCATGCCCTATTTCACCGCCGTCGATTTCTCGGTATGGTGGCCGTGCGCCCGGAAGCGCCGTGTGGGTGCGAACTCGCCGAGCAGGTGACCGACCATGTTCTCGGTGATGAAGATCGGCACGTGCTTCTTCCCGTCGTGGATCGCGATCGTGTGCCCCAGCATCTCGGGGAACACGCTCGAGTCACGCGACCAGGTCTTGATGACCTTCTTTTCCTTCTGCTGATTCATGGCGACGACCTTCTTCATCAGCGACGGATGGATGTATGGACCTTTCTTGGTTGACCGACTCATGGTGTTATCCCTTGCTCTTCCGCTTGCTTGGCCGGCGGCGAACGATCATGTTCTTCGTTTTCTTGTTGCGACGAGTCCGGTACCCCAGGGTTGGTTTGCCCCAGGGCGTCTGCGGATGGCCACCGGCGCCTGAGCGGCCCTCACCACCACCATGGGGATGGTCGAACGGGTTCATGCTCATGCCGCGGACGGCCGGCCGCTTGCCTCGCCAGCGGCTCTTCCCGGCCTTGCCGACGTTCTCGTTCTCGTGCTCGACGTTGCTTACCTGTCCGATTGTCGCGTAGCACTCGGCCGGCACCCGGCGCATCTCGCCCGACGGCATCCGGATCTGTGCGTAGGCACCCTCGCGGGCCAGCAGCTGGGCGGTCATGCCCGCCGAGCGGACGATCTGGCCGCCACGACCGGGCTGCAACTCGATGTTGTGGACCATGGTGCCGACCGGGATGTTCGTCATCGGCAGGGCATTGCCCGGCTTGATGTCTGCCTCCGGGCCGCACGCCACCTTCTCGCCCACGCTCAGGCCGACGGGGGCGAGGATGTAGCGCTTTTCGCCGTCGGCATAGGTCAGCAAGGCGATGCGGGCGGTGCGGTTCGGATCGTATTCCACCGCGGTGACGGTCGCCTGGATGCCGCGCTTGCTCCGCTTGAAATCGATCAGGCGGTAGAGCTTGCGGTGGCCGCCGCCCTGGTGACGGACGGTCAGCTTGCCCTGGGCGTTGCGGCCGGCGTTCTTCTTGAGCGACACCTGCAGCGACTTCTCGGCCTTCTTGCCACGCGTGATGTCGTCGAAGGCGCTGACCGACATAAAGCGGCGCCCTGGGGAGGTCGGCTTGTACTTCTTAACTGGCATCAGACACCCTGGAACATGCTTTCGATCTTCTGACCCTCGGCGAGCGTGACGATCGCCTTCTTCCAGTTCGACTGGTAGCCATGGGTGCGGCCGCGACGGCGTTCCTTGCCGCGCACGTGCATCGTATTGACGCTCACGACCTCCACCTTGAAAGCCTCAGTGATGGCCATCGCGATCTCCGTCTTGGTAGCACGGGGATGTACCCGAAAGAGGTACTTTCCGGTCGCCATGGCGGCATAGCTCTTCTCCGAGATGAGCGGCCGCTGGACGACTTCAACCGCCTCCCTCATGAGGCCTCAGACGCTCCCCTGGCACGGTCCGACCCGGTCGCGTCCCCGAGCCACTCCTCGACAAGCGTCAGCGCGGCGCGGGTGAGCACGATGGTGTCCGCGGTCAGCACGTCCTCAACATTCAGGTTGGTGCCGAGGATCGTCTTGACGGCGGCCAGGTTGCGCGTCGACTTCTCCAGCAACTGGTCGTGCTCGGGCAAAACGAAGAGGATCCGCAGGCCGGCATCCATGCCGGCAAACAGGTCGGCGATCGTCTTCGTGCGCGGCGCCTCGAGCGCGATCTCCTCGACGACGCGGACGGCGCCGTCCTGATATTTCGCGGAGAGCGCCGCCTTGAGGGCCAGGCGCCGTTGCTTGCGCGGCATCTTGTGCTCGTAGCTGTGCGGGTGCGGGCCGAAGACGACGCCGCCATGGCGCCACTGCGGCGCGCGGGTGCTGCCCTGGCGGGCGCGACCGGTTCCCTTCTGCTTCCACGGCTTCTTGCCACCACCTGACACCTCGCCCCTGGTCTTGGTCTGGTGGGTGCCCTGCCGTTCGTTCGCCTGCTGGCGGGTCAACGCCTGGTGGAGCAAGGCCATGTTGACGTCGGCGCCGAAGATCGACGCCGGCAGTTCGACCTCGCCGGTCTCCTTGCCCGCGCCGTCAAAGACCGCGACTGAATGCTTCTTTGATTCGGCCATTACTTCTTGCCCTTCGGCTGGCGTACTGAGTCCTTCACCAGCACCACGCTGTTCTTGTGGCCGGGGACGTCCCCGTTGACCAACAACAGGTTGCGGTCCACGTCGACCCGCACCACCTTCAGGTGCGTGGTCGTCTTCTGCGTGTTCCCGAGCTGGCCGGCCATCCGCATTCCCTTGTAGACCCGCGATGGGGTTGACGAGGAGCCGATCGAACCGGGCTGCTTGATGTTGTGCGAGCCGTGGGTTACCGGGCCGCGGCCGAAATGGTGCCGCTTGTGCTGGCCGGAGAAGCCCTTCCCCTTGGTCGTGCCGGTCACGTCGACCAGCTCCCCCGCCTTGAAGACGTCGGCCTTGAGCGCCTGGCCGACCTCGAACGTGACATCCTTGAGCCGAATCTCGCGCAGGTGCTTGTGGTTAGCGACGCCGGCCTTCTTGAAGTGTCCGAGCGTCGGCTTGTTCATCCGCCGCTCCCGCACCTCACCGAAACCGAGTTGGACGGCACCGTAGCCGTGCTTTTGGACCGCCCGCAGGCCGACCACTACGCAGGGGCCTGCTTCGAGCACGGTGACGGGCAGGAGCTCACCGTTCTCGGTGAACACCTGCGTCATCCCCACCTTCCTGGCGAGCAATCCCTTGGTAGCCATCGCTTAGAGCTTGATCTCGATGTTCACGCCGGACGGCAGGTTGAGCCGCATCAGCGCGTCCACGACTTTCGGATTCGGGTCGAGAATGTCGATGATCCGCTTGTGGGTCCGCATCTCGAACTGCTCGCGCGAGTCCTTGTCGATGAACGGTGACCGGATCACCGTCCACTTGTTGATCTCGGTGGGCAGCGGGATCGGTCCGGCCGTCGACGCGTTCGTTCGCCGCGCGGTATCCACGATCTTGTCCGCGGCCTGGTCCAGGACGCGGTGATCGTAGGCCTTCAGCCGGATGCGGATTTTCTGTGCCACGACCCTACTTGATCACCTTGGTGGCCACGCCGGAGCCGACCGTGCGACCACCCTCGCGGATGGCAAAGCGCATCTTCTCTTCCACGGCGATCGGCGTGATCAGCTTGATCTTCATGTTCAGGTTGTCCCCGGGCATGACCATCTCGGTCCCCTCGGGCAGCTCCACCTCGCCGGTGACGTCCGTGGTGCGGACGTAGAACTGCGGGCGATAGCCCTTGAAGAACGGCGTGTGACGGCCGCCTTCCTCCTTGGTGAGGACGTACACCTGCGAGTCGAATTCGGTGTGCGGCTTGATCGAGCCCGGCTTGGCCAGCACCTGGCCGCGCTGGATCTCCTCGCGCTTGATGCCGCGGAGCAGGCAGCCGACGTTGTCACCCGCCTGGCCCGAGTCCAGCAGCTTGTGGAACATCTCGACGCCGGTCACAACCGTCTTGCGAGTGTCGTGGATGCCGACCATCTCGACCTCCTCGTTGACCTTGACCTGGCCACGCTCGATCCGGCCGGTGACCACCGTGCCACGACCTTCGATCGAGAACACGTCTTCGATCGGCATCAGGAAGGGCAGGTCCAGCGGACGCTCCGGGACCGGGATGTAGCTGTCGACCGCATCCATCAGCTTCATGATCGAGTCTTCCCACTGCGCGTCACCCTCCAGCGCCTTGAGCGCCGAGACCTTGACCACCGGGACGTCGTCGCCCGGGAAATCGTACTTGGAGAGCAACTCGCGAACCTCGAGCTCGACGAGCTCCAGGATCTCGGGATCGTCGACCGCGTCCACCTTGTTAAGTGCCACGACGATCCGCGGCACGCCAACCTGGCGGGCGAGCAGGATGTGCTCGCGGGTTTGCGGCATCGGGCCGTCCGTCGCGGCGACGACCAGGATCGCGCCGTCCATCTGGGCGGCGCCCGTGATCATGTTCTTGATGTAGTCGGCGTGACCGGGGCAGTCCACGTGCGCGTAATGGCGCTTGTCCGTCTCGTACTCGACATGGGCCGTGGCGATCGTGATCCCACGGGCCTTCTCCTCGGGAGCGTTGTCGATCGAGTCGAAGGAGCGGAATTCAGCGAATCCCTTCTTGGACAGGACCTTCGTGATCGCCGCCGTCAGCGTGGTCTTGCCATGGTCGATGTGACCGATGGTCCCGACGTTGACGTGTGGCTTGGTGCGCTCGTACTTTTTCTTCGCCATTCTTACTCCTTGTTCGAATCCTCCCTACGCTCGGGACTTGGCCACGATTTCTTCGGCAATTGACTTCGGAACGTCTTGATAGTGGTGGAACTCCATGCTGTACACGGCGCGACCCTGGGTCTTCGACCGCAGATCGGTGGCGTAGCCGAACATGTTGCCCAGCGGCACGTACGCCTTGACGACCTGCATCGTGGTGCGGCCCTCCATCCCGAGGATCTGGCCACGCCGCGAGCTGATGTCGCCGAGGATCTCGCCCATGAATTCCTCCGGCATGACGACCTCGACCTTCATGATCGGTTCCAGCAGCGCCGGCTGGCCCTTCTGCATCCCATCCTTGGCCGCCATCGAGCCGGCGATCGTGAACGCCATCTCGTTGGAGTCCACTTCGTGGTAGGAGCCGTCGACCAGCGTCGCCTTGACGTCGACCACCGGGTACCCGGCCAGAACACCGCTGTTGAGCGCCTGGATGACGCCCTTCTCGACCGCGGAGTGGTATTCCTTGGGAATCGAGCCGCCGACGATCTTGTTGATGAACTCGAAGCCCTTGCCGGTCTCGTTGGGCTCGATGTCGATCTCGGCATGGCCGTACTGACCGCGCCCACCCGACTGGCGCACAAAGCGCCCGACGCCGTGCGCCTTCCGCTTGATCGTCTCGCGGTAGGCGACCTGCGGCTTGCCGACGTTGGCGTCCACCGCGAACTCGCGCAGCATCCGGTCGACGATGATCTCGAGGTGGAGCTCACCCATGCCCGCGATGATCGTCTGGGCGGTCTCCTCGTCGGTGCGGACCTTGAAGGTCGGATCCTCCTCCGCGAGCTTGGCCAGCGCCTGGCCCATCTTCTCCTGGTCCGCCTTGGTGCGCGGCTCGATCGCCACGCTGATGACCGGCTCGGGGAAGACGATCGACTCCAGCAGGATCGGGTTGTCCTCGTCGGAGAGGGTGTCGCCGGTGGTGGTCGACTTCAGGCCGATCGCTGCGGCGATGTCGCCGGCGTAGACCTCCGGAATCTCCTCGCGGTGGTTGGCGTGCATCTGCAGGATGCGGCCGACCCGCTCCTTCGTCCCGCGCGTCGCGTTCCAGACGTAGGAGCCTGACTTGAGCGTGCCGGCGTAAACGCGGAAGAACGTCAGCTTCCCGACATAGGGATCGGTCGCGATCTTGAACGCCAGGCCGGCAAAGGGCTGATTGTCGGCAGGCTGGCGTCGCTCCGGCTCGCTGCTCTTGGGGTTGATACCCTCCACGCCGAGCTTGTCCAGCGGCGACGGCAGGAAGTCGACGATGGCGTCGAGCATCGGCTGCACGCCGCGGTTGCGCAGCGCGGCGCCGCAGAGGACCGGCACGAACTTGCCGGCGACGGTGCCCTTGCGGATGGCCGCGACGATTTCTTTGCCGCTGATCGGCTGGTCTTCCAGGTACTTATGCAGGAGGGCATCGTCAAACTCGGCGACCGCCTCGACCAGCAGCTTGTGGTACACCTCCACCTGCTCGCGCATCGCGGCCGGGACCTCCTCGGTCTCAATCGTGCTGCCGTCCTCGTCGGTATAGATGATCGCGACCTTGTTGATCAGGTCGACCATCCCCTCGAAGGTGTCCTCGCCGCCGATCGGCAGCTGGATCGGGACCGCGTTGGCGCCCAGGCGCTCACGGATCGACTTGTAGGCCATGAAGAAGTCGGCGCCCATCCGGTCCATCTTGTTGATGAACGCAATCCGGGGGACCTCGTAGCGGTCCGCCTGGCGCCAGACCGTCTCGGACTGGGGCTCGACGCCGGCCACGGCGTCGAAGACCGCCACCGCGCCGTCCAGGACGCGCAGGCTCCGTTCGACCTCGACCGTGAAGTCTACGTGCCCGGGTGTGTCGATAATATTGATATGGAAGCCCCGCCAGGTGGCGGCGGTAGCGGCCGAGGTGATGGTGATGCCGCGCTCCTGCTCCTGGACCATCCAGTCCATCGTGGCCGCGCCCTCATGCACCTCGCCCATCTTGTGGATCCGGCCGGTGTAATAGAGGATGCGCTCGGTCGTGGTCGTCTTGCCGGCGTCGATGTGCGCCATGATGCCGATGTTCCGGACCGTCTCGAGCGGGTAGCTACGGTGGTTGACCTTGGCTTCAGGCATGGGCTAGTACCGGAAGTGGCTGAAGGCCTTGTTACTCTCGGCCATCTTGTGGGTTTCTTCGCGCCGCTTGATGGTGGCGCCGACGCCGTTGGCGGCGTCCATCAGTTCGCCCGCCAGCTTCTCCTGCATCGACTTCCCGGAGCGGGCGCGGGCGAAGCGGACGATCCAGCGCCGGGCCAGCGCGGAGCGCCGTTCCGGCTTGATCTCGACCGGGACCTGGTAGGTGGCGCCACCGATGCGGCGAGGCTTGACCTCGAGCACCGGGGTGGCGTTCTTCAGGGCGAGGTCGAAGACCTCGATCGGGTCCTTCTTGGAGACCGCCTTGATCCGATCCAGAGAGCCGTAGACGACCCGCTCGGCGGTGCTGCGCTTGCCGCGCTGCATCACGACGTTGACGAACTTGGCTACGCCTTCGTGTGTGTACACGGGGTCGGGCAGCGTGATACGTTTTTGAATCCGGGCGCGTCTCGGCATTAGGAGGCCTTCTTCGCCTTTTCTTTCTTGGCGCCGTACTTCGAGCGGCCCTGCTTGCGCCCCTTGGCGCCGGCGGTGTCGAGGGTGCCGCGGACAACGTGGTACCGGCAACCGGGGAGGTCCTTGACGCGGCCGCCGCGGATCAGCACCACGGAGTGCTCCTGCAGGTTGTGCCCGATACCCGGGATGTAGGCCGTGACCTCCTGGCGGGAGGTGAGGCGTACACGCGCGACTTTCCGCAGGGCGGAGTTGGGCTTCTTGGGCGTCGTCGTGTAAACGCGCACGCAGACACCCCGTCGCTGCGGTGAACTCTGCAGCGCCGGCGCCTTCGTCTTCTTCGTCAATGGCTTGCGGCCATACCGGATGAGTTGTGAAATCGTGGGCATAGTGTATTCCCGCGCTTTTCAGGGCGCGAAGGGGTATTCTACGGCGGCTCCGAGTCGACTGTCAAATCGTATCGGCCGCGCTAGCGGTTGGAGAGGATGATGGCGAGGGCAACAGCCCCCAGCACGGCGACCCCGATGACGACTGCGATCAGCATCAGGCCGACCATCAGGACGTCGTCGCCTCAGGGCGCGGCTGGAGGACACAGAACTCGTTGCCCTCCGGATCGGCGAGGACGACCCAGGACACATCCTTCTGGCCGATGTCGATGCGGCGGGCCCCCAGCCCGATCAGGCGCTCGACTTCAACGTACTGGTCGTCAGGCCGGAGGTCGAGGTGGACCCGATTCTTGACCGACTTGGCCTCCGGGACCTTCTGAAAGAGGAAGTCCGGTTGGTCCCCGCCCGGCTCGAGCCACCACTCGCCATGCTCCGGCCCGTTCAGCGGCAGGTTGAGTGCCTGGCTCCAGAAGCGGGCGACCTTCTCCGGGTCGTCGCAGTCGATCACGATGGTGGACCAGCGCAGCGGCACGGGTCTCAGCCTAGCTCACTCATTGCCCTTGATCGAGGCCAGCGGGTAGAGCTCGTGCTCGATCGTCGCCAGCCCGGCGCGGGTGACGGCCTCCACCACCTCGCGGGAGGACTTGTAGGCGTCCTTCGACTCGTCGATCGGCACGTTGCCATGCAGGTTGACGACAATCCCGGCCGCCTTGTAGTCGTCATCCACGGCTCGCTGGTTCAGCGTCTTGCGGGCTGCGCCGCGGGACATACGCCGGCCGGCGCCGTGGTTGACGGAGTAGCCGCTGATCGAGGCGCCGGGCGTCGCCCGCAGGATGAAGCTGGCGTCGTGGTTGGAGCCGGGGATCAGCACCGGATGGCCGCTCGCCTCCCACTGGGTTCCATTGAGATAGTTATGGCCGGCCGGGAAGGCGCGGGTCGCCCCTTTCCGGTGGACGTGCACCCAGCCGAACTCGGGCGAGAGCTCGCGCTGGACGAGGTTGTGACTGATCTCGTAGACGAGCGAGAGCGGTTGCTTAAAAACCTCCTCGAACGCGAGCGCGATCTGCTCGAACATCGTGAATCGATTCACGATCGCGAAGTTGGCCCCGGCCGCAACCGCGTTGAGGTAGTTCGTGTAATGGGGCGAGTCGGGCATGAAGTAGCCGAGGTCGAGCGCCTTGATCGCCGGATTCTCCGCCCGCGCCTGCTGGAAATAGTTGGTTGCCAGGCCGTGGCCAAAGCCGCGGCTACCGGAGTGCATCTGGACGTAGAGCGTGTCCGTGCCGAGGTTGCCCTGGAGCTCGATGAAATGGTTGCCGCCGCCCAGCGTGGCCAGCTGCGGAATACCGCGTTCGGGCCGGCCGGGTCCACCCCAGGGCGGCTGCCAGCGATCGTCGACCGGAATCGCATCCCGCTCGCTGCGCGTTCGGTCGACGTTGGACCCGTAGGTATCGACGTAGTAGCCGGCGCCGCCACGGATGATGGCCTCGAAGTCCTTGCGCGACAGGCTCTTCAACTTCGTCCGACTCGCCTGCCCTGGGCCGAGCGCGACGCGCCGGGTCACCTCCTGGTTGAAGCGCAGCCGATTCTCCGGTGTCGCGGCAGAAACCGGCACCTCGCTCGAGGCACTGAGCATGCCGCAGCCGATATCAAATCCCACCGGACCGAGGGCCACGGCACCCATGTCGGCGTCGGTCAGGAGCACCGTCCCGATCGGCACGCCATAGCCGTGATGCACATCGGGCGTGATCGCGACCATCCGGGTGCCGGGGAAACTCGCGGCATTGACGATCTGGGGGTAGATCGAGTCCTCGACGGTATCGAGCAGGTTCGACGTCAGAAAGAGCCTGACCGGTACATTGCGCGTGTCCTCGGTAGCAAGCGTGTAGTAGCCATGGCCAGTGTCGCGGGCGGAGTCCTTCCAGTTCATCGCCGCCGACCGTGATCAGCGCCTGGCGGAGTTAGAGGCTACGGCGGCGCGAACCAGGTCCCGCAACGCCGACTTGTCAATCGAGCCGCCCTCGGCAATGTCGATCGCCCGTGAGACCTTCGCCTCGAGACCGGCGTTGAACAGGTGCTTCGGATCGGGCAGGCTGGCACCCTTGAAAAAGTTGATCTTGACTCCGTTCTTGAAGACTCCGAGAGCGCAGACATTTCCGTTGTGCGTCCACACCGCCGTATCCCATTTCCACTCTTCCGTGAGCCGTGGGTCGGACTTGCGGATCACCGACCGCAGTTCGGTCATCAGCGGACCACGCCAGTCTTTGAGGTCGGCGATTTGCTTGTCAATCAGCTCAGACGGCTTTAAGCTCATTGCTCCACCTCCGCTTTACTCTGACTCGCTCAGATTTAGCTCAATGCCGATAGCCACATCATGGTACGCATGGCACTGTGGTCGCCCTGGCGCCGGCTTCTAAGTTGGAACTTTTCCGGGCCACGGGCGTTATTAGAGCTAGGTGTCGAAGATCAGCCGGCAACAGACATTCGCGGGGCTGGCCATCGCCGTTTCAGCCGTTCTATTCGTGATTGCCGCCTTGGCTCTGGGGGTCCTCTTTGGCCGACCATCTGGCGGTTTGTCTCGGTCGGATGCCGAGAAGATCGCGATGACGAACGCCTATTCCACGACTCCGGCACTGGTGACGCGCGCGCGAGCAGCCCGCTTCTCTGACTTCGCTCACGGGGACCAGACGGTTGCGCCGGGGCGCTGGGTCTGGGCGGTTTACTTTGCGGGGACTTTCCCGCCGCCGTCCTGCGGCCCGGCGCCGATGCCGGGACAGACGGTGCACTGCCCTGCACCGCAACACAGCGAGTTGGTCCTGATTGACTATTTCAACGGCCAGTTCATTTCGGCATCAGTGCCTGCACCAATGTTCTAGCCGACCCGGCTCGGCGTGGACAGCCCACCGAGAGTCAGAAACAAAAAAGCCGCCCGGCGGGGCGGCTCTTTTTTTTTGTCGTCGACCGTCCTAGCTGCTGGCGGGGACCGGTTGCGGGAGTTCTGCGAACATCTTGTACGACTCCTCGCGCAGCTTCTGGTAGTAATCCAGGCCGGTTCCGGCCGGGATCAGCTTGCCGATGATGACGTTTTCCTTCAGGCCGCGCAGGCGGTCAACCTTGCCGGAGATGGCGGCTTCCGTGAGCACCCGCGTGGTCTCCTGGAACGACGCCGCCGACAGCCAGCTGGCTGTGTTCAGCGCGGCCTTGATCAGGCCGAGCAGCACGGTCTGCGCCACCGCCGGGTCGCCGCCTTCCGCCAGCACCTTCGCGTTCGCTTCCTCGTACTCCCACTGGGACACGATCTCACCTGGGAGAAGGTCGGTGTCGCCGGCCGAGTCGATGCGGACCTTCCGCATCATCTGCCGGATGATCACCTCGATGTGCTTGTCGTTGATGTCGACGCCCTGCGAGCGGTACACCTTCTGGACTTCCTCGACGAGGTAGGTCTGAACCGCCTCGCGGCCCAGGATGTGCAGCAGTTCCTGCGGGCTGATCGAGCCCTCGGTGATCTGCTCTCCGGCCTTGATCGATTTGCCGCTCTGGACGCTGATCCGCGCACCGTGCGGGATCGGGTACTCGCGAAACTCTTCGTCGGTGCTGCGAATCACGATCTGGTTGCGCTCGACGCGGGCCATCCCCGAAGCGCGCGAGCGGATTACCTGCTCGGCGCCGTCCTCGCCCGGACCCCTGGCAATGTCCTGGCCTTCCTGCACCGCCGTGCCCGACTCGATCAAGGGCTGCATCTTCGGCGTCAGCACGTAGGGGACGTCGTACACGTCGCGTGACGTCACCTTGACCTTGCGCGCGGTCTCGGTGCGAACCACCTCGACCTCGCCGTCGATCTCGGAGATGATCGATTTGCCCTTCGGGATGCGCGCCTCGAAGAGCTCCTCGACGCGTGGCAGGCCCTGCGTGATGTCCATGCCGGCGACACCGCCGGTGTGGAACGTCCGCATCGTCAGCTGCGTTCCCGGCTCACCGATCGATTGGGCGGCGATGACCCCGACCGCCTCGCCGATCTCGACGACCTTGCCGGTCGCCAGGTTACGGCCGTAGCACAGCCGGCAGACGCCCTCGCGCGCCTGGCAGGTCAACACCGAGCGCACCTTGACCTGGGTCACGCCCGCTTGGATCAGGTTGCGCGCCTGGACATCGTTGATCTCGGCCCCGTCCTTGACCAGCACGGCCTGGGTCTTCGGATCGAGCACGTCGGCGGCCGCCACCCGGCCCGCGATCCGCTCGAAGAGCGGCTCGGTCAGGGCGCGTTCCTCCGAGATGTCCATGACCCACACGCCCGCGGTCGTCCCACAATCTTCGGAACGTACGATCACGTCCTGGGCCACGTCCACCAGTCGCCGTGTCAGGTAACCGGAGTCGGCGGTCCGCAACGCGGTGTCCGCCAGACCCTTGCGGGCGCCGTGGGTCGAGATGAAGTACTCGAGCACGGTCAGCCCTTCCGAGAAGTTCGCCTTGATCGGCAGGTCGATGATCCGGCCGGTCGGATCGGCCATCAGGCCTCGCATCCCGGCGAGCTGGCGGATCTGCTGGATGTTTCCACGGGCGCCGGAGTTGGCCATCATGAAGACCGGATGGAGCGAGTCGAAGCTCTTCATGGTCGCGGCCGTGACTTCTTCCGTCGCCTCGGTCCAGAGGTCGACCGTCTGGGTGTAGCGCTCGTCGTCGGTGATCAGGCCACGGCGGAACTGGCCGTCGATGTCACCGAGCTTCTTCTCCGCCGTCCTCAGGATTCCAGCCTTGGCGGCTGGGGTCTTGATGTCCATCGCCGAGATCGTGATCCCGGCCTTCGTGGCGTAGGCGAACCCGAGCCGCTTGATGTCGTTGGCCGTCCGGGCCGTCAGCTCGTTACCGTGGAGGCGGAAGCACTCGGCCACGATGCCGCGCAGCGCCTTCTTGTCGAAGAGCCGGTTCTGGTACGTCATCGGCTCACCATGACCGTCCGCCGGCTGGACACCGATCGGTAAGACCTGGTTGAAGAGCACGCGGCCGGCTGAGGTGCGCATGAGCTTGCCGTCGATCCGGACCATGACCTCTTCCTGGACGTGGACGCGCCGGTTGTCGAGCGCCAGCAGCGCCTCCTCGGCCGTGCCGTAGCGAGGCAACTCCTGGTCCTTGGCGGTCGGCCGTGGCCGGATCATGGTGAGGTAGTAGGTGCCGAGGACGATGTCCTGGGTCGGACTGATGACCGGATGGCCGTCCGACGCGGACAGGATGTTGTTGGACGACATCATCAAGTTCTTGGCTTCCGCGATCGCTCCGCTGAAGAGCGGCACGTGCACCGCCATCTGGTCGCCGTCGAAGTCGGCGTTGAAGGCGGAGCAAACGAGCGGGTGAATCTGGATCGCCGAGCCCTCGACCAGCACTGGCATGAACGCCTGGATGCCGAGGCGGTGTAGCGTGGGGGCGCGGTTGAGGAGCACCGGATGCTCCTTGATCACCTCGTCGAGCACGTCCCAGACCTCGGGACGCACCCGCTCGACCATGCGCTTGGCCGACTTGATGTTCTGCGTATAACCCTTGCTCACCAGCTCGCGCATGACGAATGGCTTGAACAGCTCGAGTGCCATCTTCTTGGGCAGGCCGCACTCGTGCAGCTTGAGCTCGGGCCCGACGACGATCACCGAGCGGCCGGAGTAGTCGACGCGCTTGCCGAGCAGGTTCTGGCGGAAGCGGCCCTGCTTGCCCTTGAGCATGTCGGACAGCGACTTCAGCTTGCGGTTGCCGGTGCCCGTGATGGCGCGACCGCGCCGGCCGTTGTCGATCAGGGCATCGACGGCCTCCTGCAGCATCCGCTTCTCGTTGCGCACGATGATCTCGGGCGCGCCGAGTTCGAGGAGCCGCTTGAGACGGTTGTTGCGGTTGATGACGCGGCGGTAGAGGTCGTTCAAGTCGGAGGTCGCAAACCGGCCACCGTCGAGCTGGACCATCGGGCGAAGCTCCGGCGGGATGACCGGCAGGTTGTTCAACACCATCCAGGTGGCCGACGCACCCGACTTGCGGAAGGCCTCGACGACCTTGAGCCGCTTGATCGCCTTCTGGCGCTTCTGGCCCGAGGTCGACTTCGACTCCTCGCGGAGGATGCCGGCCTCCTGGGTCAGGTCGATGCGCGCCAGCAAGTCATGGATGGCCTGGGCGCCGATGCCCGCCTTGAAGACCTTGCCAAACTTCTCGGTGAACTCGCGGAACTCCTGATCGGAGAGCAGCTGTTTGACCGTGAGCGACTCGAGCGTTGTCTTCGAGGTCTCGATGTCACCGGACAGGCCTTCGGTGTCCTTCTTGAACCGATCGGTCAGCGTGCCGGCCTTCTGCTCGTACTCCTCGCGCCACTTCGCGATCTCTTCGTCGGACTTGCTCTTCAGCTCCTGCTGCCGCTTCTTAACGGACGCCTGGACCTGATCGATCTTCTTCTCGACCTGCTTGGGAAGCTCACGGGCGAGCTTGTCCTCGAAGAGCGTGCCTTTCTCGATGATGACCTGCTCGTCCTCACCCTCGCCGATGGTGAAGTTCGTGGCCGCCTTCTTGCCCTTCTGCGCCTTGATCTTGTCGACCAGTTCCTTGGCCCGGGAGGTCATGGTATCGACCGTCTCGTCGAGCGCCTCCTCGACCGCCTTGATCTTGGCCTTGGTGTCTTCCTGCTTGGCCTTGACGCGGTGGTCGAGCTCCTCCTTCAGCTCCTTGACCGCGGCGTCCCGCTCTTCCTGGAGCTTGACGACCCGATCGTTGTGCTGCGGCGAGGACTTCGAGAGGTAGTCCTTGCGGGCATCCTCATCGATGTGCGTGACGATGTAGTTGGCGAAATAGAGGACCTTCTCCAGGTTGCGCGGCGACATGTCGAGCAGCAGTCCCATCCGGGACGGGATGCCCTTGAAGTACCAGACATGGCTGACGGGCGAGGCCAGCTTGATGTGGCCCATCCGCTCGCGGCGGACCTTGGAGCGGGTGACTTCCACGCCGCACTTGTCGCAGATGATCCCCTTGTAGCGGTACCGCTTGTACTTGCCGCAGTGGCACTCCCAGTCGCGCTGGGGGCCGAAGATACGCTCGCAGAAGAGCCCGTCGCGCTCCGGCTTGAGGGTGCGGTAGTTGATTGTCTCGGGCTTGGTCACCTCGCCGTGCGACCACGACAGGATCGTCTCAGGCGATGCCAGCGAGAGCTTCAGCGCGTCGAAGTTTTCCAGTTTTAGTGTCATTGATTACCTCAAGGAATCCAGGGGATTCTGCGCGGCGCGGGGTGCGCCCGTCGCCCACTGGTCGGACTCGTCGATCTCGTCGCGTTCCAGGTTGATACCGAGATCGAGCGGCATTTCGGAGCCATCGTCCTCGCTCAGGATCACCTGCTTCTCGCCATCGGACTGGATCTCGACGCCCAAGGCAAGGCCCTCGAGTTCCTTGACCAGGACCCGGAACGACTCCGGGATGCCGGCCTCCAGCGTGTTCTCGCCCTTGACGATCGCCTCATAGGCCTTGACGCGACCGACGATGTCGTCGGACTTGACGGTCAGGATCTCCTGCAGGATGTGCGAGGCGCCGTAGGCTTCGAGCGCCCAGACCTCCATCTCGCCGAAGCGCTGGCCGCCGAACTGCGCCTTGCCGCCGAGCGGCTGCTGGGTGACCAGCGAGTAGGGGCCCGTCGAGCGGGCGTGGATCTTGTCCTCGACCAGGTGGGCCAGCTTCAACATATAGATGTAGCCGACCGTGACCTCGTGGTCGAACTCGTCACCGGTGCGGCCATCCCGCAGCGTGATCTTGCCGCCCCGCGGCAACCCGGCGCGGCCGAGCTCGTCCTCGATCGTCTCCTCGGAGGCGCCGTCGAAGACAGGGGTGGCGACCTTCAGGCCGAGCGCATGCGCGGCCCAGCCCAGGTGCGTCTCCAGCACCTGGCCGAGGTTCATGCGGCTCGGGACGCCGAGCGGGTTGAGCACCAGCTCAACGGGCGTACCATCCGGCAGGTACGGCATATCCTCCGCCGGGAGGATCCGGGCAATGACGCCCTTGTTCCCGTGACGGCCGGCCATCTTGTCGCCCTGCGCGATCTTCCGCTTCTGGGCGACGTAGACCCTGACCAGCTGGTTGACGCCGGGGGCCAGCTCGTCCTTCGTCTCCCGGCTGAAGATCTTGACGTCGACGACGATGCCGCGCTCGCCGTGCGGAACGCGAAGTGACGAGTCGCGGACCTCACGCGCCTTCTCACCGAAGATGGCGCGGAGCAGGCGCTCTTCGGCGCTCAGCTCGGACTCACCTTTGGGGGTGATCTTCCCGACAAGGATGTCGCCGGGATGGACCTCGGCGCCGATATAGACGATGCCGCGCTCGTCGAGGTTCTTGAGCGTTTCGTCGCTGACGTTGGGGATGTCGCGTGTGATCTCCTCGGGCCCGAGCTTGGTGTCGCGGGCTTCGATCTCGTACTCCTCGATGTGGATCGAGGTGTACTTGTCCTCGCGGACGACCGACTCCGAGATCAGGATCGCGTCTTCGTAGTTGTAGCCCTCCCAGGGCATGAACGCCACCAGGATGTTCCGGCCCAGGGCCAGCTCACCCTCGGAGGTCGCGGGGCCATCGGCCAGCGCCGTCCCCGCCTCGACGTGGGTACCGGCGGGAACGATCACGCGCTGCGACAGGCAGGTCCCCTGGTTCGAGCGCTGGAACTTGTGGATCGGGTACCACTGCATCGCCGTCCCGTCGTCCGGCTTGAACAGGATGCCCATCTCGCGCTTGAAGCTGTCGAGCTTCGACTCCGCCGAGTCCACGGGCGGCGGCGCGGCGCAGGAAATCACAGTGCCGGCGGTCTTCGCCATGATCAGCTCGCCCGAATCCCGGGCGGCGGCCCCTTCCATCCCGGTGCCCACGATCGGCGACTCCGTGACCACGAGCGGCACCGCCTGCCGCTGCATGTTGGATCCCATCAGGGCGCGGTTGGCGTCGTCGTGCTCGAGGAAGGGGATCAAGGCGGTCGCCACGCTGACCGTCTGCTTCGGCGACACGTCCATGTACTCGATCCGGTTGACGTCCGCGACCAGGAAGAGGTTCTTGGTGCGGGCGGTCGTCCGGTCCTCGGTGAACTGGCTCTTCTCGTCCAGCGGCGCGTTCGCCTGCGCCACGATGTAGCGGTCCTCCTCGTCGGCACTCAGGAAGTTCACCTCATCACTGACCCAGGCCTTGATCGCCACGTCGCCGACCTTGGCCTTGACCAGGGCATCGGCGAGCTCGCGGTCGATAACGGTGCCGGCCTCGGCCAGCTTGGTGCGCTTGTTGGACGGATCGATCACGTCCTCCCGGACGACTCGATCGATCAGCTTGTCTCGATGCGCCTTGTCGGCCGGCATCGTGGCAAACACTCGCCGGAACGGCGTCTCGATGAAGCCGTACTCGTTGACCCGGGCGAAAGTTGCCAGCGAGCCGATCAGGCCGATGTTCGGGCCTTCCGGCGTCTCGATCGGGCAGATGCGGCCGTAGTGGGAGTGGTGGACGTCTCGAACGTCGAAGCCCGCGCGCTCGCGGGAAAGTCCACCGGGTCCCAGCGCCGACAGGCGGCGCTTGTGAGTGAGCTCGGCCAGCGGATTCGTCTGGTCCATGAACTGCGACAGCTGGCTCGACCCGAAGAATTCCTTGATCGCCGCGACCACCGGCCGGGCGTTGATCAGGCTGGCGGCTGTGACGGTCGCCGCATCGCAGATCGTCATGCGCTCCTTGATGATCCGCTCCATGCGGATCAGGCCCATGCGGAACTGATTCTGAAGCAGCTCGCCCACGGCCCGCACCCGGCGGTTGCCGAGGTGGTCGATATCATCCGGCTCGCCGGCGCCGTTGTTCAGCTCGATCAGCTTGCGGATGATCGCGATGAAGTCGTCGTTGGAGAGCGTCCGCACCGTCATGTCGGTGGCCAAGCCGAGACGCCGGTTCAGCTTGAAGCGTCCGACCCGGGAGAGATCGAAGCGGCGCGGATTGAAGAAGAGCGCCGTCATCAGCGCCCGGGCGTTGTCGACGGTCGGCGGATCTCCGGGGCGGATCTTCTTGTACATCTCGACCAGGGCGTCGTTGACGTCGGTCGAGGAGTCCTTGTCGAGCGTGGACTGGATGAACTTGTGCTCGGCATTGCTGTCGACGTCGGCGAAGAGCGCCTTGATCTCGTTGTTGCTGCCATAGCCGAGGGCCCGGACGAGCGTCGTCACCGGGATCTTCCGCTTGCGGTCGATCTTCACGGTGAGGACGTCCTTGCCCGAGGTCTCGATCTCGAGCCAGGCGCCGCGGTTGGGGATGAGCTTGGCGGCGTAAAGCATCCGCCCGGAGGCGCGATCCTCGCTGCTCGTGAAATAGATGCCCGGGGAGCGGACCAGCTGGGAGACGACCACCCGCTCGGTGCCGTTGACGATGAAGGTGCCTTCCTCGGTCATGATCGGGAAGTCGCCCATGAAGACTTCGGACTCCTTGATCTCGCCGGCGTTCTCGCCGGTCCGGATCGTCAGCCGGGTGTTGATGCGCAGCGGCGCGGCGAAGGTCATGTCGCGGTTACGACACTCCTCCTTGTCGAACTTGGGCTGGCCGAACTCGTAGTCCAGGAACTTCAGCTCATAGTTCTTGCCGGTGTAGTCGGTGATCGGGTTGATCTCCTCGAACAACTCGCGCAAGCCTTCGCGCTTGAACCAGTTGAAGGATCGGATCTGGGTCTCTATCAGGTCGGCGACCGGCAACATCTCCGGAATTCGACCGTAGCTGACGCGAGAGCCGTTGGAGGCAGGCTGGATCATGAGCTCTCCTTTAGATGAAGAAGGGATGAAAGGTGGGCAGGCCGGTGCCGCTGGGGACGTGGAAGAACACGCCTTGGAGCACCGAACGGTGATCCTAACACGCTCCTAACCGGGTGTCAAGCGCACACCCAGATTTGCCGCGAGGAGAATCCCTTCCTTCGCGAGCAGGCCCACGGCGGGTTCCGTGGGGCGGGAACCGGGTCAGAGTCGAGAACTGGGCGTTGTCAGACTAATCGCCCGCCAGTCTAGCACTCGCCGTCCGACAAGGGAAGAGGCGCCGCCTTGTTTGTGTTTTGACCTATATTCGACTCGCTTTTTAAGGAGGACCGCACTGCCAGCCATCCAGGTCGACGACCCGCTCACGCTTCCCCGTATCCCCCAGCCGGCCAGCGCGCAGGAGCGCCCCATCGTCTCCGTGACCACGGCGCTCAGCGGCGTCGAAGGGGACGGCTTTCCCGTCCGCCGCGCCTTCGCCGGCGTTGACCTCAAGCTGCTCGACCCCTTCGTGCACCTCGACCAGATGGGCGAGGTGGAGTACGCGCCGGGTGAGCCGAAGGGTACGCCGTGGCATCCGCACCGCGGCTTCGAAACGGTGACCTACATCATCGACGGCGCCTTCCAGCACCACGACTCGAACGGTGGAGGCGGGCTGATCACGAACGGCGACACGCAGTGGATGACGGCTGGCGCCGGGATTCTGCACATCGAGACGCCGCCCGAGGCGCTCGTCGCCAGCGGCGGCCTCTTCCACGGCTTCCAGCTCTGGGTCAATCTGCCCTCGACAATGAAGTGGTCGCCG